>JBOFLH010000490.1:0-4642 GCA_051657765.1 Nocardioides sp. | reverse complement strand
ACAGGGGAACGCCGGGGTCGACCACGACGAACTCCACCAGCATCCACCCCGCCACGGCAGCCCGCAAGGCCGCCAACGGTCCCGAATCTTCGCGCACCACTGTGCGCCCGAGGAACGAAGGCGCAGGTCTGCTGACCTGAAACGTCTTGTGACGTCGTCCAGTGTCGGGGGCCGTTTATCGTTCGCCTGCGGCCCCAGTGCGGCCCCAGGGGGTGGCGCTGCGCACGTCAGCGTCGAGAAACCCGACGAGCGCACTCGACCGCCCTCAGGGCCCGCCACGAATGGTTCACAGCGACAGGACTCCGTCGCCTACTCCGAGTTGGGACAATCTCGTTGCGAGGACTGATATGCCTTTCCCAACGTGGCGAGGCGCACACAGTCCGGAACGAGGTCCCATGCCGAGCACCATCGCCTGGCTCGACTCCAGCCGCGAAGAGCAGCGCCGAATGCGCGGGGTCATCAATCTGTTCTCCCAGACGGAGAGCCGCGATGAGCTCGGGATCGGTCAAGTCCGGGACTCGTTCAGCGACCAGCTGTTGCCGGGGACCTCCGCCCTGCACACACGGGCGCGGTGCCTGCTTCTCATCCCCTGGTGCTACAGCGCCGCCGCAGGCCGGGCGACAAGCGGTGAAGACCTACAGCGGCGCGCGGGTGACAACGAGAGACGACTCATAGTCGCGCTGAATAACGCCGGCGCTCACGACGGCCTAATCGGTCGCAACGTCCTCACCGAACTCAAGACACTGCCTTCATCGCTGTACTGGTCGGCACTCGGGCAGTGGGGAGTTCTGGTCGGCGACTCGGCGGACGAGCTTGCTGCTCGATCTTGGCGACCCGAGGCTGACGAGCTTGTGGAGCGCGCACCGAGTATGCGGAACGTCCTCGCGTTGCCAAGCGGCTTCCCTGACAGCGCCGACACGCTCGACCTGAACCGCCTGTAAGTCTTCGTGGCGGCTGCGCAGGATCTAGACTCGCTCGACCTGCCGTCGCTCGTCCGGCGCGAAGTTCGGAACATGCTGGGTCGTCCCGGACAGAGCGACATCGCGTAGCTCTCCCAGGGACCAGCACGGACTCGCGCGCTTATCCACCCGAAGGCGAGCGTTAGCGCTCCGATACTTGGTCCGTGGTGGTTCGGGCTTGATTGCGCAACGTTCGCGCATGCTCGTGAAAGTTGATCGGCGTGTTGTCGAGGAGAACGTTCAGCATGACTCGGAAGAACCGAGCGGGACTGACCTCGTCAGGCACCAGGTCATGACGCAGTGTCAGCTTCGGCAGGGACCTCAGCCGTTCCTCGATCTCGTCCGGCGGGAGGGCGAGATCGAGCTCCGGGTCAGCCTCTGGAACCACGGCGTCGTCAATCGGAGCCGCTTCGCTGTCTTCATCTGACGCGAACTCTCCCCCGTACTGGGGCACGATCAGTGCGACGGCGTGATACGCGTCTTCCTCGCGGCCCAACTTGGCCAGAAGATCGACAAGCCAACGCGCCTTGTCGGGTGTCTCGTCCCAGCACGTTGAGCGCAGGCCATAGACGAACCCTGTGGCGGCTTGTGGGTAGCGAAGCCTCAGGTTCTTCGCGTCGCCATAAGACTCTTCGACGCGGTTGGCAGCGTTCTTTCCGAACGAGGAATCCATGCGCTTGGTCGAGATCATCACCTCAGGGCCTGTCGCCCAGTGGCTCATCACGACGTCGACCTGCTTGAGATAGTTCTTCCCAAGCAGGTTGGCGGAACCGCCAACGGTGCCCCCGAAGGTGTTGCCGCCCTTCGCGAGGCGCTCGACGATCTCCTTCTTCGTCTTGACGTACTGCTTGTCGACGAACTTCAGAAGATCGGAGGAGATCACGCGCGGCGCGCTCTCACGGGGCCACACGGCATCAGGATCGAGTCCGGCACGCCGAAGTTCATAGGCCGCCCAGACGTCAAGGGCGAGGGCGGGGACACCCGAGGTCGTGTCGGCCTCCAACAGGAGCGGGACGCCGAGGACGCGCTCCAGCGTTTCGAAGTCCGGCACGTACCCGCCCTGCTCCCAGGGATTGAGACGGCGCATCGGAGCATCGACGACGATCGCGTCAAACAGCGGCCATGCGAGCGCCTTTTTGGAATCATCCTTCGCCACGTGCGCCATCTTTGCCTCTGGCCGCCCGACGCGCAGCAAGACTCGCCCGATCGGAACCGATCCGGTGTCGGTCAAGCGAGCTAAGTGCGAGACCGTCGCCCAAGAGAACGTCGTCGACGAGGGAAACCGCGTCCAGGAGCTGGCCTGAACGCAATGCAGCAGTCACCTTCGGGCGAAGGGCTGTCAGCGACTCTCGATGCGTCTGGACCAGGTCCGGGGACGGCATCGGCAGGTGGTCAGCCTCACGCGGCTCAATCTTCAACATCCCGCCACCGTAGGCCCGGCCCACCACTTCGGCGCCAAGCAAGGTGACTGAGTTCAGTGACGCTACGGGGAGCAGGCTCTGCCCAAGGTCCCGGACGTCTTCGTTGAGGTAGACACCGTGCACGGAGTTGAGGTGGTGCGCCTTTGCACGGTTGGTCGCGAGTCGCGGCGTGTCGGCGTTCATATAGGTCAGGAACAGGTCGGCCGGCCGCAGATAGGGCGTTCTCCACCAAGGCTTCCGGACCCGGCACTTGTAGGCGGTGTGGACATCGAGGTCCTCGCCAGACTTGATGTAGCGCCATGCGGCCGGAGAGGGCTCACCATCGGGCCGAAACAGGTACGTGGCCTCTCCACCTTCTCCAAGTCGCGCCAAGCCATCCTTGGTGAGCGTGAGCACTCGGAGATGGCGAGATCCGGGGGGTGACAGGCGGATGGTGTCGCTGGCGGTCAGCCCGAGCGCGCGGACCTTCGCCGGGCTCAGGGTGAAGAACTTGTTGTTGCCGGTGACCGTGCCGAGCGTCGTGTTGCCCCAGGTCTGCAAGACGGCGAAGCCGTCATGAGCTGTAGCAGCGGAGTAAGCAGCAAGACCCTGCGAGGACACGAGTCCTGCTGACCACCGGGCGCCACGGGTCGGCGGGGTCCAGCGGCGTGCTGCCGCGAGGTCCGTGAGGTCGCTTGCGTCACGGACCTGGATCAGGTTCATGTGGTCGGTGCCGCGGCGCCCGTCGGGATCGTAATCATCGGCGAGCAGGAGAACAGCTTCAACCTCGACTCCGGGGAACACGCGCTCCTCGAACAACACGAGCGTGACATCGGCGAAGCGATCCATCAGGAACTGACGCACCGGCGCCGCGTAGTTGACCGTGAGCAGTTCAGCCGGCAGTACCAGGCCGAGGCGACCACCCACGCGCAGGTGCAGTGCCGAATGGATCGTGAAGGCAGCCCAGGAGCTGGCGAGGTTGGTCAGATTGACTCCTGCGCGTAGCGCAGCGTGGAGGGACGCCGCACGCTCCTCACCGGTCCAGCCCTGATATCTGACGTACGGCGGATTTCCGACGACAGCGTCGTACCGGCCGAACTCGGCGTGCCCAAAGAAGTCGCCCACGTGCACGGCCGCATTGATGCCCTCGCGATTGAGCGTTCGCTCGGCTTCCCGTGCGGAAGCGGGATGGATCTCAACTCCGACGATGGGGCCGGTGTGCCCGCCATCAAGTTGGTGCAGGAAAACAGCCTCGCCACACGAAGGCTCGACGACCGCGTCGCCAGCGGAACGAATGGCCCAGTCAGTAATGAAACGTGCGACTCTGTCCGGCGTGAAGAATGCTCCACGCGCCTTGCGCAGATCTGCGGAGTCACCAGGAAGCATGTGCACAAGTCTCTCGCACGTGCGTTCGACCCGCGCCGCGACCCGCCGAGTCCGGTGGGGTTGTGAGTGGAAGCCCACGACGTCATAGCGTCCGAATCCCGCGAGTGACGCTGACACCACGGTGTATGGCGATCAGGATGGCGAGCATTCCGAACTTGATCGCTTCCCAGGCAAGCACGAACACGACCGATTTCAGCCAGCTCGGGACACCGGCGGAGATGGACGCTGCCACTGTATGCATCAAGGCCAGCAGGACTGTCGCGAGCGCCTGGACCTCCGTGGGAGTTGAGTACTTCGTCGGCACCGCGGGATCGGTCGCCGCGACCCCGGCGACCCTGGTGGGGATGGGTCAGCCCTCCCCGGGCGTCCTCAGGCAAGGCCACCCGGCACCGGCTCAAACCGCGGCGGTGACCGGGCAGCGTCCTACACCGCGTGGTGATCGTGCGGATGAAGTCCAACCCCCCAGGCCCGCACCTAGGTCGAGCGTCGGACTGCCGAAGGGCTCTCAAAGCGGGAGAGTATCCGCTGTCTGAAGCGTTACGCCGCCCGCGAACTCGCGCCCCGTTCTGCTAGACACGGCCTTCACGTGACGGTACCGGACTGGGCTGATGACGGTGTGCGGGCTGGCCGTAGTGGCCCGCCAAGCCGGCTACGGGTGGTCTCGCTACACCCTTCACTAGGCCGGCGCGGCCGTGTGCTTGGAATTCCGAACAGCGCGGAACCTCCGGCGTTTGCGCCTAAGTCGTTCAGAGGGGCTGTTAGAACGTGTTTAAGAAGTGGTTCGGTGTGTCTGTCTGGTTGCTGGGGCTGATGTGGCCAGAGTGTTCATGTGGTGTCTTCTTCCCCGGCCCGTTATCCCTCGGACCTGACCGATGAGCAGTGGGCTCTGATCGAACC
>JBOFLH010000489.1:0-16285 GCA_051657765.1 Nocardioides sp. | reverse complement strand
GTGCGCGAGTCGATGGCGGCGCAGGGGATGACGACTCGTCAGTTCCAGGCGGCGCTCGGCACGCAGTACTGCGGCTCGACGCTGTACGCCTCTGCGCCATCGCGCGCCCGGCTCTCGCGCGTGGCCGAGGTGCTCCGGGGCGCCGACCTGGAGCTGACGGCGACCAACGACGTCTTCTGGGATGCCGTCGTGTCTGTGGAGCCGGCAGGTATCGAGGAGGTCTATGACGCCACGGTGCTCGACTGCCACAACTTCATCGCGGACGGGATCGCCGTGCACAACTCAATCGAGCAGGATGCCGACGTCGTCATCCTCTTGCACCGCGACCGGTCCGACCCGGAGCGCGATGGCGAGGCCGACGTCATTGTCGCCAAGCACCGCAACGGCCCCACCAAGGACATCGTCCTGGCATTCCAGGGCCACTACTCCCGCTTCAACAACATGGCCCGCGACGGCGGCTTTTAGTTGTCGAGATGGGTCCTACTTTTCCTAAACCGCCTCCCATGTTTCATAGGAGGGTTCTCGGCGTGTCTGCTTGCCAGATCCCGAGTCGTGCGCTAAGCGGCACGGGGGCTGGGGGTCTAGTCTCGATGCACTAGACAAACGTCGAGGGCGCCCCGTTGCCGCGGGACGCCCTCGTAAGACAAGTACCTGATCCGTGTGTGGAGGCAGGAGGTGTTGTCATGCCGAGTGTAGGGCTGCGGCCCGTCGGTGCCCAAGTGGGTGCTGCGACCTGGTTGTTTCGGTGTCGAGGGGCGGGTCGGGCTGCCTGGTCGTGGGGTGACGGCCCGCCGGACGTGCGCGGCCTGGAGCCGGTCCGTGGGACCAGGTCAGGGCGGCTGTCGAAGAACATCCCGGTCCAGGCCATGTCCGTGACGACCGGCGGGTGGTTGTTCCTGGAGTCCGGTCTCGAGCACGAGCTGGCGACCTGGCTGGATCGTCAGCGAGACGTCGCCTGGCTGCTGGGACAGCCGTTGGTGTTGGAGTGGGAGGACGGAACATCGCACGTCCCGGACCTGCTTAGCGAGCATCGCGACGGCACCGTGACGATCTGGGACGCCAAGCTACTCGAGCACCGCGACGAGACCTTCGCAGTCATGACGGCGAGAACGAAAGCCGCGTGTGACGCCGTTGGTTGGCGCTACGACCTGTTCGGCGGGTTGGCACCGGTGGAGTCGCTGAACCTTCGATGGATCGCCTCCGCCCGGCGCCCGCCGGAGTGGCTCGAGCGGGCGAGGGTGATCCTGCGCGAAGTCCTCGGAGGCAGTGCCGGCACGGTCGGTGACGTGCTGGACGCCGACGACTGGCGGGGCTTCCTGGTGTCAGCGATGTGGCACCTGGTCTGGACGGGCGAGCTCGAGATGGACCTCAGCTCTGCGTGGGACTCGAACAGTCGCCTGGTGTGGGCTCCAGCGGAGACGACGTCATGAGCGCGCACGTGGTCTTGTACGACGGCGCTTCGATCCTGTTCCCGGACGGCCCGAGAACGGTCGTTGCTCTGGGACCTTTCGGGTACACCACCCGCGACGTCACGGGCGGCACACACGAGGTCTCGTGGACCGAGGTCCAACCGGCACGAGCCATCGTCGACGGGCAGGTCGACGCGGTAGCCGAGTCACTGGTCGCCATCCTGTCCGGACTGGACGACGCGGCACTCCAGGAAGCACTGGACAAGCAGGAAGTCGTCCTGACGCTGAAGACCGGCTACGCCCGCGGGCATGCGGCACTGGCACGTCCCGGAGAGCCGTTCACCGTGTTCGATCCGGCCCGGAAGGTCTCGGACACCAAGAAGTGCGAGGCGATGGCCCGAAGCCTCGCCAAGGAGGCCTCGCTCGATCGTCAACGCCAGCGAGACCAAGAAGCCGGCAAGACCACGCCGCGTAGCCGGGTCGGGGCAGTATCCCAGCGGCAGTTGATGAACTGGCTGTCCGACTACAGCCAGCCGATCAACGGCGGTCTCCTGGCGCTTGTCGACAAGCGACGGGTACGCCGCCATTCCTCGTTCGCTGGCCTTGACCCGGAGGTGCGTCGGGTCGCCGACCAGGTCGTGGCCCGCATCGACGGGACACGGTCGGTTCGCTCCGTCGACGAACTTCTGCGCCGAACCTTCCTGGTGCTCAAGGCCGAAGGCTTGGTTGCTCTGGAGGCGCCTGAGTCGACGCTGCGCTCGTACCTGACTCACATGGCGCAGGCCGCAGGGCGGACAACCAGATCGCACACCACGAAGAAGCTGCGCGGGGTCCTCGCCTTGACCGCCTATCCCGCGTTGCGGCCGGGGCAGGTCGTCGCGATCGACGTCACCCGCGCCGACGCCTTCTGCGTCGACCCGTGGTCGGGCAAGGCCATATCGGTCGAGATCATCACGGCACTGGATGTCTGCACGCGCGTGGTGCTGGCGCTGCGCGTCGTCCCGCGTAGCGCGAACGCGGTCGAGGCCGGACTGATCCTGTACGACGTGCTACGGCCGTTCAGCCAGGTTGTCGAACCGGGGCGGGTGCATGACTGGCGCTGGGCCGGGGTCCCGGAGGCGATCGGCTTCATCGACGACGCCGTGGTCGAAGCCGAACGCCTCGCCGGGCGTTCGCTGCTCGGGGAGCACGCGATCCCAGGTTTGGTCCCCGACGCGATCCGCGCCGACAAGGGCAGCATCTTCACCGGCGGCTACTTCCGTGACGTGTGCGCGCACCTGGGGATCAACCTGCTCCTCTCGCGCGGGAAGAAGCCCACCGACAACGCGTTCGTGGAGCGATGGCACGAAACCCTGCAGCGCTGCCTGCTCCAGCTGGCCGGTCACAAGGGCCGCAACGTGTCCCAGCGCGGCAGCGACGCCGGGACGATCGTCGTCGACAAGAAGGGGCGGGCCGTCTTCAAGGGCGACGGGCCCGGCCTGACACCGCGCGAGCTCGAGGTGCGCCTTCGGGAGTTCGTCACCACCGACTACCACCGCACCCGTCACGGCGGGATCACGGTCGCCGACCGCGTCATCGAGGACCGGTCGCCGGCCATTGGCATCACACCCCTGGAGGTGTACGACGCGCTCCTGGAGGCGGTCGGACGCATCCACCTGCTGCAACGACCAGACCTGCTGTACGACCTGCTCCCGACCGTGTGGTTGACCATCCGGCACGACGGCGTCGAGTACAAGGACCTCACCTTCGACTCCGCCGAACTCGACGAGTTCCGCAACGTCCCCAAGGGATTCTTCCACGACGGGGACCGGGCAGCCCCCTTCTGCTACGACCCCAGAGACCTCTCACGGCTCTGGTTCCGCCGCCCCGACACCGGCGCCGTCGTTGAGGTGCCGTGGCGGCGCGCTTTCCAACTCCAAGCACCCATGACCGACGTCGTCCTGAAGGCGGCCACCAAGGCGGTCAGACGCCGCGGCGGTACCAATAGCAGCACCAACAAGGATGCCGTTCAGCGCGAGATCCTCGCCGCGGTCAACGACATCGCCTCGGTGGACCGTCTTCGAGCGACCCCGGACCTCGTCGACTGGAAACCGAACAAGATCACCGCCGCGCACCTGCGCGAATCGCGATCCCAGTTCGACCACGACGAGGCCGCCGCCGCAGGCTCCCGCAAGACCCGACGGCCCCGGTCGCCGGCCCGGTCGACACGTCCCCGCACCTCACCGGCGCCGCCCATCACGGGGTTGTCATTCGACCCCACCCAAGCCGCGTGGCCGTCGTTGGAGTCGCAGGAGGACAGGAAGTGAAAGCCGCACTGCTGCACGCTCAGGCATACACGCCGGCGCCGGCGCCACCAGCACCCCTGACCTGTTCCGAGGCAATCGCGCTGTCGGAGGCCAAGCGCCGTGCCTACGCGCGAGAGGTTCGGCGCTACCTGAACTCCCGCTATGTCGACTCCGAACGAGACCGCCGAATCCGGGATGTGCTGCATCGGCTGATCGAGGACAACGCCGAGGCGTTGACCGGCACGCGGGAGGTTGCGATGCTGACCGGCCCCAACGTCGTGGGAAAGTCGACAGTGCTCTACCAGGTCGCGTACGCCGTGCACCGTCACCATGTCGGCGCGGACGGCATTCCGGACCGGATGGCGCGCCGCACCACGACCCGACGGTTCGCTGGGCGAGACCAGGAGATCCACCCCACCCACGCACCGGTGTTGTTCCTGTCGCTGGAGGCCGCGACAACCGTCACCAAGTTCAACGAGCTCGTGGTCGAGGCGCTCGACTACGACAAGCGCGTCGCGAAGAAGGTCACGACCCTCGACCTGGTACTCGAGCACGGGGTGCGCCTGCTGGTCATCGACGACCTG
Organism: Nocardioides sp.; assembly: GCA_051657765.1. Classification (GTDB taxonomy): domain Bacteria; phylum Actinomycetota; class Actinomycetes; order Propionibacteriales; family Nocardioidaceae; genus Nocardioides. The sequence goes on along the minus strand of JBOFLH010000489.1, from coordinate 12,007 downwards.
CATCAGCTGATCCTGACCGAACGCCTCGGCCGGTATGCCCTGGACCACCTCAAAGCGGTCGTGACCGCTGTGGGCGAGTACGGCATCACGGTCATCTTCTCCGGGGCGAACCTCGGCGATCACGACGTGATGAACGACCCCCAGATCACCGGTCGCGCCTACGAACTCACCGTCGCCCCTTACGGTTCCGACACCAGGGAACAGGCCCTCGCCTGGCAGCGATTCCTCAAGGAGTTCAGCGATCTCATCACCCCGTTCCTGCCCGCAGCGGACCCGGGCATGCTGCACAACGACCTCCCTGGCTTGATCCTCGAGCGCACCCAAGGACGGATGCAAGCCGTGGTGAACCTCATCCGGCGCGCCACGACCGCCGCCGTCGAAGATGGCACCTGGACGATCACCGAGGACCACATCCGAGCCGTACCCGCATCCAAACTCACCCGGGAAGACCTCGCCCGCCAGACCCGCCCTTCGGCACCCGCACAACTCCATCCCACCGTGACCGTCGCCCACCACGGAAAGGGCGGCGCCGGATGAACACCGCCTGTCAGCTCCCGGTCGCCGCCAACATCCAACCCGGCGAAGACATCGCCGGCTACCTCGAGCGCCTCGCCGACGCGAACCACCTCACCTTCAGCGAACTCACCGGCCACCAGCGCACCGCCCGAGTCTGGGAGAAGCCGCCGCAGGGCCTGCTCGCCAGGCTCGCCCTGAGCAGCGGAATCCCGGCCGCGCGCTTGCGTGCCGGGACGCTGCGCAGCGCCTACCCGGGGATGGTGCCCGAACGCGCCCGAACCGGGCGCCGGTACGCCGGCCAGCCCGCCACCTGCCCCAACGGGTGCGTAAGCACCGTCGCCGCCCGGCTCAACCTCGTGGTCCTCTGCCCGCTCTGCCGACACCTGCTGGTCGACCGACTCGACCCCGACCCACCACAGGTCCCCGAGCGGATCCGACAGGTCCACCCCGAGGTCATGGACACCCTCGCCGCAGCGACACGCAGCCCAAGAGCCCGTGATCGCCTCCGCCGCCTCGAGTCGCTCATGGCCGAACTCGAACCAGCGCTCTGGGACAACTGGCCGCCCCTGGCCGATGGTGAAACCGCGCAGTGGCGATCCTGGGTCGTCCGCTGGGAGAAGCCCAACGTGATCGAGGGCCGCTACACGATTGCCCGTCCACCCTCGGTCACCGCGACCCTGCTGGCCCTGACCTGGGACGCCTCCGCTGACCCCGCGCACACCACCGAGCTACTCGACAACATCGCAGTCATGGCCGACCAGTGGGACCCGCACCCCGACGAGTTGCCCGACTGGCCAACCCCCGCCGATACCTATGACGGCCTGCTCGATCTCCTCGAGGACCTGGGTATCCAGCCCCGCCACGTCCCGAGCATCCTGCGACTGCCCGACGACCCGATCATCCTGCCCGAGCACCAACGGACACCCCGCACCGCCGCAGCGGTCGCTCTCACCGTCCTGGCCAGCCAAGTTCACGGCGACCCGATGACCATCGCTGCAGTCTCGGACTTCCACGGCGCCACCACCTCACCCAGGACACGACGCGTCGCCGCGCGCGTCCTCCGACACTCCCATGCGCTGCGACGACTCGCTGTTCACGCACGCCACCTCCACGACGCCGGTCTGCGGGACCTTGCCCACGCCCGCGCCGAGCTTCACGCCGTTCGACGCGTGCCGTCCACTGTCCTACAACGGTTGCCGGTCGCCGGCGCCACATCCGTTGACGCCGAGGTTGCGGCCGGCTGGGTATGGCTCGACGCCACCCTCGGCCGCCCTGCGGGCGGTCCGCACCCACATCGCTACACCGCCGCGGTCCTGAAACTCGAAACGGTCCTAGACGCCGAAACCAAACTGCACCTGCGCACCTGGTGGCAACAACACCTGACCTGCACCACCGACCTCGTCGCGGCTGACGGGTCCGCGGAGTTCTCCCATCAAGTCCACGGGAGTCGAGATGCTGGCTGACACTCCCGATGCCGCGCTGCCGACTCTGGTCGACATGACGCCCGGCGAAGCCCTCGACGGCTACCTCGAACGAGTCGCCGACGCCAACCATCTGTCCACCGCCCACCTCGTACAGCAAGTCCGAGCCGGCAGCGACACCACCGCTTACCTCATGCTCGCCCCAACCTCGGCCACGCTCGACCGCCTCGCCCACCTCACCGGAGTCGACGCTCACCACCTGCGGCACGCAACCCTCGCGGCATACGACGGCACCTCTCTCGACCTGGAAGGGCTCGACCCCACCCGGCAGAGCAGCTTCCGCACCGTGTCCGCCCGAGGCTGGATCCCCGGCCACGGCACCCAGATCTGCCCCGGTTGCCTCGCCGACGACGGCATCTGGCGCACCACCTGGCGACTACCCACGACGACCGTGTGCCGTACCCACGGCACCTACCTGGTCGCCACCTGCCCCGGCTGCGGCCGGCCCTTCCGCGACCAACGCCACTCGCCCCTGCGCGTAGTCGGTGCCCAACCACGATGCGGCAACCCCCTCGGCCAAGGCCCTAGGAAGCAATGCCAGATCGACCTCACCACACTGGTTGCAGAGATCGCCGACCCAGCCTGCATCGCTCGGCAGCAACGCCAGGACGCCGCCGACTTCGGAGCCACGACAGCCACCTTCGACGGGCCTGTCGGCCCTCGCGAGTACAGCGCCACCGTGCGATCCTTGACCGCTCTCCTGCTACACCTCTCGGCCGCCGCCCGGAACACCACGACTCTCCCGAGGTGGGCCCACAACCACCATGCCACCCCGACCTCCGGTGTCCGCCGATGGACCATCCGGCCGCCGCACAACCCGGCCATCCGCTCCCGCGCCCTCACCACAGCGGATCAGATCCTGAACACCGAACGCCTGGATGCCGCGGTCGACCGGTTCACGCCATGGCTGGAGCACGTTCCCGACGTCCCAGAAGGACGCCTCGGCTGGCTCGCCGACCACACCCGCATGACACCGACCCTCACCCGCCTCGTGATGGCCGCCCACGCCCCACGACGACGCCTATCCCAACTCCTCGACCAGTCAGCACCACTGACCCCGTCAACCAGACAGATCCCGCAAGTCCTTCCCGACCACCTCGTCCGCACCCACCTCGCCACGCTCTTCGACTCCCGGCCAGCGACCGTCGGCTTGTTCGCCGCCCTGTGTCTAGCCCGAAGCCACCAGCACGTCCACTCATGGGCCGACGCCGCCCGCGCACTCGGCCTCGCACCCGACCTCGGCGAACGCACCGCCCGGGCCTGCTCCGCGTCACTGACAGGCTCACCCCGCGACGTCCACGCCGCCCTGTTCACCGCCGCCCAGGAACTCCACGTCGACTACCGCGACCTCGAGAACCGCATCCACCACCTCGGACGAACCACGCGCTGGTTCACCCGCTGGGCACGCAACCACCGCCCCGGAACCCGCGCCAGCAGCCACCGATATGCCGTGACGTGGCTCTGGCTTGAGGCGGCGCATGGTCACGTCACGTCTGCGCCGCTCTCCGCCACCCCGTGGAACTTCCAGAAGTTTGCTCGATCCGTGACGGCGGCACAGACTCAGACGCTGACCGAAGTCATTGCGACGACTTCGCACAAGTCCGAGGAGCACAGATGGGCCCGCGATCCACCGACCCGATGTCTGTGCTCGATGGCATCGTCAGCCGGGCAGGCCTGTCATCGACACCTCGACAGGTACGCACGCGCTAGAGAACGAACAAGGACCTGAACGGGGAAGGGGGCACATGGCCACTGAGCACGTCCACCTATTCAACGACGGTCTCGACGAGCGGGCTGGCAGCGAGCAGCCCCACGATCTGGCCGACGACCTGATTGGCGGGCTGGCGGTGTTCGCGCGCGCTCCGCTAGAGGTTCGCGATGTCGTCCTCGACCCTGTGTTCGCGCGTCGCCGCGACGCGCTGCTGCGTAGCGTGCCGGTCCACGACCTCGTCGCCCGCGCCGAACGCGCCGACTCCGGCATTGCCAGCTTCGACACCCGCGCCCTCGTCCTCGCCGCGTTCGACGCCGTCATCGCCCGACAGGGGTTCCCCGACCGAACCAGCCCTGACCAGGTCACCACCCTGCTGGCCGGCATCGCCGCCATCCAGTGTCCCGATGGCGGCTCGACCGCATACGCCGCCGTCGCCGAGCACGTCCTGGACGGGCTCACCAACCGCCGCGAACGAGAGCGTCAGTTCACCTTGACCTCCATCGTGTACGCCCCCGGTGTTGACGGGAGTGTCGCCGCAACCGCTGTGCCCCGGCCGTTCTGGCTGCTGCGCGAGGCAGAGGACCCGCATACCGGCAGCCTCTACCTCGAGTGCAGCACCGACGCTGTCAACGCCCTTGTCGGCGGCCTCGACATCCCGATCGAGGACCAGCAGATCGCGCTCGAGACGGTTCTGGAACGTCAGCTGGCCCGCGGCGAGCTCGACGCTGCCCATGCCACTGCCATCCAAGCTCGCCGGCTCACTGCCGGATACCTGGTTCAGGTCGAGGAGCTCCTCGCCGAGACCGAGCGGTATCTGCCCGGCACCGACTGGCGCGTCGCGGCACCGCGGCTCCTTAGCAACGCGCTGGACCACATCAGTGAGTGCCTGGCACGTGAAGGGCGGCTGCTGGACCACGTCGCTGGCGGGATCGCCGATAAGTCACCAGCCGACATCTCCGCCGAACGCCGCATCAAGATCTCCGCCGCCCTTACCAAGCTGCTCAGCGAGTCCCGCCACCTCCACACCCAGCTGATGGAACGCCTCATCGGCGCCCGCGGCCGTTTCCTCGACGCCCAGGACAGCCAGATGTTCCGGCCCGTCTTGTCCACAGTCGAGTTCGACCTCCGCACCGACCTCCTCGAACCGGTCCTCGCGCTGCACGTGGTGGAGGTCGAGGCCGTCGCCGAGGCGTACCTGCGTGCCGCATTGGGCCCCAAGATTCCGGCAGTGCTGCACTGGGGCGACTTCGTCGAAGCCCTCATCCACGAACCCCGCAGCCATGCCGACGATGGCCCAGAAGCCACCGACGAGGACCTCACCTTCCGGCCCGACCCGGAACCGCTGGTCTCCCGCGAGCTGCTCGACGTTGCGCACCGGGTTCTCGCCCGGATCTCCCTCCCAGCCCGGCTCTCCACCCTGCTGGGTGCCTGCCCGGCCGAGGACGACCTCGGAGCGTCCGCACAGGACCTGTTCGTCGCGGCCACTCTGCGCGGCTACGACAACAGCGTCCGCGACAGCCTGCCCGCCGAGAACCAGTGGGACGACGGACCCGACGAGACTTCCGGGCTACACGCACATCGCCGGGCGCCGGGTGACTTAACGCCTGGGTACAGCACGGACCGGCCCGTGCACCTGCTGGAGATCCTCGGACCTGACGCCGCATGCATCAGCGATGGCACTCCGCTCGACGGCGGCACTTGGGACGGCGACGACCTCATCGTGTGCGTCGACCTCGACCAGGCCGACGCCGTCCTCCTCGGCGAGCTCACCAGACCCGCCCCGACCCGGCTCCGGCCGTCCCTGCGAGGAGTCCGGTCATGACCCTGCGAGCAGACGGCCGCGACCTCGGACAGCTTCTTGGGTACGCGCTGAAGCCCAAGACCCGGCCCGGAGCCGAAGGTGACTATGCCCGCCTGATGGGCCGCTACCTCGACGAGGTCGTGTTCCGCGAAGCGTTCGACGCGCTCCTGGACGGCCTCTACATGCGCGTCCTGCACGCCGGCGACCTCGGCCTGGTCATCACGACCCGTCAGGAGAGCGTATTCGCCTACCGACTCTCCGCTGAGCCTGCCACCTGGAACAAGGAGAGGGCCAAGGTGTTGCGCGGCCTTGCCCACCTCGGCATCGCCGCGTACGCCTACCCGCACCCCGACGACCTGCACGACCCCAGCGTCCGCTACGTCGAGGTCGTCCCATGCGAGGACTTCATCCGCCGCTGTTGCGTCCAGCTCCGCGCCCGCGCTGATGCCGTCGCCCAAGGCGGCGTCGAGGACCACGTTGTCGACCTGGCGCTGGCCGCCGGTCTCGATACCGGCTGGGTCGAGTGGGAACAGCTCCCGCCGTACGAGGTCGGCACGCGCGGGCGCGGCACAGGCCGCATCACCACTAAGAGCGCCGCCTACTGGGTGCTGCGCGCCGCCAAGGACCTTGTTGACCACGGGCTCGCCCGCCCGGTCGGGAAGGAGAGCGACGGCAGGTACCAGCTCCTCGAGCGTTACCGCCACCAGATCGGCTTCTCCGCCGCACTTGAGGGGTACCAGGTCCTCACCGCACTGGCCCGAGTGGACTCCGACCTCCCCGACCCGCACGACCCCGAGCCACGTAACCCGATGCCCGGCCGGCCCCCTCAGTTCGCCGACGACCACCCGGCCGCTGCCCAGGTTCCTCCCATAGAGGAAGGCGACGCAGCTGACACGCAGCCAGCACAGGGGCCAACGACAGGGGAGGTTGTCGCGTGACGTGGCAGTCGAGCGCCGTCCGGTACGTGTCCATCGGGGAACGGTCCGCCCGGTTCCGCGACCTGGTGCTCCCCTTCGCCGTCGGCGGTGAACCCGTCGAGACCGTCATTTGGCTCCCCAACGGCGGCGGTAAGTCCTCGCTGATGTCGATGCACAGCGCTGTCGTCCTCCCCGCTGCCCGAGACTTCACTGGCGCTGGCCGCGAGGACGGCGAGAAGCGGCCCCGCCGCCTCGATGACTACGTCGGCAACGGCGACACCAGCCACACGGTCATCGAGTGGTCTCGCACCGACGAAGAAACCCTTGTCGACGGTCAGCGCAAGCTTCTGACAGGGGCCGTCTACGAGTGGCCCGACCGGCACCGACCCGGCCCTGAGGCCAGCGTCACGCTGAACAAGCTGTGGTGGTCCGCCGTGCCCGCGGCCGGGCTCCTGGACCTCGACCACCTCCCCGTCCGGGACGGCCGACTGCTGACCCTGAATCAGTTCCGCGACCGGCTCCGGACCCTCAACACCCGCCACCCCGAGCTGCAGATCTCTTTCGCCACCACCCAGAACCAGTGGGAAGAACAACTCGCTGACCTCGGTATCGACACCGCCCTGCACCGCTACCAGGCCCGGATGAACACCAGCGAGGGCGGCATCGCGAAGGTGTTCAACTTCAACACCGTCAAGGACTTCATTGACCTCGTCGTGGACGTCATCGCCCGACCCCAGCAGGCAACTGACTGCGCCGCCGTGGTCAAGGAGCATGCCAAGAACCTCTTCCGGCGACCGGTGCTACAGACCGAACGTGCGTTCCTCACCGACGCCAAGGTCCTGCTCGACGAGCTCGAGGCTGCTCACGAGATCGTCCTCACCGCGACCGTAGAGTCCGACCAGGCGAGAGCCGCCGCGGTCCGGCTCCGCTCCGCCCTCAGCCAGGCTGCCGTTCATCAGGACACCGCCAGCCAGATCGCCGCCGGCCGCGCCACCACCCTCGTGGAACAGGTCGCCGCCCGGCGCCGCGAACGCGGCCAGGTCGAAGCTGTCCGAGCCGAGCTACTTTACCTCGCCGCGAAACAGGTCGACGCCGACGCCGCCACCGCCCTCACCGGCGCCCAGGCAGCCGAGACCGAGGCCCGCGCCGACCAGACTGCTTGGACCGTGGCGGCAGCGCTCGCAGACGCCGCCTCGCACGAACGGGTCGCCGCCGAGCTCCGCGAACAACTCAAACCCGAACGTGCCGAGCGCGAAGCGCTCCGGGTTCGCGTCGACATCGCCGCCCTCGCTGCCCGCGACCTCCTCGGCGCCCGCGGCACCATCCTCAACCGGCAGGCGGCCGACGCCGCCGGCCGTGCCGCAGATGCCCGGACCCGGCTGAGCTCAATCGCCAAGAACCTGCGTATCGCCCGCGACGAGGTTACCGACCTCGGCCGCACCGAAGCGGCAGCCGACGCACGGCTGAAGGACCACGACCGGGCCATGGCCGCGGTACGCCGCGACGGCGTCCTCGGCGTCGGGGAGAGCCTTGCCGAAGGGGTGACTCGGCTCCAGCAGGCCGTGGCTGCAGCCGACAAGACCGCTGCAGAGCACGATGCGGCCGAGATCGAGTACCGCGCCGCGGCCGAAGCCGCCGCTGGTCGGCTGATTGCCGCACGCGGCGAACAGACCCAACTCGAAGCCGAAGCCGAGAGCGCGCAACGCGAGGAGACCCATCTGCGGGACACGCACGCCCGGCTTGCCGGCCACGACCGGCTCATCGCGCTCGCCGAAGCCGACGGGCAAGTCAACGTGTGGGGAGACGCCGGCAGGCTCCGCAGCGCCCTGGCCGACGCTTTTCGCGAGTCCGAGGACGCGGCGCTCAGAGAGGCAGTCGAGGCCGCTGAAGATGACCGTCTCCTCGCCGGGGTCGACTCCGCCGGGCTGCTGCCCGCGCCGGTCGCCACCATCGCCGTCGTCGCCGCCCTCAACTCCGCCGGCGTGCCTGCCCAGACCGCGTGGGACGTACTCGCTCGCGACTACCCCGAACCCGACCGGCTCCGAGCGGCCTCCACCCGCCCCGACGTCGCCACCGGCGTCGTCGTCCAGGACGGCGCCGCTCGCGACCGCGCCCTCGTCGTCCTGGCCACCGACCCAACCCTGGCACACGTCACGCTCGTCACCGCAGCCGAACTCGCCGACGCCGCCCACGGCACCACCGGCTCAACGGAGCCAACAGCGGCCATGGCGCCACTGCCGTCAGTGCCGCTCCACGAAGGCCTGCACCTGCCTGACTCCGCTACCGCAGCGGCCGACCAGCTGCGCATCCACGGCCAGGACCGCCGCCAACGGCAGGCCCAACTCGTCGACCGCGCACGCTCCGACCGAGACTTGCTTGACCGGCTCTCGAAGTTCCTGATCACCTACCCCGACAGCGATTCGCTCGAGCTCGCGGCGCAGGCCGCCCGCACCGCCCGCGACGCGGCCCGATCCAAGCAGGACGAGGCGGCCGCATTCGACCGCGCACGCAAAGAACACGAGGACGCGGCAAGCCAAAGGCGCTGTCTAGCCCAGCAGGCCACACGTGAGGCCACGGAGGCCAGCCTCCATCTGACCCGGCTCAAGGCCCTTGCCGAGGCCGACACCCAGGCAGCCCAGCACCGCGAGACCATCCGGGCCACCCAGACCGCACTCGTCGAGGCCAACGGCCGCGTCTCCAGCCTCGAGAACGACCGCGAACAGGCCACCGAGGTCGCCAACGAAGCCGACCTGGAACGGCAGAACCGGGAACGAGACGCGACCGCCGCGACCACGCAGGCGGGCAGCATCCGTGTGCTCGAACCGAACTCGCCGCCGCCGGACGCCGATGTCGCGGCAACACGCGACCGAGGTCTGACCGATGCTGTGGCGTCCTACGCAACCCTGATCGAGCAATGGACGACTGAATCCAGCGCATCCGTGCTCGAGGACCGGCTGAAGGCGTCGGAGCAGAGCAACGCGGCTGCCATCGAACGCGGCGACCGTGCGCTGGCCGGCCACACCCCGGACCGGGACGATGGGACGACCCGGCCCCGGGCCCAGGTACTCGCGGAGATCCGCGCTGTCGCCGAGCGGCGGGCCGCCACACATACCGCCACCCAGTGTGAGGGCGAGGCCGCCACTGCCCGCAACGCCTTGGAGCACGCCATCACGGGGAGGGCGAACGCCGTCACCGCAGCCGCGAACGCGTCTGACGCGCTTGCCACGGCGACCACCACGCGTAACCGCACCCAACGGGTCACCGAGCCGGTCGAGTTCACTACCGCCGCCGACGCTCGCGACCGCGCCGCCTACCTGCTGACCCGGATGAACGACCTAGGGACCGCCGCCGACCAGGCGGAGAAGTACAGCGCGAAGGTCGCCCAGGAGGCCAAGGACGCCGCAGACCTTGCCGAGAACCTGCGCGACCAGGGCGCCCGGTTGCCCGCCGACCCCGTTCCCGACGACCTGGCCTCCGTCGAGGCGTTCCCAGGAGATCTCCCCGCAGCCCGGGCAGCGGTCGCTCGCACCCTCGCCAAGGTCGCCGACACCGCTGGCGAGCTGACGACAGCGAAGGAGCAGCGCGCCCAGTACTCCAGCGAGGCGCTGAAGCTGGCAACCAACAAGAGGTACGCCGAGCTTCCGCTGGCACTCCGGGAACGGCTCGCAGACTCCGATCCCATCCGGCTCGGCGCGAAGGCACACGAGTACGCCGACGAGGTTACGACCCGCCTCGCCCACGTCGTCGATCTCCTCGCCCAGATCGGTGAGGACGAGCGGCGGATCTCCAGCCTGGTCGCCAGCCACGTCAACGAGTTGCTCTCCGCTCTGCAGTCAGCGGCCCGGGCCAGCAAGCTGCCCGCCGGTCTCGGTGAGCTCTCGGGCCACCAGTTCATCAGCCTGCGGCTCCACAACCCGAGCGACGAGGAGCTCCACAGCCGCGTCACCCAAGAGCTACTCGCGATGCTCGACTCCGCGCACGGCGAGACCAAGAGCCTGCCGTCCGGGCAGCAGATCCTGCGCCGCGGCGTTCACGCCGCCGTCGGCGTGAAGGGGTTCCGAGTCAACGTCCTCAAACCGAACGAGCACATGCTCGAACAGCGTGTTCCCGTCGTCGACGTCGCCCGGTTCAGCGACGGAGAAAGGCTCACCACCTGCGTCCTGCTGTTCTGTGCGTTCGCCCGGATGCGCCAGCAAGGTCGCTCCGGCGGCGCCACTGGCACCCTCATGCTCGACAACCCTTTCGGCCAAGCCTCCACCGCCCAGCTCGTCGCGCTGCAGCTCGCGGTCGCGAAGGCCCAACGCGTCCACCTCGTCTACGCCACCGGCCTCGAAGACATGGGCGCCCTACTCCAGTTCCGACGGCTCATCCGGCTCCGCAACCGCAAACCGGTTGGCACCTCCGACGGGCACGTGCAGCTCGAGAAAAGCGCCGGCCGGGTCGGAGAGGTGGCCGGCGTCACCGTTGCCCGGCCCACCGCACCCGTACCCGACATCCCCCACAACGCCAGCGACGACGAGCCCGGCGACGATGCCGGGACCGGAAAGCTCGGTAAGGCCGGCTCCGGCCAGGAGCCCGCGCCCGACGACCGCCAGACCGGCGACCGGACGGCGGCCGCGTCATGACCGCCGCCGAAAATCCCGACAGGCGTGCCCCGGCCACTGCCGACCCGCTCATCGACGCACTCGCCGACGCCATCGCCGGACACCGGGTCCGGCGGGTACCGCTCACTGTCTTGCGGCGCGCGTTCGCCGAACACGACCCGACCGGCGCCACCAGCAACGACTCCCGCACCCGGCTCGCCGCCGCCGTCGACACCCTCCACCACGCCGGCACCATCGTTCTGCCCAAGTCGCGGCGCCTCTACGAAACGCATGTCGCTCCGGCGTTGCCGCAGTGGGTGGCGCGCCCATCCGCGCCACGGGCACGCCGCGAGCCGCCACCGGTCCGGGTTTGGCGTCCCGAACTCGCGGATGCGGCCGCTATGGCCATCACTCAAGCCGAGCACGACGTCCTCGCGGCCGTCGATGAGTTCCTCCGCAACGACGGCACCAGCCGCCCCCTCGTGCCGCACCGAGAACGCAGCGTCGAACTGTTCGGGAACGAGAAGCGCCTCGATGCGCTGGCGCGCACCAAGCTGTTCACCACTGAAGCCCTCACCCTCGAGCTGTTGCGCTGCTACCGGGCACCGCTGCCGCTGACCGCCCAGCACACCGGAAGCCCCGGAACCGAACCGCACCTGCTCATCGTCGAGAACCACGCAACGTACGCCAGCGTGCTCCGCCTCGCCCGCGAACGAGCGGCCGTCGGTCAACTCGCGCTGGCCGTGGGGTTCGGATCGGGAAACCAGCTGCCCAAGGCCATTGAAGGCGTCGTCCAACTCGATCCCCAACCCCTGCACCTGTGGTACTTCGGCGATCTCGACGGAGACGGGCTCGCTATCGCTAGCTGTACTGACCGGACAGGTTGGTCAGGCGGGTGATGGGTGGGCGGTTCCCGCAGGCGGTGTGGGGTCGGTGGTGGTTGTACTCGTGCAGCCATGCTGGCAGGGCTTGGCGGCGTTCGCTCTCTGATCCGTAGC
>JBOFLH010000488.1:0-6473 GCA_051657765.1 Nocardioides sp. | reverse complement strand
AGAACACCTTCCACTCCTTGGAGGTCACCCGCCGACTGGACGAGATGACCGCGACCGGGTGGCCGGTGCTGGTGTCGTTGTCCAATAAGGACTTCGTGGGCGAGAGCCTCGACCTTCCGGTGGGGGAGCGGCTCAACGGCACCCTGGCCGCGACCGCGGTGTGTGCCGCGGCCGGTGCCCGGGTGTTTCGGGTGCACCAGGTCGTCGAGACCCGACAGGTGGTCGACATGGTCAACACGATCATGGGTCGTCGGCCACCCATGCGCGCGATTCGGGGTTTGCAATGAGCGCGGCGCGCCGAGTGGCGCTGATCCCGGGACCGCTGGCCTTGTGCCTGGAGTACGCCAGCTTCACCGACCCGGTGGCTCGGTTGCGGAAGGCGGTCGCGGCGGCGATGGCCTGGTTGGACGAAGGGGCCGGCCCGGCGGGGGAGATCGCGGTGTACTGCACCGGGCAGCAGCTCCGGCTCGCCGAGGAGCTGTTAGCCAAGTATGGCCGGACGGCCGGGACCTGGTCGGACCTCTCGGCACCGGGCGACGACGCGGCCCGGCCCGGCCGTCGGTCGTCGGTGTTGGCGATCGCCAACGGCAGTGCGTGTCGCACGGAGCGGGCGCCCGGCTTCCTCGACTCGCGTGCGACTGCCTTCGACGCCCGAGTGGAGGCCGCTCTGCGAGAACCGGATATCGGTGCTCTCCGGGGCCTCGACGAGGCGCTCGCGGCTGAGTTGTTGGCAGACGTCGAGGCACTCAGGTCGCTTGGCGAGGACGTGCTGACCGACTCTCACCACTGCACGGTCGACTATTCGGATGATCCTTTCGGTGTGCAGTATTGGGTGATGCGGTGGGAACTGCCCGATGGCGCCTGACTTCCGAGTGCTGCTCGCGCCCGACGGTGTGGATCAACAGGATCTGGCGGCGCTTTACCGGGTGCCGGCTCTGCCCTGGTTCCGGGCGAACATGGTCACCACGATCGACGGCGCCGCCGCGGGCGCGGATGGCGGTAGCGGGTCGATCAACAACGCGGCCGACGGCGCGGTTTTCGCGCTGTTGCGTGGTCAGGCAGACGCCATCGTGGTCGGCGCGGGGACCGCACGGGCCGAGCGCTATCGGCCCATCGATCGGCCGATCGTGGTGGTCAGCGGGAGTGGTGCCGTCCCGGATACGTTGCGGGCAGCCCCTTCGGGAGGCGTCGTACTCGCCACCCGGGCCGCCGCCGAACATCTCGGGCAGGCCCGGGAGGTTCTCGGCGCGGAGTCCGTGTGGGTCCTCGGCGAGGGGTCCGTCGACCTCGGGCTGCTGCGGTCCGCCCTTCTTGATCGCGGCTGGACCAGCCTGCTCTGTGAGGGCGGACCACGGCTTCTTCGAGACTTCCTGGCGGCCGGCCTGCTCGACGAGATCTGCCTGACCTGGGTGCCGCGACTGCTCGGCGGTACCCGCCCGTCGCTCCTGGCTGGGGAGTCCGTCGACCGCACGCTGAAGCTGCGCCTGCTGCTGGAGGCCGACAGCACCCTACTCGGTCGGTGGCTGGTCGAGCCGGGGAGGTGATCGCACTGGCGGATGCGCGGGTTGGGCGCTGATTGCTACAAGTGCCGGTCGATCGTGATCCCGATGGCATAGGCCGGTTCGAAATTCGTGATGACCGGTGACGGGGTCGGTGTGGTTTCACCATAGGTGACCATCGCGTAGCGCTCCCATACCTCGCAGAGCCATTCCGGCGGCTGCGGGAAGTCGACCCAGGCAGGCAGGCCACGGGCCGCCGCCTCGAGAACTCCGCTGGAGTAGGGGCTGACCACCGGCCCGTCGAAGGTTCGCAACGGGGTCCGGCTCTGGTCGAGCGCAATCCCCACCCGCACAAACCGTTCATGGACCGACCGAGCCCGACGGTCGGTCTCGGCCGGGTGCGGACGGTAGACCGCGTCGTAGGCAAGGCAGAAATCCTCGGCGGCCTTCGCCATCGGCTTCGCGCCGAGCGCGGTCTCCTGGAGTTGGCCGAGGTACGTCGTCGGGGCAGCCTTGTTCGGTTCGTCGATGCGGTCCTGGGCCGCTGCCCAGAGCAATTGGGAACCCACAACGGTGTTGGTCGCCGACGCGGCGTGGGTGCTGCCGTCGCGCCAGAACGCAATGTCGGCGTCAGACCAGCCCAGCAAGGTCGCGCCGGACGGCACCGGGGGACTATGCGATGTGATCAAGGTCGACTGCACCAGGTAAAACGGGCAGTTGACTGCCTGGCTGAAGTCGTACGCCGACGCCCCGACGTCGGTGTGATTGCTCGTGGCCAACACCGCGTTCATTCGATCGAAGTACCGCGGCAGTTCCTCCGGGAAGAGAATCTTGGTGTCCCAGGGGTGTTGCGGCAGCACCGGGCCGGCGCCGAACGGGGCCAAGATGGCAACCTTGGTCATGTCCACGTGCCGAAGGGGTGGCAACACGGCGGTGCGGTTGGCCACCGAGGTCGATTCGAGCGCGACCAGGAGCGTCGGCACCGAGCCGCCGATGAAGAGCTCGAACCGCGGGTCGTGGGTCAGCTCACGCAGCCCGACGGCGAGTCGGCCGAGGGCCGGCCGAGCTCCTCGGGCTCGCCGCCACGCTGACAGGTCGTCAGGATGAAGGAGTCCCACGGCCACATTGTGACCGATCGCCGCGACGTTGTAATCACTCTGCGCGCCGGGTACCGCCGAATCGGACGATCGTGGGCGTTTCGGTCGCCTTGGGCCTCGCGCGGCGGACGCAAGGTCAGCTGCCGTCTGGCCAGCCTCCCCGAGGAAGCACGACCGGGTGGCGAGGGAGACCCGCGCACGGGTCGGCAAGCACCGCCTCGGTCCGAGGCAGATACCTGCGCTCGGCGCGCCAACCGTCCGGATAGGGCACCAAGCCCAGCCCGAGGCGGCTACGCATGCCGTCGCGCTGCTGGAGTACCGCACGGGTCGCCGCCCGCAGCCGCTCGGTCCCGCCACGTCGTTCCCAGGACTGCTCGACCCGCGCGAGAGCTGCCCGCGACTCCTCGTAGGCGGCCACCCCGGTGTCGGTGAGGCGCACCATCCCTGAGCGCTCGACATACCCCTTTCTGCGGAGGTAGTTGAGCGACATCGTGACGGCCTCCGGCGAGATCCGAGAGGCGGCAGGCAACTCACGCACATCCGTGCCACTGGCGCTGAGCACGCGCACCACGTTCTCGGTGAGAGGGAGTGAAAGCGGCGCCGCCTGCTCGAACTCGACGGTGTAGGCAAGAAGGACTCCGGCGAGGAGCGCGCTCAACGGAAACGGCGTGGACCCTTCCAGGGAGGGCCGGCCGGCGGCGAGCTCGGAGACCAGGCCACCGGTACCCGTAACAACAGGAAGGTACTCGTGTGCCGGGACGTCGGCTATCGAGAGGCAGGCATCTCTCAGGTCGCCCACTTCCCGCTCCCCGAACCGTGCCCGCCAACGTTCCGTTACATCGGCCAAGACCGCCGGCCAGATCTCCCGTGCCGCGGCCCCGGTCGCGGTGGGCCGGACGATCCACTCGGGCCGCAACGCGCGAGCGCTGCCATAGCCCTCGCGCTTCGACGGCGGTGGAGCCGCCGCGGGTGGCGGCGCGACGTACACATAACGCCAGCGCTCCATGCCCCCCAGTGTTGAGAGCACACGCGGCTTCGGCAGGCCGCACCAATCCGGAAGGTCGGCGACGGCGCCACCGTCGCCGACAAGTCGCAAGAAGTTGGCCCACATCACCAATGAGATCCGGAACGGCGGCTCCGGAACGGCTCGTGCCATCCGGTGTTCGACTTCGTTGTCGACCTCGATCGTGAATGCGATCAGGAGCCGCGAGAGGTCGACGGACAGCCGGTCTGGGTGCACCCCGCCTAGGCTAGGGCACGGCCGTGGCCGTCAGCCCTTGCTCGCCTTCCTCGCTCGGGAGGACAGTTTGGCTCGCTCATGAGCGTCGAGGACGACCTTGCGGATCCGCACGGTCTGCGGCGTCACCTCAACGCATTCGTCCTCGCGGCAGAACTCAAGGCTTTGCTCCAGGCTGAGCTTGCGCGGCGGGATGAGCTTTTCGAAGTTGTCCGAGGTGGCCGACCGGATATTTGTCTGTTGCTTTTCCTTGGTGATGTTGACGTCCATGTCGTCGGCACGAGAGTTTTCGCCCACGATCATGCCCTCGTAGACCTCGGTGGTGGGCTCCACGAACATCACGCCGCGCTCTTGCAGATTGGTCATCGCGTAGGCCGTCGCGGCGCCGGCTCGATCGGCGACCAGGGACCCTGAGCCGCGCGACCGGATCTCGCCGGCCCAGGGTTCATACTTCTCGAACACGTGGTGCGCGATACCGGTGCCGCGGGTCTCGGTGAGGAATTCCGTCCGGAAACCGATCAGGCCACGGGCCGGCACCAGAAACTCCATGCGCACCCACCCGGTGCCGTGGTTGGTCAGCTGCTCCATGCGGCCCTTCCGCGCGGCGAGCAGTTCGGTGATGGTGCCGAGGTGCTCATCGGGTGCGTCGATGGTCAATCGTTCGACCGGCTCGTGCACCTTCCCGTCGATCTCCTGGGTAACCACCTGCGGTTTGCCGACGGTCAGTTCGAAACCTTCGCGGCGCATTTGCTCGACCAGGATGGCCAGCGCCAGCTCACCTCGCCCCTGGACCTCCCAGGCGTCGGGTCGTTCGGTCGGGAGCACCTTCAAGGACACGTTGCCGATCAGTTCACGATCGAGCCGGTCCTTGACCAGTCGTGCGGTGACCTTGGCGCCCTTGACGCGGCCTACCAGCGGTGACGTGTTGGTACCGATGGTCATCGAGATCGCCGGCTCGTCGACTGTGATCAGCGGCAGCGCGATCGGATTGTCCGGATCGGCCAGTGTTTCACCGATCATGATGTCGCCGATACCGGCAATAGCGGCGATGTCTCCCGCGCCGACCTCCGCGGCCGGCACCCGCTCCAGCGCTTCGGTGATGAGAAGCTCGGTGATCTTGACGTTCTTGACGGTGCCGTCACGTTGCATCCACGCGACGTTCTGCCCTTTGCGCAGGGTGCCTTGGTGAACGCGGACCAGGGCCAGCCGGCCCAGAAACGGTGACGCGTCAAGGTTGGTGACATGAGCCTGGAGCGGGGCGCCCGCGGTGTGCACCGGCGCCGGGATCGTCTCCAGGATGGTCCTGAACAGGGCTTCGAGGTCTTCGGAGTCCGGCAACCCGCCGTTTTCGGGGACCGTGAGACTGGCCATGCCGGCCTTCGCCGAGGCGTAGACCACCGGAAAGTCGAGGGCGTCTTGACTATGGGACTCGTCGAGCAGGTCCAGGAACAGTTCGTAGGTTTCGTCGACCACCTCGGCGATGCGCGCATCCGGGCGATCGACTTTGTTCACCACGAGCACAACGGGCATGTCCGCGTTGAGTGCCTTGCGCAGCACGAACCGGGTCTGCGGAAGCGGGCCTTCGGACGCGTCGACCAGCAACACGATGCCGTCGACCATGGATAGCCCGCGTTCGACCTCGCCCCCGAAGTCGGCGTGGCCCGGGGTGTCGATGATGTTCACGGTCACGGGTCCGCCGGTGACGTCGATAGCGGCCTTGCCGGCGTACCGCACCGCGGTGTTCTTGGCGAGAATGGTGATGCCCTTCTCGCGTTCCAGGTCGCCGGAGTCCATCACCCGCTCGGCCACGCCCTCGGCCTGGTGTTCGGTAAACGCGCCGGCTTGGTGCAACATCGCGTCGACCAACGTGGTCTTGCCGTGGTCGACGTGCGCGACGATCGCGACATTGCGCAGGTCGTTGCGAGTGACCGCCTGATGCGGGGTGACCGGTGAGGATGACTCGGGCATGCGTCGGCACAGCTTTCGTGAAGGGTTGCCACGGTCGCGGTCGACCTGGCGTGCGGAGGCGCGGGGCGCGCGGTATGTCGAGTCTCTCACCTTGCCCCCATCACCCCGAAATCCGCCGACCGAACCCTGCCCGGAAGTCGGCCCCGGAATCCGCCGAGGCGTCACAGAATCCCGCCGACGCGTCACAAAATCCCGGCGAGGCGTCACAAAGCGCGGGTGCGCGCGGATGGTTTTCCACAGGTTGAAGTTCGGCGGTTTCGGGCAGTGCGGACTTTCGCTAGCGTGGTGGGCCGGCAGGGGTTCCTGGGACATCTTCTCGGAGGGGGAATATTCCTGCGGCGCGGTAGCGGTGTAGGCGGCAGCAGATCGGGTCGGCTGAGATCGGCTCGGCTGGTGGCCTTGTTCGCGGTGCTGGTGTTCGGGGTGGCGGGGTGTTCGGATGACTCGCCGGAGTCGGCGGCATGGCCGACCCCGACCCCGCTGCCGACCCCGCCGTCGCCGACCCCGGATCCGATACGGGATATCCGGCAGGTGAAGACCGCCGAGGAATTCATCCGGCTCTGGATTAAGGCAGGCACTGAGGCGACGAATACCGGCGACACGAAGGTGTATCGGGCGATCACCCGGGACTGTCAGTCGTGTCAGGCGTTCGCCAAGAACATTGACCGGTTC
>JBOFLH010000487.1:0-2382 GCA_051657765.1 Nocardioides sp. | reverse complement strand
TCATCTGTGTCATATGATATGAAAAAGTCAATTGCGTGTTTCACTCGACTCCTCGCAAGACACGGCTTGAAGATTGTTGAACCAAGTGACAAGTTCGGCATCGAGCTCAATGCCTACTCGCCCCAGCTCATCCAGCAGCTGCTTAGCAGCTTGGCCGGTAGTCGCGCCATGTACGTAGACGTTGCTCCACGGCTCGTTTACGAAGGCGTGAGGCTCAAGATTCTCCTCAAACTGAATCGAATCTATTTCTAATCCGTCCGTCCGTCCACGCCAGGCAGATTCCTCACTCGGTCGCAGCATCATGCCGACTATCGCCCCTTTGCCCATCTCGCCTATAGCACGCGGCGGTTCTCTTCCTAACGCGCAGTCGATTGCTGCATCGAGAAGGTCGTAACCCCAAATTTCGTTGATCCATGCCCTAATATAGAAGCCTCCCATTCGGCCATTTACATCGATGACTCTTGGCCCATCCTCGGTCAAGATCAACTCAACGTTTATTGGTCCCGTGGTAAGGCCAATGATGTCACATGCTTGGGTCGCTGCTTTGCAAAGGAGTGCTCCTGTGCTTTCGTCGATAGGTGCCGGCATTACAGCACCTATTTCAGCCAGCGAATCTCCTATTGTGGGCGAATTTAGTGTGACGAACTCGGCAACGGTTTTGCCCTGGTATCGAACCAGGTCGACGTCAAACTCTGGACCTATACACAACTCGCTAAGAACTAGATTGTTTCCAAATCCTAGTCCTATTCCTGGACAGTCTGTCTCTTTACTTAGCATGGCGCGTATGGCCCGCCAGGTCGTCAGGAGTGCTTCGCGATCTTCCACTCGAGACACAGCAGCAGCTGATGAGCCATACTCGAGTTTTAGGAGGGCCGGCGGCTCGCACTCATTGAAGGCTTGTTCCAGGGCTGTCTCATCGGGACACATCCATACACGTGGAGCGAGACCGTGATTCCATAGGGCTTGAGCGGTGTGGGCCTTGCTTTTCGCGATACTGCTGCCTTTTGACAAATTTCCTGGCAGGTGGAGCAACTCTGAGATCAGGGCAGTTAGTGGCGCGCAGTCTTCCCACAAAGTGAGTACACCGTTCACAATGCAGGGAAGCCCGTCTATGCACCTAATGGCTGTCTCGGCATCCGTTAGATGTTCGTCTAGGCCCGGAATATCAACCACCCACGTTGCCCAATCAGTGGGTATTCTGGTCCTAGCCTTATCGAGGCAGACAACTATTCGATAGCCGCGTGCAGCAATGTGTCGATAGTGGGTCAACTTCTGCTGCCCCCCTGCGCCCACTATTAGGAGGATGGGGCTCTGCATGAGTGACAGATCGCATGCTGATCTATTGGTCATCAATGCCTATAGTCCTATCCGACCAACTCGTCGCCCGCGTTGTGATCGGCGCGAGCAAGGCAGTGAGGATGCATTAAACGAAAAGGGCGAGGTTGGCGTTCGTGAGCCTTATGAAGATCGGCTTCAATCTCGAATAGCTCCTTGAGAGGGCGCCCGGATGTTAGCCTGACTGCTAATCGCTCATCGGACGACAACTCGACGCGCGCCTGAGGTCCTCGCAACGCGCGTAGTAACTCGTCATTGAGTAGGCCTGATGGCTGGAGATGACCTTTGAGGGTGGAATCGAGGCCGTCCGAGGTGTGCTCGTCGTTGATCAAGTCACTGTCCTCAGCGTGACGCATGCCGTGTCGGCTCACCACGCCCGGACCGTGTGTCGCAGGAGTTGTATGTCGTTGTCCAGCGGAGTCCGTTGCCACTATCCACACCATTGTCGTCGCATAGTAGGCAGCGTCAAGTAGCGAGGTGGGGGGGAGCACTACGAGCGGCCTTTCTTGTTGATTGTCGGACAGCCACCGTGCAGTGCGGAAGGTCCGAGACTTACTCTCAGCAGTCGTTACGTATAGCCAAGCACACCACCGAGCTGCTTGCAGCAGTTTTGTTCAACTTTCATGCAGAGATCGGCGTCGAAGCATCTGTAGAACGGCTCCTCGGCAGGCGACAGGAACGCACGGAGTAGCCACTCACACCCTCCCCCTAGCCAAAGGCCACTCCCGCGTGCTCGCCGCGAACGCATCCCACCACAGCACCTGGAGCTGCACGTAGGGTGCCGGCTCCACGGTGAACCGCCCATAAATCCGGTCATCGGCGAACTGGGTTACCAGGTCCCAAGACGGTGCCACGTGTGGCACCCAGGCGATCGTCATCTCGGCAAGTGGCTCATAGGGCTCGACGCTGGTGAACCATCCCGGGTTTCATACACCCTCGGGGTTCTGTGATCCGACCGGTTGATCGGTCACGTTCTGTGCATAGTAGTGGGCTTCTGCTTCGGTGGGTGGGATGCGGCCGAGGCGGTGCATGAGGCGGTCTTTGTTG
>JBOFLH010000486.1:0-3694 GCA_051657765.1 Nocardioides sp. | reverse complement strand
CGATCAGACAGCAGGCAGACCCGGATCGTTGTTCGGCCGAGCGATCAGAAGCCGGTCAAGCTGACCATCGACAACACGTCGGCGATCGACCTGGAAGTGACCTTCCGATGCACTTGGGACCACAAGGCGACGTACTTGGCAGTCAGGAGGTCCAGCTGGAAAGTGGTGCCCGATGGCTTCACGGAGCCTCTGCTCAGGTACGAGTTCGACTCGATCCAGAGCGATCTTCCCGCCGCGCACCTTCATGTTCACGGACACCGCGACGAGTCCGTCTACCTGTTGTTCAGAAGTACGCGGCGTACCAGACAGAGGAGCCGCGCCGACGTGGTCGCCGGCAACATCACAGGACGGGCCTACCCGCGTCTGTCGAACCTCCACTTCCCACTCGGCGGCCCCCGCATGCGGCCCTGTATCGAGGATGTCCTCCAGTTCCTGATTGTCGAGTTCGGAGTCGACGCGGTTGCCGGCTATCAGGCGGTCATCGATCGAGGACGCGAGGATTGGCGTCGACGCCAGATCCGGGTAAGCGTCCGTGACTCGCCGGACGAGGCTGTCCGGGTCCTGGAAGAGCTGGGCTACTCGGTGCAGGAACCTCCTTCGGGTCCGATCGAAAGCAGACGAAAGGCGCTCATCGCGCCGTAGCTGACGTTCCCTCAGCGCGGCGAGCCAGCGCCAAACCGGAGTGGACGCCAGTGGCTCATATCGACCAATGCAGCACATCACCCCAGGGTTGATGACGACGTTGCGTTCGACACCGTCGGTCGACTGTTGCCCCATCCACTCAAGGTGATTGATCGGATTCGTGTCAACGAGCCCGAGCTCAACGGCATTGTCCAGGAACTGCCGAGGTTGGTCCGTTGAGTCCGGCAGTGAGGTCGCGAGGAACGCAGCTATCGTCGACAAGTGCCACCCAACCTGACCGACGCCCGGCCGCTACAGGTCCGCGTCGCCGATGAGATCCGCGGGCAGATCGAATCCCACGCGCTGGCTCCTGGCGAGAAGCTGCCGACACTCGACGAACTCGCCGAGACGCACCGGTGCAGCCTGGCTGTGGTCCGCAGGGGCGTCGAGTTGCTACGGCAACAAGGCTTGATCGTCACCCGGCAGGGGAAGGGCAGCTTCGTCCGGGAGAAGCCCGCCACCCGACGGCACGGGATCGAGCAATACTCGAAACGACGCTGGCGCGGAAGTCAAGCGATCCTCACCGCAGAGGCCGCCGCCCAGGGCCACACAGCGACCCAGGTGGTCCGCGAGTTGGAGGAGGTGCCCGCGCCGGACCTCGTCGCCGAACGGCTCCGAGTAGAGCCCGGAACTCCCGTGTGGGTACGCCGGCGTACGACCATCGTCGACGGCCGGCCCAATCAGCTCGCCGATTCCTACTACGAGCTCGATGTGGTGCGCGGCACTCTGATCCAGCAGGAAGACACCGGGCCAGGCGGAGGGTTCGCCCGCCTGGAGGAGGCCGGCTACGACCTCCAGGAGATCAACGAGGAGATGTCGGTCAGGATGCCGAACGGCCCCGAGAGCGCCGAACTCGAGCTACCGGCCGGAACACCGGTCATCGACCTCATCCGCACCACCTACGACGCAACCGGGACACCCCGCGAGGTCATGCTCGCCGTCATCGCCGGCGACATGATGACCTTCGCCTACCGCTTCACCATTCCCGAGTAGGACCAGGCGATGCGGATCTCATTCACCAGCGTCGCCGCACGCCACGACGACGCAACGCTCGCTGCGGTAGCTAGTCTTCCGCACCACGCGACGCCGGACGCGCTGTAAGCCTGCCCGGCAGGTCAGCTGTGCGAATTCAGGGCAAGCGCCGGTGCACTTGCCGGGTTTGGACCCGAGAGTGGAGCAGATGCCGATAGTGTCTGCGGTTGTGTCAGGCGAGAAACTTCGGGTGTTCATCAGTTGGTCCGGCGATCTATCGAAAGTGGTTGCGACGGCAGTAAGGGAGTGGCTTCCGTCCTTGTTCGACCGAGTCGACCCCTGGATGTCTGACCTCGATATCGCTTCTGGCGCTCGTGGGCTAGAAGAGATTCACACGACTTTGGCGAACTGTTCGTTCGGCGTGATCATTGTCACTGATGAGAACCAGGGTTCCGCTTGGTTGAACTACGAATCAGGAGCGATTAGCAAGTCGATAGCCGACTCAGCTTCACGTGTGGTGCCGCTACTGGTTGACCTCAGTGGACCGACGCAACTCACAGGTCCATTAGCGCAGTTTCAGGCTCGGAAATTGGACGAGCAAGGCGTCCTGCGTCTCGTAGAGACGCTCGCCGACCAGCTAGGCGTGCCCCCCGACACTGCCAGGCAGCGGTTCGAAGCCTTTTGGCCACAACTTGAACGTTCTACCAAGGAGGCGCTAGCGAGCAGAGGCAACGTGGCGCCGGCGAAGACAAGACAACGCCCGATGGTAGACATGCTGGAGGAAGTTCTTGCGCAGGTGCGAGAACTCACACGTGTTGTGGACCTCAGCCGCGCACTTACCCCATCGAGAATGGACTACATCACACTGTCTTTGACTGATGTGATGCCGGCAATAATCGATCTGCTACCGCATGGCGACCCAGCAATCTCAGGTCGGGCCAGGTTCATCGCGGAAACCGTAGACGATGTCATCGGCTTTACGAAAGGTCATCATCGCAAGCCACCGACGAGTCGGGTGCGCCGCCCAAAGTTTGCAACTCTCCTCTCCTCCGACGGCGATGAGGATCTGGCGTGGCGGGAGTAGACAGTTTGGCACCAAAGGTCATGACACGCGTCGAACGTTGGGAACACCGCTCCGAAATCCCTTTGCTCCTACTGGCGGTTGCGTTCTTGGTCGCCTACGCGTGGCCCGTTCTCGATCCTCGTCTCAATCCGGACCTCCTCGGGTTCCTGACAGTTCTTACCTGGACCACCTGGATCGCATTCGCGCTCGACTTCACGGTCCGGATAGTGCTTGCGGAAGACCGGCTCCGATATGTTGTGCGCCACTGGTACGACGTGGCCCTCATCGCCATACCCCTTCTTCGGAGCTTCCGGCTGGTTCGACTTGTCGCCCTCGCACGGATCTTGAACCGCGCCGCTCGCTCTCTTGTCGTCAAGGTCTCCACGTATGTAGCTGGCGCTGCGCTCGGCACCATCGGCCTTGGTGCAATCGCCATGCTGGACGCCGAGCAGGATGCCCCCGGGGCGAACATAGTGACCATTGGCGACGCCCTCTGGTGGGCCACAACGACTGTCACAACGGTCGGCTACGGAGACACTTTTCCGGTCACCACGACGGGACGATTCCTGGCAGGCGCCGTGATGTTTATCGGCATCGCACTCATCGGCGCTACCACCGCCACATTCGCCGCCTGGATTGTCGAACAACTCCCACCATCGAGATCGCAGCCACCACCGACAAGCTAGGCCGGACTGCACTTAACGCGCAGTTGCGCCTGAGCTGTGCCCGAGTCTGGGCTGTGCAGAGTGAACATCCAGGTCAGCGCCTTGCGGGCAGACCTCTACGGAAGGCCCTGAAGAGCCGAAGTCAGCTCACTAGTTTGTGATCGACCAGGAGCTGATGCACCGCTTCGCGGACTAGGTCGCTTTGGGTGCGGCCGGTCTGCGATTCGAGTGTCTTCAAGGCCGCGTACTCGGTTGGTGTAACCCGGCCACGGACAGTCGGGGAAGCGCCCTTACGTTGGCCCAGCCGAGGGCG
>JBOFLH010000485.1:0-4557 GCA_051657765.1 Nocardioides sp. | reverse complement strand
CCGATTCGTGCCCGCTGACGAAGCGCTGGCCTGGGGGCTGGTCGACCGGGTGTGTGCTCCCGAGCAGGTGTACGCCGACGCGATGGCCTGGGCCAAGGGCTTCGCCGGCGCCGCGTCGTACGCGGTTCGCGCGGCGAAGGAAGCGATAGATCGAGGCGCCGAAGTGGACCTGGACACCGGCCTGGAGATAGAGCGGACCCTGTTCTCGGCCCTGTTCGCGACCCACGACAGGAGGATCGGCATGCGCTCCTTCCTAGACAACGGCCCCGGTAAGGCCGACTTCGTCGGCAAGTAGACAGAGCCGACTTCGTCGGCGGGTAGGCAGGGCCGACTTCGTCGGCAAGTAGGCAGGGCCGACTTCGTCGGCGGGTAGCCTCTGCACCATGAACATCGTGGTCTGTGTGAAGCACGTGCCAGACGCCGCCGGAGATCGTCGGTTCCGCGACGACTTCACCGTCGACCGAGCCGGTGTCGACGGGGTGTTGTCCGAACTCGACGAGTATGCGGTGGAGCAGGCGCTTCGGATCAAGGAAGCTCGCGCGGCGGGGGAGGTGACGGTGATCGCGCTGACGGTGGGCCCGGAGAAGGCCGCCGACGCGATCCGCAAGTCCCTGCAGATGGGTGCCGACGAAGGGGTGCACATCCTGGACGACGCGATCGCCGGATCCGATGCCGCGGCCACCTCGCTGGTGCTCGGCGCCGCGGTGGGCGCAATTGCCGCGGACGGGGTGCCTGCGGCCGATGGTGCCACCGATCGAGGACCGGTGGACATGGTTATCTGTGGCATGGCGTCAACCGACGCGTCGATGAGCGTCGTGCCGGCGATGCTGGCCGAACGGCTCGGGTGGCCGCAGCTGACGTTCGCCGCCGTCGTCGAGACCCAAGGCGCCGAGGTGCGGATCAGGCGTGACGGGGACTCGGCCACCCAGGTGGTCGGCGCAACCATGCCGGTGGTGGTCTCGGTGACCGACCAATCGGGTGAGGTTCGCTATCCGTCGTTCAAGGGCATCATGGCGGCGAAGAAGAAGCCGGTGGCTACGCTCAGTCTGGCGGACCTGGGTTTGGCGCCGCACCAGACCGGCGCCGCCGCGGCCTGGACGGCGGTTGTCGACGTGAGTCAGCGGCCCCCTCGCTCCGCAGGTGAGGTCGTGGTCGACTCCGACGGGTCGGGGGCTGCCGCGCTGACCGAGTTTCTGGCTGCCCGCAAGTTCGTCTAGCGGAGGTCTGGTTGGCTCAAGTTGGTTTAGCGCAGGGTTCGCTAGCGCGGGTTCGGTGTAAGGCAGGTTCGTTGTGACAGATTGTCGTGAAGTGTTCATCCAGGGAGCTATGCATGGCTGAGGTGTTGGTACTCGTCGATCACGCCGCCGGGGTGGTGAAGAAGCCCACTCTTGAACTGCTGACGTTGGCCGGTCGCCTCGGCACGCCAAGCGCGGTGTTCATCGGGCCGGCCGCCGCCGCTCCCGCGGCCACCCGGACGCTAAGCCAGTACGGCGCGGCTACCGTCTACGTGGTCGACGACACGGTGGTGCAGGCATACCTGGTCGCACCGCACGCCGAGGTGCTCGAACAACTCTTCGTGCGGTCCGCACCGAGCGCGGTGCTCATCGCCGCGTCCGCCGACGGAAAGGAGATCGCCGGACGACTGGCGATCAAGATCGACTCGGGCGTGATTACCGACGCCGTCGATGTCCAGGCCGACGACCAGGGGCGTGCATTGACCACCCAGAGCGCCTTCGCGGGTGGCTACACCGTGCGCGCTCGGGTCACCCGCGGCACGCCGGTGATCACCGTCAAACCCAACGCCGTCGAACCGGTGGTCGCGGTGGTAGCCGCCGAGGTCGTGACGTTCACCCCGACCATTTCCGAGCGCGCCAAGGCCGCTCGAATTCTGGCGTCACAACCGCGCCAGGCCACCGAGCGCCCGGAGCTGACCGATGCCGCGATTGTGGTGTCCGGAGGACGCGGCACCGGAGGCGACTTCGCTCCAGTCGAAGCCTTGGCCGACGCGTTGGGCGGAGCCGTCGGCGCGTCGCGGGCCGCCGTTGACGCGGGCTGGCAACCGCACTCGTTCCAGGTCGGCCAGACCGGCAAGACGGTCTCGCCGCAGCTCTATGTGGCCAGCGGGATTTCTGGTGCCATCCAACATCGGGCCGGCATGCAAACCTCCAAGACGATCGTTGCGATCAACCGCGACGCCGAAGCTCCCATCTTCGACCTGGTGGACTTCGGGGTGGTCGGCGACCTGCACGCGGTGCTGCCCGCGGTGGTCCAGCAGATCGAGGCACGTCATGGCTGACCACATATCGGTGGGAGCCGTCGAGAAGATCGGTGACCAGGTACTCGAGGCGGCGCGACGGGCGCGACAAGCCAGCTACGGATTGGCGCTCGCCACCCGAACAACCAAGGATCGTGCTCTGCGGGCGATGGCCGAAGCGCTCATCGCCAGCACACCGAGGATTCTGCTGGCGAACGAGGAAGACATCGCCCGCGCCGAGGCGGCGAACACGCCGCCCAACATCATCGACCGGCTGCGGCTGACTGAGGATCGGCTGGCCGGAATGGCACACGGTCTGAGGGAGGTAGCCGGGCTACCCGACCCCGTCGGTGAGGTTGTCCGCGGAGGGGTATTGGCCAACGGTCTGGAGATGCGGCAGGTTCGGGTGCCATTCGGCGTGGTCGGGATCATCTACGAAGCCCGCCCCAATGTCACCGCGGACGCGGCCGGCATCTGCCTCAAGAGCGGCAACGCGGTGTTGCTTCGGGGGAGTTCGAGCGCCCGGTCCAGCAACACCGCGATCGTGGCCGCACTACGCGATGCCGTCGCATCCGTTGGTCTCGAACCCGACATCGTCCAGCTGGTGCCTGGCGACACCCACGAGAGCGTGAAGACCTTGATGCGAGCTCGCGGATTGGTCGACGTACTCATTCCGCGTGGCGGCGCCAACCTGATTCGCAGTGTGGTCGAGGAGTCGACGGTGCCGGTGATCGAGACCGGCGTCGGCAACTGCCATGTCTACGTCGACAAGTCCGCCGACCTCGACCGTGCGCTGGCCATTGTGATGAACTCGAAGACCCAGCGCACCAGCGTGTGTAACGCTGCCGAATCGTTGCTGGTTCATGCGGAGGCAGCCGATGCCTTCCTCCCTATGGTTGTCGGGGCGCTACAGGCCCAGGGGGTGCGCATTCACGGTGATGAGGCGTTCGCCGCCTATGGTGGCGTGGTGCCGGCCACCGACGAGGACTACGCGGCGGAGTATCTGGCCATGGAGATCTCGGCTCGGGTAGTGCCTGACATCGACGCCGCGATCGATCACATCCGCCGATTCTCCAGCGCCCATACCGACGCCATCGTCACCGACGACCAGGGCGCCGCCCGACGGTTTGTCGCGGAGGTCGACTCGGCGGCCGTGTTGGTGAACGCCTCGACCCGGTTCACCGACGGCGGCGAGTTCGGTTTCGGCGCCGAGATCGGCATCAGCACCCAGAAGCTGCACGCTCGCGGGCCGATGGGCCTGCCGGAAATGACCGCGACGAAGTACGTCGTGATCGGTCATGGGCAGGTGCGCTGAGGATGGGCGAGTGAGCAGCTCGGGTGATGGCTACGACGCCAACATGCGATCGGAGCGGTTCTGGACCAGTGCCACCATTGTTACCTGGATTCGGACGGTCACATCGCTGGCGTGCTGCCTCGGTGCGGTCCGTGCCGATGATCTGCGGCTGCTGATCCTCGGGTTGGCGGTCTATTGGC
Source organism: Nocardioides sp. (assembly GCA_051657765.1). Taxonomy (GTDB): domain Bacteria; phylum Actinomycetota; class Actinomycetes; order Propionibacteriales; family Nocardioidaceae; genus Nocardioides. Next base: position 809 of record JBOFLH010000485.1, on the reverse strand, counting down.
TGGGGGACGTGCTCGACGGTGCGGTCGCACGTTGGCGAGATTGTGAGACGCGCATCGGCGCCGTCGTCGACATCCTCGCCGACCGGCTGAACGCGGCCGGCTTCTATCTCGGTTTGGCTTGGTTGCAACCTGAGATGGCCGTGCCGGTGGGCGTGTACCTGGTGGAGTTCATGGTGGTCGACTGTTTTCTGTCGCTGGCCTTCCTCGCCTGGCCGATCCGCAGCCCCAACTATTTCTTTGTGGTCGACCGCCGAATCTGGCTGTGGAATTGGTCCGTGCCTGGCAAGGCACTGAACTCCGCGCTGTTCGCTGTGCTGCTGTTGGCGACCGGTTGGTGGGCGCTGGGTCTGGCCCTTGCGCTGGCGCTGCTGGTGGTGAAGATCATCTCGACCCGGTGGCTGCTCGAACTCGGACTGCCGGTGCCGCAACGGCAGAGCGTGCGCGCATGAACGAGCGTGCACACCCGACGCAGATCGCCTACCCATGAAACTGGCGCTGGTCACGTTCCTGCTCGGTGTTGCCTCGGCCGTCGTGCCGCTGGTCAACATCGAGATCTACCTCGCCGCATTGGCCACCCAGATCGGCCCGGCCGCGGCGTTCGGGCTGGCGCTGGCCTCGGGAATCGGCCAGACGCTGGGCAAGGTCGTCTGGTATGTCGGCGCCGCGCGCTTCACCGAGAGCTCTTGGATGCGACGAAAGTTGACCGACGCGCGCTGGCAGGCCACGCGCGAGCGATGGCATGCGCGGATGGCGGGTGCGCCCTGGCTGTCCTTCGGGGTGGTGCTGCTGTCCGGCTTCGCCGGAATTCC
>JBOFLH010000484.1:0-8709 GCA_051657765.1 Nocardioides sp. | reverse complement strand
GTGCGTGCGCTCTTGTTCGGCCACCGTGTCGGCGGGGGTGATCGTGATCAAGGTCACCGGCATGGTGGCGCCAACCGCGTCGGCGGTCCCGAGGGTTTCCGCGAAGTGATAGCCGGTGTCGAGGAAAACGACGTCGATGCCGGGCGCCACGGTCGAGGCCAGGTGGGCCAGCACGGCGTCGCCCATCGAGGACGTGACGCAGAAGCGTTCCCCGAAGGTCGCGACCGCCCACTCAATGATGTTCTCGGCCGGTGCCAGCTCTAACTCGGCACCGACGTGGGAGACCAGCTCACGGAGTTCCTCGGGCGTGCGATCCGCCGTGTGGGTGCCCCTGGCGCGCCGGGCTGCCGCAGTCGTGGCGCTCATCGCTTGTCCTGCGTGAGGCCGGGTCGAAGCAGTCCCAGCATCTTCAGGGCGAACGCGCGCTGACAGGCCCGACACTCCCAAGTGCCGTGCGGCGAGGTGCCGTCCGCGGCAAGATGGGGGCGCAACTGCTCATCCCCACAGTAGGGGCAGTGAAACGGAACCGTGTGTGCGCTCACGTGTCAGGCTCCTGTTGCCGCGGTCTCGGTGAGTCGGGCGGCCCGATCGGCTCCGCCTCGCAAGTGGGCCTCATCGGCTCCGCCTCGCAGGAGGGCCTCATCGGCCTCCCCTCGCAAGTGGGCCTCATCGGCCCTGGCCACCCAGGTAGCGAAAGCCTCGTCGAGGGTTCGATCTGCGAGGTAAGCCGAGACGACGGCCGCGACATAGTCGCCGAGGCCGGCGCTGGTCACCTTGTGCGCACGCAGCTTGCGACCGAAGTTGGCGCCGAGAGCGAGGCCACCGCCGAGATGAACCTGAAATCCTTCGACCTGCTTGCCGTCGGCGTCCAACACCAGCTGGCCCTTGAGTCCGATGTCGGCGACCTGTGTGCGGGCACAGGCGTTGGGGCAACCGTTCACGTTGATACTGATCGGCACATCGAGACTCGGGAACCGCTCCGCCAACTCAGCGACCAATGCCGTCGCGCGGTCCTTGGTGTCCACAATGGCGAGCTTGCAGAATTCCAGGCCGGTGCAGGCCATCGTGTTGCGGCGCCAGTTCGACGGATACGCCGTCAACTCGATCTCTTCCAGACGAGCGGTCACTGCGTCGACGTCCGCTGCTGCGATGCCCAACACGACCAGCTTCTGATAGGCAGTCAGCCGGACACCGGTCGCGCCGAAGTCTCGCACCAGGTCGGCGAGCCCGGACAGGACCGTACCGTTGACCCGGCCAACCACCGGCGCCGCGCCGATGTAGAACTTGCCGTCCTTCTGCTCGTGCACGCCGATGTGGTCGCCTTGGCGCGCCGGCACAGGCGGCGACGGGCAGTCGACCAGGCGCCGTTTCAGGTACTCGTTCTCCAGCACCTCGCGGAACCTCTCGACACCCCAGTCGGCCACCAGGAACTTCAACCGGGCGCGCGAGCGCAGCCGGCGATAGCCGTAGTCCCGAAAGATCGAGGCAACTCCTTCCCAGGCGTCGGCCACCTCGGTCAGGGGAATCCAGACCCCCAGCTTCTGGGCCAGCATGGGGTTTGTCGACAGCCCGCCGCCGACCCACAGGTCGAATCCCGGGCCGAACTCGGCGTGTACGGTGCCGACGAAGGAAACGTCGTTGACTTCAGGGGCCACATCGTGACTCGGATGGCCGGTCAGCGCGGTCTTGAACTTCCGCGGCAAGTTGGCGAACTCCGGGTCGCCGATGAAACGGCGTTTGATCTCGGCGAGTGCTGACGAGCCGTCAATGATCTCGTCTTTGGCGATGCCGGCGACTGGCGAGCCAAGGAACGGCCGGGGGGAGTCGCCGCAGGCTTCCTGGGTATCAAGGCCGACCCCTTCGAGCCGTGCCCAGATGGCCGGCACATCCTCGATGCGCACCCAGTGCAGTTGGATGTTGTTGCGGTCGGTGACGTCGGCGGTGTTGCGAGCAAACGTCGTCGACACCTCACCGAGAGTGCGCAACTGGTCGGTGCCGAGGATCGCGCCGTCGGTGCGAATCCGCATCATGAAGAATTCGTCATCAAGCTCCCACGGCTCCACGGTGGCGGTCTTTCCGCCGTCGAAGCCCGGCGCACGTTGGGTGTATAGACCCCACCAGCGCATCCGGCCCCGCAGATCATTAGGGTCGATCGACGCGAAGCCGCGGTGCGCGTAAATGTTCTCGATCCGGGCGCGGACATTGAGCGGCCCGTCGTCTTTCTTGAACTGCTCGTTGGCATTGAGCGGTTCGCGATAGCCGAGCGCCCACTGCCCTTCGCCGCGTTTGGCCCGCCCCGGTCGGGGCGGCACGGATCCGCGCTGCGCAGCAGGGGCGGCGGGGGAGTTGTTCACCTAGGTTCCTTACGTGAGTGGCGCTGCGTTGTGGCGCGATGATCGCTGTGGCCAACGACCGGCGCCCGGGGGACTGGTTCAGGGCTGCCGCGCGTTCACGCCGAGTGGGCCGAGAGGGTGACGTGTGCTGCGCGGGTGATGCGGTCAGCGGGGCCAACACATCATGCTGCGCGTGCGTCCGTAGTCGACGTGGCGCCTTATCACGAGATGGGCCTGCGTCGCAGCGGAAATCATGCAACTAGTCTCACTGAGCGGACAACTGGTCCACAACCATGGATCTCATGAAGCGAGATGTGTGTCCAACATTTGGTATGCACTAGCCTGGTCCCATGACCGACGCGATCGCCGCCGCCAAGATCAGCAGCTCCTACAACCAGGCACTCGAGGTGATCGAGGCCATCGAACCGCGGATCGCCGCGGCAACCCGACAAGAGTTGGCCGACCAGCGGGCCTCGTTGAAGCTGATCGCCTCGGAGAACTATGCCTCCCCAGCGGTGCTGCTCGCGATGGGCTCATGGTTCAGCGACAAATACGCCGAGGGCACGATCGGTCACCGCTTCTATGCCGGCTGCCAAAACGTAGACACGGTCGAGACCGTGGCCGCCGAACATGCCAGGGAACTCTTCGGTGCGGACTATGCCTATGTGCAGCCGCATTCCGGCATCGACGCCAACCTGGTGGCCTACTGGTCCATTCTCGCGCATCGAGTGGAGGCGCCGGCGTTGTCGGGGCTCGGCGCCAAGAATGTCAACGAACTCTCCGACGCGGACTGGGAGGCCGTTCGTGCCGAACTAGGCAATCAGCGCCTGCTGGGCATGGCCCTGGATGCCGGCGGACACCTCACGCACGGCTTCCGCCCCAACATCAGCGGCAAGATGTTCCACCAACAGCAATACGGCACCGACCCGGTGACCGGCCTGCTCGACTACGACCTGGTAGCCCGCAAGGCTCGTGAGTTCCGTCCGCTGATCCTCGTGGCCGGCTACTCGGCATACCCTCGCCGGGTCGACTTCGCGAAGATGCGGGAGATCGCCGACGAAGTGGGCGCCACCTTGCTCGTCGACATGGCCCACTTCGCCGGGTTGGTCGCCGGCAAGGTCTTCACCGGTGCGGAGGATCCGGTTCCGCACGCCCACGTGGTCACCACCACCACGCACAAGTCGTTGCGCGGGCCACGTGGCGGGATGGTGTTGGCGACCGAAGAGTTCGCTCCGTCGGTGGATCGGGGCTGCCCGATGGTGCTTGGCGGTCCGCTATCGCACATGATCGCGGCGAAGGCGGTCGCGCTGGCCGAGGCGCGACAGCCGACGTTCCAGGCTTACGCACAGAACGTCGCGAGCAATGCGCAGGCGCTTGCCGAAGGCCTGCTGACGCGGGGCGCGAAACTGGTTACCGGCGGCACCGACAATCACATCGTGCTGATCGATGTGACGGGCTTCGGACTGACCGGCAGGCAGGCCGAGTCGGCGCTGCTTGAAGCCGGCGTGGTGACCAACCGCAACTCGGTGCCCGCCGATCCGAACGGCGCCTGGTACACCTCCGGTGTTCGAGTTGGTACGCCGGCACTGACCAGCCGCGGCTTCGGCCACGACGAATTCGACCGTGTTGCGGACCTGATTGTCGACGTGCTGAGCAATACCCAACCTGGCGCGACCAAAGCGGGCGCGGCGTCACAGGCGACCTACCGGCTCGGCAGTGGGGTTGCGGATCGGGTGAAGTCGGCAAGCGCTGAGATGCTCGACAAGTATCCGCTCTATCCAGGTCTCGAACTCAACTGATAGCCGGGCCGCCGCGCACCGGCACCTGCTCGGACAGGTACGCAAGCTCATCGGGCCAAGGCACACGGGCGGCCTGGGTGAGAGGCCGCCCGTGACCTGACACAACCCGTCACCGGGCTGAGGGTTCAGGCGTCCTCGGGGTTGATCGCCTTGAACGCGAAACCGGCGGCGGCGCCACCGAGCGTGGGCGCGAGCAGGTAGATCCAGATGTTTGCCCAGCCGGCGACTCCGCCGACGCTGATGCCGAATCCGACCGCCGGATTGAATGCGCCGCCACTCAGACCGCCGACGGCAAACGCACCGGCCATCACCGTGAAGCCGATCGCCAAGCCGTAGAAGCCGTTGCCTTCGTGGTCACGGGAGGTGGCCACATTCAGCACCACCCACGCTAACGCGAAGGTGAACAAGAACTCGGCCACCAGGGCCACCGCCAGTGCCTTCCCGGAGTAGGCGTCACTCGCGGTGGTGTCGACGAGGAAGCCGCCGCCGATCAGGCCGGCGACCGCGGCACCGGCCAACTGGGCTCCTATGTAGGGCCCGAGCTCCGCAGCCGGCAGGCGGCCGCGGATGAAGGCGGCCACCGAGACGGCTGGATTGTAGTGGGCGCCGGAGATGTGGCCTCCGGCGTAGATCATCGTCATCAGCACGGCGCCGATTCCAATCGGTGCCAGCTCGGCGCCGGTCTTGGCGTTGACCGCGCACACCACGGTCAACACCAGGAAAAACGTGCCGATGAACTCAACGGCGTACTTACGCATCAATGCGTCCCTTCATCTGGCTGGTGCGACCTGCTCGGCCGCCTTGTGCTGAGTCTTACGTATCAATCGTCGCCAGCAGCGTATTGACTCGGCGCGCGCCTAATCCACCAGGCGGGGCTGGGAAGACTAACGTTAGCCACGTGGGGTTCCCGGCTCAGCGATCATTGGTCGCCAGGAGTGGGCGGCTGCTGTGGCGACTGGTGGTCACCACCTGCGGTTCGTGCATGCGCTATCGGGTGACCGGCCTGGCGGCGGAGGCGGCCTTCTTCGCTATCTTGTCCATGCCGCCGTTGGTCTTCGCCCTGGCCGGCGCGATCGGCTACTTCAGCAACGAGTTTCCGCAGGCCCAGGTAGCCGACGTGCGGCAAGCCGTGATCGATGTCGCCGGTCGAGCACTCACCGAATCCGCGGTCACCAACGTGATCGAGCCGACCATCGACGAGGTGCTTTCCGGTGGCCGATATGACGTGATCTCGATCGGTTTCGTCCTGGCGTTGTGGTCGGGCTCGCGCGCGCTGAATGTCTTCGTCGACACGATCACGATCATGCACGGCCTGGGTGGGCATCGGGGTATCATCCGCACCCGCGCACTGTCGTTCTCACTCTATGTTCTCGGCCTGCTGGTCGGGGTCTTCACGATCCCCCTGGTGGTGGCCGGACCGACGTTGGTGCTGCGCTACCTACCGGACCGGCTTGAGTTCTTCGGTTCGTTCTATTGGCCGGTGGTGATCATCGCCTGCGTCTGCTTTCTTGCGACGCTCTATCACGTGTCGGTGCCGGTGCGTACGAATTGGGGCTTCAACCTTCCAGGCGCCACCTTCTCGTTGGTGATGTGGATCGTGGGCTCTTACCTCTTACGGCTGGCGTTGACCGCGACGGCGGCGGAGTCTTCGTCGATCTACGGCCCGCTGGCGGCGCCGATCGCGGTGCTGCTGTGGCTGTACCTGGTGGCGCTTGCGGTGTTGATCGGCGCGGCCGTCAACGCAGCTTTCGATGCGGTCTTCCCTCAACATGCCACCAGCCGGGCTCGGCAGGAGGTCCTGAGTACGTTGCGCGGTGCGCTGATCTCGAAGGACGTAAGTACCAACGATCGTCCGGCCAAGGAAGCGTTGTGATGCCCGGAGGCGAAGCGCTGCGCCGGGTGCGTTTTCCGGCGAAGCGGGGAGCCGACCAGTCAGGCGGAGGCGAAGCGCAGCGCCGGGTGCGTTTTCCGGCGGACCCGACCGCACCGCCAGGCGCTCGCCGGGGTCTGCGGCACCCGGCGCAAGTCATCGCCTCGTTGTTCGCGATCGGTGTACTGATCGGCACCGTCGTGCTGATGTTGCCAGTGGCCCGGGCGGGCCGTGGTGGCGCGACCTTCGCCGAAGCCATGTTCACCGCGACCAGCGCGCTGTGTGTGACCGGACTGTCGACCGTCGATGTGCCGGCGCACTGGAGCGGTTTCGGCGAGATCGCGATCTTGATCATGATCCAGATCGGCGGCTTCGGCATCATGACTCTTGCCTCACTGTTGGCGTTGCTGATCGCGCGGCGCCTGGGTTTGCGCAGTCGGCTGAACACCGCCGGCGAGTCCAACACCTTGCGGATCGGCGATGTCCGTGAAGTCTTGATCGGCATCCTCAAGGTCACCGCGGCTATCGAGCTCACGGTCGCCGTGCTGTTGGGCCTGCGGTTCTTCTTCGGGTACGACGAGTCCTGGGGTCGCGCGGCATACCTCGGGGTCTTTCACTCGGTGTCCGCCTTCAACAATGCCGGGTTCGCTCTATACTCCGACAGTCTGGTCTCGTTCGTCGCCGATCCGTGGATCTGCCTGCCGATCAACGGTGCGGTGATCCTGGGTGGCATCGGCTTCCCGGTGATGTTCGAGTTGCGCAAGCGATTGAGCCCGCGAGCGTGGAGCTTGCATGTCAGGATCACCCTGCTCGGCACCTTGGGGCTGCTGGCCGGCGGATTCGTGGTCTTCACCGCGTTGGAGTGGTCCAATCCGGCCACCCTGGGCGCGCTGGATGTGCCCGGCCGGCTGTTGGCGGGCTTCACCGGATCGGTTCAGCCGCGAACCGCCGGGTTCAACTCCCTGGATTACGCGCAGATGCGTGAACCGACCCTGTTCGTGACCACAATCTTGATGTTCATCGGCGGCGGCTCGGCAAGCACGGCGGGCGGCATCAAGGTGACCACGTTCTTCCTGCTGTTCTTCGTGATCGTCGCCGAAGCCCGAGGCGCCCGGGACGTGGAAGTCGCCGATCGACGGATCGAGGCGCGGGCTCAGCGTCAGGCGTTGACGGTCGGCCTGACGTCCGCCGGGTTGGTGCTGGGCGCGACATTGGTGTTGATGACGCTGGAGGGATTGACGTTGAGCCTGGCGATGTTTGAGACGGTCTCCGCCTTCGGCACAGTCGGGCTCACCGCCGGGGTGACCCCGGAGCTCGGCGGCGCCGGCCAGGCGCTGCTGATCTTCTTGATGTTCGTCGGACGCATCGGTCCGGTGACCTTGGTCTCGGCGCTAGCGTTACGCGAGCGACAAAACTTCTACCGACTTCCCGAAGGGCGGCCCCTCATTGGCTAGGTTTGGCAACAACGCGGTGGCGGTGATCGGGCTGGGCCGGTTCGGTGAGGCGCTGGCTCTGGAGCTGGAGGCCAGCGGCACCGAGGTGCTCGGCATCGACACCGACGAACAGGTGATTCAGAAGGTGGCCGGGGTGCTCACCCACGCGGTGATCGCCGACGCGACCGATGCGGAGGCGATGCGCCAGCTGTCGGTCGACGAGTTCAGCCGCGTGGTGATCGGCATCGGGCACCACTTGGAGGCATCGATCCTGACCTGTTCGGTGATGCAGTCGTTCGGCATACCGGACATCTGGGCCAAAGCGGTCTCCGAAGCGCACGCGCGGATTCTGACCCAGGTCGGCTGCCACCACGTGGTGCGACCCGAATACGACACTGGTCGCCGGGTGGCACATCTCCTGGCCGGTCACGTGCTCGACTACATCGAGTTCGACGACGGTTATGCGATGGTGAAGATGCGTCCGCCTGGTCGCCTCCTGGGTCGCACTTTGGCCCAATCGGAAGTGCGGGAGCGGCATGGTGTGACCATTGTGGGTGTGAAACCTGCCGGGGAGGACTTCACCTATGCCGTGCCCGAGACGGTCCTCAATCCCAGCGACCTGATCATTGTCAGCGGCAGTCGCAGCAAGGTCGAGACGTTCGCGGAACTCAATGCACCCTAGCGATCCGTAGAGTTCATCGGCTGGTCACCTGCTTCGAGGCAACAGCGCCTGTTCGGTTCCTTAGCATCGAGACAACCGATTCGACCTCACCCCCTGGAGATCATCGTGACTCTCAGCTCGCTTCCCACCCCTCGGCTCCGGCGATCCGACCTGCCGATGGCGGACCGGACCCATGGCTCGCGTAGTGCGATCACCTGTCACCTACGCTGCGGCGACGCATGTGCGCGGCCTGCCCCCAACACCACGGAGACCACCTACTTCCGAGACGTGGCCGGGCACGTGCTGAGCCGACGTAGTGTCCTCGGGGCGAGCGCGGTGGCCGGAGTGGTGGCCCTGGGGGCCGCGCGGCCAGCAGCTGCCCGCACCGCGTTGCCGTCCTCGACGAACCGCAATTTTCCGCTGGCATTCGGCGCGATCACGCCGGTTGCGCCGGCCGTCGACGCGGTAACCGTGCCGAAGGGTTTCCGGTGGGATCCGATCATCAGATGGGGCGATCCGATCCTGCCGGGCGCCCCGGCATTCGACGGCCAGGCTCAGTCAGCGCAGAGCCAGGCCGGTCAGTTCGGCTACAACTGCGACTATCTCGACATCA
>JBOFLH010000483.1:0-6943 GCA_051657765.1 Nocardioides sp. | reverse complement strand
TACGTCTCGGTCAGCACCCAACGCGACTCCGAGCAGGCGATGCTGGCCAAGGAACGCCGGGAACTGGCCGAAGAACCGGAGCGGGAGCTGGCGGAGCTGGCCGACCTGTGGTGCCACAAGGGCCTCAGCCCCGAACTGGCTCTCGAAGTCGCGAAGGAGCTGACCACCCACGACGCGCTAGCCGCACACGCCGACGTCGAGTTGGGGATCGATCCGGAGGACCTGACCAACCCGTGGCATGCGGCGTGGGCGTCGATGCTGTCGTTCACCGCCGGCGCGCTCATCCCGCTGCTGACCATCGTGCTGGCGCCGGCCAGAGGGCAGGTGGTGCTGACCGTGGTGGCGGTCGTGGTGGCGTTGGGCCTGACCGGCTGGAGTAGCGCCCGGCTGGGTTCCTCGCCACCAGGCCGGGCGGTGCTGCGTAATGTCGGCGGCGGACTGCTGGCCATGATCGTCACCTATGTCATCGGCGCGATGGTCGGCGCTCAGATCGGCTGATCCGGCGGTTGTTCGCCACCCTGGGCGGTCTGCCGATTCAGCCGGCGGACTGACCACGCACAATGACCACCATGCGCTTGTTCGTCGCTCTTCGCCCGAGCTCCACGGCAATCGAACACCTCGACGACTTCCTGAACGTACGCCGTGCCGCGGCCGACTTTCGGTGGACACCGGCGGAGCACTTCCACCTGACCCTGGCGTTCCTGGGCGACGTGCCGGACTATCAACTGGACGAGCTGATCGAGCGGCTGGCCGGGGTCGCCGGGCGACGAACATCGTTCGATACTCGCGTGGCCGGCGGTGGCGCTTTCCCGCACGCGGCCACCGCGAAGGTGTTGTGGGCCGGCCTCGAACTCGATGGGCCGGGCCGAGCGCACCTGGGACAGTTGTCGGCGAGCGCTCGGGCCGCTGGCAGCCGAGTCGGTGCCCGGGGAGACGGGTCGAGGTTTCGGCCCCATCTCACCGTCGCGAGATTGAGTCGTCCCGCGGAGGTATCCAGGTGGGTGCGCCTGCTCGACAGCTATGCCGGACCGACCTGGCCGGTGACCCATCTCGAACTCGTGGCGTCATACCTGGGCGAAGGACCCCGTCAACGGCCCAGACACGAGGTCATAGCGACACTGCCGCTCGAGTGGCAGCGCGGTTGAGTGTCACTGTCTCCCGGGCACGAGCCCAGTGGGCTGAGGCCCGGTCCGCGTTGGACGCCGCAGTACCGCAGGAGGAGTCGGGCGACGGATACCGCGCGGCGAGTTGGTCAGGCCGGCAGGGCTCGAACGATGTCCTCGACCCGGTCCTTTGCGTCGCCGAACAACATCCGGGAGTTCTCCCGGAAGAACAGCGGATTCTGCACGCCGGCATACCCGGTGGCCATGGACCGCTTGAACACGATCACCCGACGGGCCTTCCAGACCTCCAGCACCGGCATACCGGCGATCGGGCTGCCCGGTTCCTCCAGGGCGGCCGGATTGACCGTGTCATTCGCGCCGATGACCAGCACCACGTCGGTGTCGTCGAAGTCGTCGTTGATCTCGTCCATCGCTAGCACAATGTCATAGGGCACCCGGGCTTCGGCGAGCAACACGTTCATGTGCCCGGGTAGCCGGCCGGCAACCGGGTGAATGCCGAAGCGCACCTGCGTGCCGCGAGCACGCAGTCTCGCGGTGAGCTCGGCGACCGGATATTGCGCCTGAGCAACCGCCATGCCATAGCCCGGCGTGATCACTACCGACCGGGCGCCGGCCAGTAACGTCGCGGCTTCCGCCGCGGCGATCTCATGATGCTCGCCGTAGTCGCGTGCTTCGCCGGTGACGGTGCCGTCGGAGCCGAACCCGCCGGCGATGACCGAGACGAACGAACGATTCATCGCCTGGCACATGATGTAGCTCAAGATGGCACCGGAGGATCCGACCAGAGAACCGGTGATGATCAGCAAGTCGTTACTGAGCATGAACCCGGCCGCGGCTGCCGCCCACCCGGAGTAGCTGTTCAGCATCGAGACCACCACCGGCATGTCGCCGCCGCCGATCGCGGCGACCAGGTGGAAGCCGAGGAACAACGCCAACGCCAGCATGATCAGCAGCGGGATGAGCGCTCGATTCAGGCCGCCATGGTGTCCGCCCAGATCCGTGACGTACCAGTAGCACAACCCGGCCGTGGCCAGCAGAATCCCCAGGTTGAGCAGGTGGCGACCCGGCAAGATAACCGGTGCGGACTTCATTGCGGCGCTCAGCTTCAAGTAAGCCACCACCGAGCCGGTGAAGGTGACCGCACCGATGAAGACACCGACGAAGACCTCCATCGCATGGATCGTCTGCAACGAGCCGGACAGGTCGCCAGGGTCGAGGAAGGAGTTGACGCCGACCAACACGGCGGCCAGGCCGACGAAGCTATGCAGAATCGCCACCAGCTCTGGCATCTCGGTCATCGCGACGGTCTCGGCCCGCCACAGGCCGATGGCGGCGCCGATCGCCATCGCGGCCACGGTGAGTCCGACGGTGACTTCCAGCGAACGCCAGTCGTTCGAGGGGTCCGGCAGCGTTGCCTGCCGGGCCGCGAGCAGCAGGGTTGCCACCAACGCGAGGCCCATGCCGAGCATGCCCGCCACGTTGCCTCGTTTTGCGGTTTCGTGTTTTGACAGGCCGGCAAGTGCGGCGATGAACAAGATCGCGGCGGTGAGGTAGCCCGCTTGAACCAGGCCGGGCACCCGGTCGGAGGTCAGGAAGTCCACTAGTGACATCTCAGCTCAGTCCTTCCGGAACATCTCGAGCATGCGGAGCGTCACCCGGAATCCGCCGAAGATATTGATGCTCGCCACCAGGACGGCGACCAATGCGAGCGCGGAGATCGCTAGGTTTTGATTGCCGACCTGCAGGATGCCACCCACCAGGATGATCCCGGAGATCGCGTTGGTCTCGCTCATCAACGGGGTGTGTAGCGCGTGGGCGACGTTCGAGATGACGTAGTAGCCGATGAACACCGCCAGGACGAAGACCGTAAAGTGGGTCAGGAAGGCGGTTGGGGAGTATGCCGCCATCAGCGCGAAGGCCGCGGCCGCCAGCCCGGCCGCGTACCACCGGCGGCGTGGGTCGGTCTTCGGTTGCGCCGGGGCGACCTCCGCGGGTGGCGCGACAGGTGTCGCCGATACCGGAACCGGGGGTGGTGGCCACAACTTCTTGCCGTGGTGGGCCACCGTCATTCCGCGCTGGACCGCGTCATCGAGGTCGATGGTGAGTTGACCGTCCTGCTGGGGGGTCAACAGCTTGAGGAGGTTCACCACGTTGGTGCCGTAGAGCTGTGAGGTTTGCGCGGCCATCCGGCCGGCCAGGTCGGTGTAGCCGAGAATGGTGAGCAGGTTGTCGGTGAGCACTTTCTCGTCGGCCTGAGTGAGTTCGCAGTTGCCGCCGTTGGGGGCGGCCATGTCGACGATCACGCTGCCGCTGGCCATGGCGGCCACCGTGTCGGCGCGGATCAACCTGGGTGCCGGTCGGCCTGGAATGAGGGCGGTGGTGATCACAATGTCGGCGTTGCGCACCTCCTGGTCGTACATCTCGGCGGTGAGCAGCTCCTGCTCGGCGGTCATCTCTTTGGCGTAGCCGTCGACGCTGACCTCCTGATCCATGCTTACCCGCACAAATTGAGCCCCCATGGATTCGACCTGCTCGGCGACCTCGGGGCGTACGTCGAATGCCCGCACGACCGCTCCCATGCTGCCGGCGGCGCCGATGGCGGCAAGGCCGGCGACGCCCGCGCCGATGACGAACACCCGAGCCGGCGGCACGTTGCCGGCGGCGGTCACTTGGCCGGTGAACTGGCGGCCGAACTCGTGGGCGGCTTCGATCACCGCGCGATAGCCGGCCACGTTGGCCATCGAGGAGAGCGCGTCTAGGGACTGGGCGCGGGAGATGCGAGGCACCGCGTCCATGGCCAGCGCGGTGACGTGCGCCGCCGCGAGTTTGTCGATGAGCTCGGGGTTGCGGGCTGGTGCCATCAACGAAACCAAGGTGGTGCCCGGGTGAAGTCGGTCGATCTCGGCATCGGTCGGCGCGTTGATCTTCACGACGATGTCGCTGGTCCACACCTCATGCGACGTGCCGATCCGGATCCCGGCCGCGTCGAACGCGGTGGTGGGCTGATCCGCCAGGGTGCCCGCGCTCGCCTCGACGACCACGTCGTAACCCAACGTGGTGAGCTGGGTTGCCGTGGTCGCGGTCGCCGCCACCAGGGTCTCGCCGGTCTTCGACTCGCGGGGAATGCCGATGCGCAAAGGTGCCTCCTGTTATCTCGCTTCCGCTTCGGAACGGTGGTGCTGATCCGCGCTGGTCAACCTATCGCGTCCGGCGGACCTCGCGCGCCAGCAGGATCCGTGCGAGGCTCTGAGGTGAGTGTCGTTACAACAGGGAGGAGCTCATGGTGTCAGATACCGACGCAACAACGGAGGAGAACATCTGGCGTGACGGCGCGGTCGCCGGCGCCTTGGCTGGTGTGGTCAATGTGGTGCTCTGGGTGATCGGCAAAGCCGCCGGTCTCGACTTCACCGTTGAGGTCGGCGGCAACAAGCAAGACGTGCTGGTGTTCCAACCGTTCGTGTCCTCGTTTCTCGGGGCCATCCTGGCGACCGCGGTGCTCTGGCTGCTCCGCAAAGCAGGTCGCGGTGGCGTCTGGCGCCCACTCGTTCTCGGGCTTGGTGTGCTGTCACTGATCAGTCCGCTCACGGCGGCTCCCGACCTCGGCAGCGGCATCGTGCTGGCCGTGATGCATGTGGCCGTCATCGGCCTGCTCATCACCCGGGTGCCGGTCGACTGAGCCCACCCGCACGCGAGACGTCACAAAACGCCGGCGAGGCGTCACAAACGACGGGTGGACAAGCGTGATGTGGCTGAGTGGACCGGCCCGGTGAGGTGTCATCGAGCGTTAGCGAGCCGCGCCGTACAGCCGATCGCCGGCGTCGCCCAAGCCTGGCACGATGTAGCCCGCGTCGTTGAGCCGTTCGTCCATTGCCGCGGTCACGATGGTGACGGGTACCTCGCTGTCGGCGAGACCAGCCTCGAGGTTCGCGCAGCCTTCGGGAGCGGTGAGCAGGCAGACGCAGGTGATGTTGTCGGCACCGCGGTCGACCAGGAATCGAATCGCCGCCGCCAGGGTGCCGCCGGTGGCGAGCATCGGATCCAAGACGTAGCACTGCCGGCCGGACAAGTCCTCGGGTAGCCGCTCGGCGTACGTCGATGCCTGCAAGGTTTGCTCGTTGCGCACCATGCCGAGGAAACCCACCTCGGCGGTCGGCAACAGGCGCATCATGCCGTCTAGCATGCCGAGACCGGCACGCAGGATCGGCACCACCAGCGGTGGGGGTTGGGCCAACCGGACACCGGTGGCGGTGCCGAGCGGAGTGTTGACGGCCACCGGACCCACCCGCACCTCGCGGGTCGCCTCATAGGCCAGCAGGGTGACGAGCTGGTCGACCAATCGCCGGAAGGTAGGTGAGTCAGTGTTCTGGTCGCGCAGCGCCGTGAGCTTGTGGGAAACCAGTGGGTGATCGATGACCTGGATATGCACGTGCTTGACTCTAGTCCGGTGATACTGGTCGTGTGCGCGCCCTTCTGTCACTCTGGTGAGGCCACAATCAAGCTGAACAGTCGAGAATCAGCAAGGAGACGGGCGATGGTTGACGAGTTATCGGGCGGCTCATCCGTGGAAGTCGAGGCAATCGACTTCGCGCTCGCTGCCTACCGTGAGGAGGGCACGTGGGTGGTGCAAGACGTGACGCCACAGTCCCTGGCCTCGGCGCCGGCGCTGGCCGATGCGCTACGACGGCTGCCGGGCGACGGCGGCGCCCTAGGGCTGGTCGGGATGGATGAGGACTTCTTCGTCCTGGTCCGGGTGGCTGGACCGCACACTCGGATGCTCTTGTCCGACGTGACCGCTGCGGACGAGTTCGACTTCGCGAGGTCGGTCGTGGAGTTTCTCGGTCTGCCGCCGGTTCACGATGACGAGCAGGTTCCGGCTGGGGACCTAGACATCGTAAGTGACCTCGGTCTGCAAGCGATGGATCTGGGTCTAC
Source organism: Nocardioides sp. (assembly GCA_051657765.1). Taxonomy (GTDB): domain Bacteria; phylum Actinomycetota; class Actinomycetes; order Propionibacteriales; family Nocardioidaceae; genus Nocardioides. The sequence goes on along the minus strand of JBOFLH010000483.1, from coordinate 888 downwards.
TTATCGACAACTTCGACCTCTATCCGGATGAGATGCTCTCCGATGTTGCCCGCCGGCTGGGGTTCGGGCCGCAGTTCGACGAGGCCACCGGAGTCGCGCCCTCTGCGCCATGAGACCGGACTTCGGCGTCACGAGCCCAGCCTCTGGGGCCTCCTCATCGGTCCGTGCTTGGGAGCCGGCGATGCAACGTGCGCTGGTCGAGGCAGGGTTGTGCGCGTCCTCGGGGGACGTCCCGATAGGTGCGGTGGTTCTGGATGAGGCGGGCAAATTAATTGGTCGCGGCCACAACCGACGCGAGGCGGCGGCGGATCCGGCCGGCCACGCCGAGCTGGTGGCGCTGCGCGAGGCGGCGAAGCACCGGGGAGGATGGCGGCTGACCGGATGCACGCTGGTCGTCACCCTCGAACCCTGCACTATGTGCGCTGGGGCGGTGGTGCTCAGCCGGGTTGACCGGCTGGTGTTCGCGGCGTACGACGCCAAGGCCGGAGCCGTGGGTAGCCTGTGGGACGTTGTCCGGGATCAACGACTCAACCATCGTCCCGAGGTGATCGGCGGGGTGCTGGCCGAGGACGCGAGCAGCCTGCTTGCGGACTTCTTCGCCAGCCGCCGACAATGAGCGGGGGGCAGACCCCCGTCCCGTCCCGTCGCGGAGCATCTGGCCTGACACCACCAGAGACCTCCATTCGACTGTCAGCTCGACCGGCGACCCCGTTTGATTCGGTAGCCTCGCCCGAACTCCGGTAGCCTCTCTCGCGGTGGCGTGTCCGAGCGGCCTAAGGAGAACGCCTCGAAAGCGTTTGTGGGCGCAAGTCCACCGCGGGTTCAAATCCCGCCGCCACCGCCACGCCAAGCGACGAATTTCGTCGGGCGGAGAATAGCGCGGTGGTG
>JBOFLH010000482.1:0-3102 GCA_051657765.1 Nocardioides sp. | reverse complement strand
ATGCTTCTGATCAAGCCATCGTTGTGGGCCAGGGTCGGCGCCGGCACCCCGCCCACGCTGGACAGATCCCGGGCATGACACCCCCAAGGGGTCAGGCGGTTCAGGAGTCACAACGCGCACCGGGTGACCAGCGCCAACCCCGCCAGCCAGCCCCAGGCCAGCCACCACGAAGACTTACAGGCGGTTCAGACATCGGGGAGGTTTAGGGTGCGGGCGAACTCACCCTTCAACGTCGGCCCGCAGTGCGCGACGGTGTCGCCTTCGAAGAACCCGGGCTCGGCCTCGACCTCGTCGCCGGCCGTGCGGACCTTGATCGCCGAGCGCAGCAGCGGTGAGGGTTTCGTCGTCGAGACACCCCGGATCTGGGCGGTGGCCTTCGCGGCCTTGAGGTACCGGTCGATCGTGGCCGCCGACATCGCAGCTCCTCTCGCACCTGGTTGCTGTATCGGTCGGCGCCGTTGATGAGCTCGCCATGACGTTCGAGCCCGGCGAGCTGGAGTTGCATCGAGACAGCGAGGTACTTCCCGCACTGACCGCCCGAGGCCGCCCACACCTCCTGCAGCACCTTCAGTGCGTCGTGGGAGTACTTCGGGGCCCGCTGCTTACGCGGCATCTTGGCGACTGTGCGCCCCGCGCCGGGTGGCCGGGCCGCGGCTGCGGCCAGCCGCCGTCGGGCGTTGTCGCGAGACCAGCCGGTGACCTCCACGACCTGGTCCAGGATCTGGCCCTTGTCCTTCTTCGAAGCCTTCGCATACGCCTTGGCGTACTCGGTGGTGACCTCGGCACGAGACGTCATCGACAACTCACTCCTCATACCCGAACACGCTCACCGTTTCGCGGGCATTCCTACCAGTGAGGCACGGAGAGTGTTTCGCGGGCGGTCTTCGTGAGTCTCGTCGACTAGTTGACGACGAGCAGATCGCGCGTATAGGATCAAGCCCCAACTGAGCTGGACCAACTGGGGGAAAAGTGATAACGAAGTGGCCACTAGCCTTCGTAGTCATTCTCCTCGGAATCTCAGGATCCGTGGGTATACACAAATACGGAGGCACGTCAGTACCCTCAGCTAATAGCTCGAGTGTTGAGGAGATGCAAACGCAGAGTGACCGTTACGAGATGCCAATTGTGCTTCCGGCCCAATTGCCTCGCGGATATACTTGGGGCGGCGAGTTGTCGATCAATAGCGATGGGGTCGAAACTTGGGCGAGAACATCGATGTTCCTTCGAGCGGGAGATGACGCGCCAATAGTAGAGGTCTGCAGTAAACTTGCTAGCGAAGGAAGGCCATGTAGCGACCTTCCATCGAAGCCTGGACAAACTATTGAGAGAACCTTTGACCGCTACTACGTCAAAGTGCGTTTCAGGAACACCTACGATGTGCCAGTAGACGCTGTCAGATTTTGGCAATCAGTCGAACTCACCACTGACTACAGCAAGTGCGACTGGCTAGCCCATGCTGAGGACGAAAAGTGAAAACAAAGTGGCCTTGTTCTGGCCTCGTGGTGGCACTAGGCATATTGGCATTCGGCATAACGACGCCACCGCCCGCCACTAGTTCGGCGCCCAGCGGAAAGGTATTGCAGCCACATAATGTGGAGATATTCGAGCTAGCCGAGATCAGAGAGGCTGAAAAAAGAGCAGGCCGGGCCAAGATTGCGGGCGTTGAGACCGCAGCCGAACTCACCCTGGAAAAGGAATTAATATTGGCAGCCAGCAAACAAGGTACTTTTCTGACTAGAGACGACGTTCAGGTCTTACATCTTAGGGATGGCCAGGTAATTGTCGATGCAGCAGTTCCTGAGACAGTCGCACTTCAGAAAATAGTTGTTTCGACTGGGTCAGATTCGGTATCTCTGGAAGCCGCTGCCTCACATAATCAGGAAGCTACCAGCATCTTATCACCTGGTCCAGGGTTCGGAAGTTGGGGCGAAACTGCGGACGGTCAGTATGTTCTAAAAGTATATCTGGATCGCTTGTGGCCTCTTTCGGATCAACTGATAGGAACAGGAACTTTTCTCTGGCAACGCCAACGCTTTACCAGTGACGGTTCAAGCTCGTACGACTGGTGGAAGTATAGCCGCAAGGCCATCGGTCAGGCTGAGCAGGTTCCGGGGGATAACTGGCAAATTTCAGAGATGCGCCTCCAATCATATCCGTATGATTCGATTCAAGGGCGGCTAAAAAACTGGACTGATTGGAGTCCAAGCTCCGACTTATCGGAGTGCTCGGGCGGATCGTCATTAAGTACAAGCATTGGCGTTCCAGCTTTCCAGGTAGGCTATTCATTCACGCCGACGAATTGTCAGGACTATACTGTATGGTTGAACTATTCGGTGCCTGGTAGCTTTCGGCTGACCCTTGATCAGGGCGCTTTTGTGAGCGAAGGTACGCGCTCGCTCGCCTATACCGTCGGATGGAAGTCGGTACAGGGGACTCCGGGCTCCCAACACGACTACCAGAGGATCGTTTTTGTTCATACTCCAACATCCTTCCCAGGCATCGGATGCAGCTCGTATGAAGTCAGTGGCAGCTGCAAAGGCTCTGGTTAGCTTCTCAAGCTAAAGGTGGCGCGGCATCGTGAAGTCCTCCCCTAACTTAAAGCGGATCGCGTTAGCCGTCGGTGTGTTGGCCATTTTCTTTAGCTCCTGGGTTTCAGTCCAACGATACGACCTTCGCACCGCGATGGTCGGAGGGGAAAGTACTTTCGAGGGCGGCGATCCGGCTCGTTCTTCTGAGGACCTTGCCGGGGATTGGAGTGCATACTGTGGGAATCCGCAGGTCCAGTGCATGCGGGTACGAAGTGGCTTCGAAGTTGTCTTGTTCCGTGCTAGATCGAATTCCCGCGGCTTAGTTCTGTGGGATCCGGGAGGGCCGGGCCTCCTTCCGCCGGACCCTTCATTTGCCCGTGTGTGGCTAGGCAAGCGTGGCCTTCATCGATACGATGTGGTCTTGATTCCGGAGCCTTGGGCGCAGAAGAGCTTCGACATCTCGTGTCTGAACGCGGTAGGTCGACCTCTGGTGCTAGCCGCTGAAGTGCGAAGGCGCTGCGAGACTGACTCGCTGCGAGGAGATAGCGACTCTACTAGGGTCATCCTCGATACG
>JBOFLH010000481.1:0-8896 GCA_051657765.1 Nocardioides sp. | reverse complement strand
GGGTGGGCGGATCCCTCGATCGCCTTCGTGTTTGCCTGCAGGCTGAACCCGTGGGCCTTCAACAACCGTCCAACGGCACTCCGGCCCACACAATGACCCAGCCTCCGCAACTCGGCAGCGAGGTGTCGTGTCGACAAGCTGGTCCAGCACAACCTAGACATCGAGTCCCCACGGCGGGCTGGTTCCACCAAAGCCAGCAGCGCCTTGACCAGAGCGGGATCGATGTCCTCGACTCGCCGACGGCCCGCGCCCGAACGCCGGACCCGCCCCATCGGCAACGGGTCCCAGCCACCATCAATCTCACCGACCCCAGCGGCCACGGTCTTCGGATCAATCCCAGCTGCCCGTGCAACCAACGCCATACCGCCATGGCCGATCCAACGGGCCTCAGCCCCCAACACCAACCGACGAGACCGCTCATCAAGAAGACCCAGCACCGCTTCGTACTTCAACCGCAGATTCGACTCCGTCACATCCATGACAACCACGAACCCGAAACACCCCAACTAAATTCCGGTCAGGCCCTTAGTGCATCAACAGTGCAGCGGCCGCGATGGACCGGTGGAGCACCTGTAGGGCCAGGCTCGAAGTGAACCGGCCCGCCAGCACCACGCCGACAACGGCGGCTTCGTGGACCTCGACGCTGGCGCCCGCACCTTGCGGCGCCGCGCCCAGGACTTGGTCCCGACCGGCGAGGCCCCGTCCGGCGTCGCCCGGAGTTCCAGGTTGCTGCATTCGGCTCCTTTAGTATGTGTTCGCGGCGCCCGGCCTGTGGTCGTCTGGGCACTCGGGATCGTCCCATTCATTAAGTTCATCGACCGGGTGGCCTCCAGGCCAGTCGAAGCCCTGCCAGCCGGTCGCCTGCGACCAGGCGACGGTCATGCCCGGCGCGTACCGACGCGTGATCCACAGGTGCGTGATCTCGTCGGCAAGCTCTGGTGTGGACAATTGGGAAACGTCGTCGGACGTCGCTTCTCGGAGCCAGTCGAACGAGGGGTCCTTCTCTTCGTCGACGATCAGGATCGCGTGCCTTTCGGCACCACCGTGCGCGGCTAGCTTGCGGGCGACATCCGCGTACGTGGGCTGACCAAGCACATCGCAGGCTGCTTTGACGACGTTGGTCGGGCTTGGGAGGGGGCGCCCGCCGCCAGACCCGGATGTCAACCTGACCTCGCCCGGAAGAAGGTGGTTTTGGGGAGAGATGAACTCGTACTCATTGGCCCGACTCGGGACCAGGTCTCGTTGCTCCGGGTCCTCCAGTTGATGCAAGAGCTTCTCGAGCCATTCGAGGTCCTTGACTCGAGCCTTGTGGGTCAAGGACACCCAGTAGCCGTGGCGAAGGCCAGCAAACTCGATGCGTCTGTCGATCTTGTCGAGGGCACTGAGCAGCTGAACATCTGCTTTGTGAGGGTCGGAGACGATCTCGAGCGGGACGCCGCCCTGCCGGTGGATGATGGCGTCCGGCTTGCTGTTGCCGTCGCGGTCGTCGTAGCAGCAGACACGGACGCCCAGGCTGCGTTCGACGATGAGCCTGACCAGCGTCTCGCTCGGCTTCTCACCGTGATGTCCCGTTGGCTGCGACGGCATCGAACCCGACCTCCGTTTGTGTGTCTGCAGCGAGGGTATCGGCCGCGGAGCTTGGCCACTCTTCTTGGCGTCGCGTCGGGTGTAGCGGTTGAAGCTCGGGAGACGGGCGCCGCCTCAAAGCGGTCGGGACCTCTGCCGTGATGAGTGCGTCGCTCCGCCGCCAGACGGGCGCCGCCACCTCGTGGCGTGCCGGCTCCAACTGGGCTGTCGCGCGGCCCCGACACGAAGAGTCTCGGGCCACGGGGCGGCGTCTCAGGGTAGCGTCGAGCGGCATGGATGCCGACGATGCGACCGTTTCCCGGGCGACCAGCCACTACCCTCCGGCTGACATCACGTCCGTTGAATTCGAGGAGTTCGCGGCGACCCTGTTCAAGAGCGGTGCCGCGGAAGCAGGCGCTACAGACATCCGAGTTCAACTCCATGAGGTCATCGAGGGGGCCGACGGGAGTTACGACTTCGATGCGACGGTGAGGTACGAACTGGCGGGAATGGACTTCCTGGTGCTCGTAGAGGCGAAGGCCCACAAGCACCCGATCAAGCGTGAACTCGTCCAGGTTCTCCACCAGAAGCTTCAATCCGTCGGCGCCCACAAGGCCGTGCTCATCTCGACGGCGCCTTTCCAAAGCGGCGCGCTTGGCTTCGCCCTTGCTCACGGAATCGCCCTGGTAACAGTCACGGAGGGTAGGTTCACCTTCGAGACCAAGAGCGCCTACAAGACGACCGAGCTAACTCGTGAGCAAGCTCTGGAGTACTACGACCTTCCAACGTTCGTTGGACACGCGTACTCAGCCGCTGGCGACGATGCCGTCGGAGTCACACTGATGTCGCCGGAGCACGCCGACTACATAGTTGAGAAGCTCTTCCCCCAACTCGAGTGATCACGCCCTCCTTCGAGCGCGTCCACTGAATCGCGAGGTCGACATGAGCCCTGGTCGGTCAACCAGCGTGCGCCTCGGCCACCGCCCAACGCCTGGGGGTCTGCTGGTGGCCTGAAGGTCGCCTCGCCCATAACGAGTTATCTGCTCGTTCAGCACAGGCCATCCTGCCGCACCGGCACACGGGTGTGGCCGCGATCACCTCACCCGGCCAGGTGCCCCCTACCGCCGCGAGCGGGCACTTGTTCGCCGTCGAACGGCCAGTGGCGCGCTCACATCCAGTCCTCAGATCTCGGCGGAGGGACCCTGCCCAGGTACTCCTCCAGGATTTCCTTCACGACGTGCCTGACATCGACCGGGGCGCCGAGTGGTCGTAGTCGGCCGTCGTCCTCGATCTCGAAGAACTGGGCCCTGAGGTGGACCAGATCCACCTTCACTACCTGCCCGTGTGTCTGGGCGCCTTCGAGCGGTGAGATGAGGCCTGCCCTCAGCGAGTAGTAGTCGACGGCGCTCTGCTTGCGCATGGCAGGAGCCGTGAGGTTCCCGCTTCGGGTGAGTCGAGAGCTCCGCTCACTCACGGTCGCCTTGCTGTTGACCGTGATGAGCCGACCCTCTGGGTCAATGACGATGAAGTCCTCCGGATTCTCACTCGCCGGTCGCTCCAGGATGTTCGCAACGCCGCCCATGAGGTCGTCCTGCGTCGCGAGCACCTGATAGTCGCCTCCAACAAGTAGGCGCGCAGTGACCTGCTCACCGAGATTGCCGATCGCGACGAAGTCACGCGTCGCGTACCACGACTCGATTCTTGCCCGCTGCCCCCGTGTGAGCGTGTCGTTCACCACGCTGCCAAGGCTGCCAGCGATCGACCCCTGCGAACACCGACGGGCCGCAACTACCGGCGACCTTCAACCCGCGTCTATCCGCCGCGAAGGCCTTCTCGTCTATCTGTAGAGGACTCGAACCCTCCAAGAGCAGCGGTTGCCGGAGTTTCGCAGGTCAGTCGCCCACCATCCGGTGAACGTATGCGGCCACGCTGGGATGGCAGCCTTGCCTGACGAGTTGGAGGGCAACTGATCTGCCGTTGGTGACCCGCCCGAGGAGTGCGCATTCGGCGACAGCGCGCTGGTTCGACTCGCTCAGGTCGAGCCATGCGGTCTCGAGGCCGGCCCACAGGCGCGGATAGGTACGAACGGCGCTCCGCAGGAGAGCGGCGAGCCCGCGGCTGGCTTGTCCGCCGATGGGCCCGGTGTCGATGTCGGAGGTGATGGCGAGGACGCGGCGACCGAACGCCTCTTCGTCGAGGATCTTCTTGGCGACGTCAGTCATGGCGTCTCCGAGGCATGAGTAGACGGCTGCGATCTGACGTCTGGCCCGTCCACCGTCGGGCTCGGTCTCGCCTCTCTTGAGTGCGGTGAGATAGGCGTCGAGGACCGACTCAACGACATCAGCGCGTAGTCCGAGTGTCAAGCTGCCCCGAGGTCGCGGTTCGTGGTGAACGAGGTCGGCGCAGACCTGCATGAGATGTTGGGCGACTTGAGAGTCCTCGTCTCCATCGATCGCTTCGAGGAGCCGAGCGGTCACCTTGTCGGTGTAGCGATCATCCCAGAGGAGGCTGACACAGTAGGGGCGCAGCATCGACGCGACCACGCCGACGGCGGTCTGATTGCGGGTCCTGAGGAGTTCGAGTGTCCAAGGCAGACCGGTGCTCTCCCACACGCCGGGCGGCCACTGATTGATGCGGCCCGCGAGTTCGGTGATAGCTGCGTTGTCGACCTCGCCCGTTCGTCTATCGATGAGGAGATCGACGGCTTGACGTGCACTGCTCGTCAGGGGGGCGATCGAGGCCGCAATCCGCGCGGACCGTGTACCGTCGATGCCGCCGACGAGTCGACCGAGGGCAGCGATGCGGGTTTCGAGATCCAGCATCTGCTGCGAGGTGGCGGCCTGAATGAGCCCGTCGAGGGACTTGTGAAGAGTCCCTTGCCAAGAGTCGCTAGGGGATGCTCTGATTCGACTCTCGAGTTCGTCGACTGTGTGGCTGAGGAGACTGTCGTCGGCTGTGGCGAGTTTGACGATCGACGGCCATGCCTTGCCCGGGTCGTGGTTTGCGCCTGCGACGAGCGCGTGGATCATCTGGACTCGTTGGGCGCCGGTCAGGTGACTCTCTATGTGGCGGGCGAGTTGGCTGGCGGAGCTGATCGCATTGCCGGTCGTCCCGAATGGGCTGCGGAGCATGATCTCTAAGGTCCGCTCGGGCGCTTGCTCGGCTGCGTATTTGGACGCATTATTCAATCGGTCGCGTCGCGGTAGGGAGTCACGGGTTGGCCGGACGGTCTCTTCGATGAGTGGGTCGAGGACTCCTGTGATGTCGTGGGCTATGTGGGCGAAGACGCGGACGAGGGCGGAGTCCCATCGGGTCGGTAGTGGAGAGGCCAGCACTTCCCACCAGGTAGCCCATCCCCTGGCTTTTCGGATGGCGGGGTCGTGCCAGTCCCTGGCGAGGAGGACGGCCGCGTCGTCAGCGCCTTGCTCGGGCAGTTCGTATCGGATTGCGATGTCGGTCAGGGTGCGGTTTAGGGGCGATCCGACTTCGAGGCCTGCCGCGTGCTTGAGGACTCCTGCGCGCCCTGATCTCGGCAGGGCCTGGTATTTGGCGATTGCGATGCTGAGAAGTCTGTCGCGGGTCGAGATGGAAATCGGTGTTTCGAGTACCCGAGAGATCAGGCGTTGAAAGTCGGGTGACATGTCTGGGGTCTTGTCGTCTTCTCGGGCGAGGAGGGCATCAAGGAGGGCGTCGAGGAAGGTCTCGTCGTCGTCGGGACGCGCGAGACGCACCAGGTCGGCACCTGCCCGGACGAGGCCGGTGATTCCGGTGTCGGAGGTCGCGGTTAGCCGGACGATGCCGCTCATGACGGTGTGGTGCAGCGGTCGTGGTGCGTCAGCGAGGGTGTCCGAGGCGGCTACCACCAGGGTTGAGTCCGTATCGAAGAGCTCTTCGATGACGACTAGGGCTTCCGGGTCGTCGGCATGCGCGAACGACGCCTTCAGGAGGAGCCGGACGCCTTCGACAGTGTTGCGTGGGATCGCAGCGAAGACAGGTTGCGCGCGGTCGGAGGTCATCGGTTCTGCGACGAGGTGGGTGGTCAGTCCCCAGTAGCCTGACCGTCCTGTTCGGAGGCCGTCCGAGAGTCGTGCCCAGTCGACGGGGTCTGCGCGGTGCGCTAGGTGCTTGGCGACTGCGAACTCGGCGAAGGTCTGGTGGAAGAACGACGCTCGCAGCCCTGTCTCCTTGAGTACTCCCTCGCTGAGGAGTTGTCGTCGTGGGGTGTTGTGTTCGGGGTCGAGGGTGGGTACGTCTTCGACAAACCGCGAGTCACTCGCGGCCCAGATGCGCTCGGCGATTCTGAGTGCTGCGTCTTCGACGCGGAGTGACTCCTGCGTTTCTCGTCCGCGGCGGTCCCGTCGGACGCGGCTCTCCCAGTAGTCCTGGTAGAGGCGGCTGACGGTGAGATCCTCTGGGAGTTTGCCGTCCAAGGCGTAGAGGCGGCAGACCATGGCGAGCCGGAGGGGGACGCCGAGGACGTCGAGGCCTCGTCGCTTGTCGAGTGCGACGACGAGGCTGTCGTGAAGGACGTCGGTGGGGGTGTTGAGAGTCGCGGTGAACTCAGAAGTCCATTCGATGACTGCGTCATGATCGAGGTGAGGCAGGCGCCAAGTCTCGTAGGCCGCTGATGTCGGGATCAGGTCTTGCCACTCTCGTTCGCGGCACGTCACAACGATGTCGGCCATGGTCGCGAGTCGACCAAGGAGGGTCACGATTGCGTCGACGGTCTCCTCGCGGAGGAGGAGGTCGACGGTGTCGAGGACGAGGACAGGTCGTTCGGCGAATCTCGTGACGACGTCGGTGAGGCCGGGTGCTCCCGGGTCTAGGAGTACCCCGAGCGCGGAGTCGAGCGCATCTGGAGTGTCGATCGGGGTGTTGCCCGGGATGCGGGTGCAGAGGGCGAGCAGTGTTGGTCGGGTCGCTTCGTAGTGGTCGAAAACCTGTCCGGCGAGGACACTCTTGCCAAGGCCCCCTTCTCCGAGGATGACTTGGGGAAAGCGGCGTTGACCCAGGTCGGCGACGAGTTGGCTGCGTCGTATGGCAGGGAGGATGTCCGGGCGCAGGTCACTTCGTGCTTGCGCCGAGGCCTCGCGAATCTCGTTCGGGGTCCGGGCACCGCTCGTGGCCGGACCAGTCCGCGGCGCCGGCGCGTCGGACGCGATCAGCTCGCGTACGAATCGTTCGACTTGTCCGAAGACGAGCGAGTCGCGATCGACCGGTTTGCAGATCTGGAGATGGTCGGCCTCGACGGGGATGGGCTTCACACCCGTCAGTCCGGGGTCTGCGGATCCTTGGTCGACGACGATGGCGGCGTTCTTCGTCTTATATGTCTCGAAGAAGGCAAGGTGTTTCGTGTCGCTCTCCTCGACCCAAGTGCGATAGCGAAAGGCCGCGTCGGCCAAGTGGGGGCTGTACCTCATGAGGTCTTTGATGGCGGGGGTGGCCCGGAACGCTCGCCGGAACCGATCGACCAGGGTGGCCAGGTGAGCACCTTGGTGCGGCGTGGCCAGGAAGACGACGCCCTTCACAGCGTCGGCGAAGCCGGAGTTGACGGCACCGTCTTTGGATTGGAGGACCATCTCTTTGGCCACCAGCCCACCCATGCTGTGGGTGACGAGGCAAACGGGGCGCTCACCGATGCCTTTGTTCTGCAGGTCCGCAAGGAGGTTGGATGCCCGTTGGACGATCGGTAGGGCACGACCTCTTTTCCATCGCTTGGAGGCTGCCGCGTAACCGACGGTCCAGACCCCGGCCACCGGGATGTCTTCGCCTAGCCATTGCGGCCAACCTGGGCCGTCGTCGCCAGACCAGGTGTCGTGCGCGTCGCCGTCGAGGCCGTGTAGAAACACGACGTCGATAAGGGGGTCCTCGGGTTCGTTGACGGCGATAACAGCCATGCCCGAACCCCTAGGTTGTCGTTGCGTCTGCTCCCGGCGCCGATGCCAGTGCCGTTGGTTGGCTCAGATGTTAGCGACGCGGGGCCGTCGGGCTAGTCGTTGGGGATGGACCGGTTCAGGGCTCGCGCTCGGGCATCCGACTTAGGAGCACCCGGCAGCGACTGCACGGTTTACCCGGTAGGGGTCGCGACCCCAGAACGCGGCGCCTAGTTCGTTGGCGACGCTTTCGGGTCAGGCTTTCCGGTTGTGAAAGCACGCGGCGCAGGTGCCGGGCACCGATTGGCCACGCCTACGCGGGGGGCGCCCGCTCACTCAGGTCGTCATGCACGACTCGGCGGCATTCAACTCCCGACAGGCCCGCATGTCCTATCCGTGCCGGTTCGGAGGGTATTGCAGATGCGTCATAGCGCCGCGAGTGTCCTCCTGTGATTGCTCGGCCGGCGTGTGGTTCTCGACACTATTGGCCCTTGAAGAAGCCATCTCGGAGAGAGTCGGCGGCGCTTGCGAAGACCTGGCAAGAACTACGCCGGTCGCGCCGAGGCGAACGGCGAGACGAAGTCGGCTCCGAGCCGAGGCCTGGAATCACCTGGCTGGTGGGGACGAGGATGGCTTGTTGGCGAAGGATTGGAGGATGTGGGTGACGTCGGGTGCCGTCCGGTCCTTTTCGATGTAGAACTCTTTGGTGATGGTGTCTGAGCTGTGGCCAAGCACTTGTGCGGCGGTGTCGGAGTCGACGTGTCGGTTGATGAGGGTGGCGACGGTTTTGCGGAAGGTGTGGGGGGTTACCCATTCGAGGTCGGCGTCGGTTCGGATTGCGCGCCAGCGTCGTTCGATGTTGCCGACTTGGTGCCAGGTGCCCTTGCGGGTGGCGAAGACGGCGTTGTGGTGGTTACCGGGTTGTTCGATACGTCGTCGCATGAGTACCTCGACGGCGAATGGTGGGAGGGCGATGTTGCGTTGGGAAGCGTCGGTCTTGGGTTTGGGTTTGCGGTAGGTTCCTTTGCCGGTTTCGGTCTTGATCGTTCCGGTGATGGAGATGGTTGGTGGGTTGGCGGTGAAGTCGATGTCGCTCCATCGGGTGGCGAGTACTTCGCCGATCCGGCAGCCGGTGGCGAGGAGGAGGTCGATGATGTCGGGCATATCCATGTTCGGCTTCGGGCCTGGCCGTTTTGTTGTCATCCAGGTGTCCACGGCCGAACGCACGGCGTTGAGGTCGGCCGTGGTGAGGGCTTGGACTTCTTTCTTGTGGCCGCGGAGGCGTGATGTCGAGGTGACGGGGTTGGCGGGGAGTGCATCGTCGATGACGGCGGCGTCGAACATCATCTTGAGGACGGTCTTGGTCTTCTTGCGGCGGCTGTGTGTGTCTTGGGCTTTGATGAGGCGTTCTAGCCGGCCGGCGGTTGCTTCACGCAGCCGGACGTTGCCGATCGCGG
>JBOFLH010000480.1:0-4549 GCA_051657765.1 Nocardioides sp. | reverse complement strand
AAAACAGCCCTCGTGTTAGGGTCTGGCGCAATTGCAAACAGAAGTCCGGCAGTTCTCAGGCGATCCCCGTTAACCATATCGTTGTCTTCCCACCAACGCGCCTCAAACTCGGTAAGCGAAGGACCCTCGGCCCAGAAGGCATGAGGATCGGGATCGACCATGACAATTTTATCCTGTCTCGCGTTCAAATCGACAACCACGCAATAATGCCCGATGTCAAATGGGCCGTGATCCGCCTTGAACCGGCCCTGCCACTCAACGCCAACAGGTATGTGCCTTGAGCATACGAGTTCCTCGAGAAGAGAAACTGTGGAGGAATACTTCCCAAAAACGCAAACGCCTGGAAACAGTGACGCCACGGCCGCAGCGAGTTCGTCAATCCGACTTCCGGACTCGCGGATCTTGGTCAAGACTCCGGCGGCGCGAGCCAACTCAAATTGGCTAGCGCGATAGCCATACGCTGAAAGCAGCATTGAGACACATGTTGGGCCACAGTGACCGGTGTCTTGCACCTGCGCATCAATCTCGATTCTCCCCATTATCTACTCTGCCCAAGGGTGCGTACTCTCGCCACCGGCGTATGGGAACTGGGTCTGCATAAATTCGTGATCGTCCTTTGAGTATTCCTTGTGCATGCTAGATACTAGGTCTCGCACCTGCTTTGAGTTGCGAAATCCCGGAACCACGCTAATCACTACGGGATGGGCCAAGACATAGCCAAGAGCCGGCAGCAAAAGATCTCGTGCGGTGTCACCAAAACGATCCCGCACCAACCGCAGCTTGCTATCGAAACTTGCGAGTGAATCCATATTAAATTCCGGATTGGTTGCGCGGTTATCACCAGGTTCGAATGTTTGCTCTGCGGTAGGTTTGCCGTACTTGCCAAGGAGACGGCCTTGGCCCAGTGGCATCATAGCCACAAATCGAATACCTGAGCCCTCCATGTACTTTGTCAATTCACCATCTGGTGCCACAAATTCTGGATGCTCAAAACTTGCCCAGCTCTGAATCACATCAGGTCTCAGTTGACTTCCTACTCGGATCAAGTCGGCAGCCGAATAGCCCGAAAGTCCTATAGATCGGATCAGCCCTTCGCTCTTTAGCTGTGTCAATTGCTCGATGGCGGGGCGAAGAAATTTATCGTCAGGACCAAGGTCGCAGTGATGCAAGTAATAGATGTCCAGATAATCAACTTTAAGGTTGCGCAAACTTTGTTCGCATTGAAAACGTATGTTCTCAGAAGAATAAGAGCTCTCCGCCGAAGTCGCAACGAAACCCACCTTGGATGCGATAGTAACGCGGTCACGTTGGCCAGCGATAGCCTCAGCAACGAGCCTTTCGGATTTGCCCAAACCATATACATCGGCGGTGTCGATATGCGTGAGCCCCGCATCTATTGCCATTCGCAAGCCTCGCACACTGTCACTATCGTCGAGTGGGCCTCCCCAACCAGTCGGCTCGCCATCGGTCCAGTAGGGCCCCCCGATCGCCCAGGTTCCAATGCCTACGCTAGAGTATGTAGTTGTTTTATGTTGCCGTGTGTTGAGTAGCGCCATAGCCCTATTGTACCTTTCGTTGAATTCGAAGTCCACTTCGGGGATCCGATTGGAGAGTGATGTATGGACTTTCGGCGGGATGTTCGTCCGGAATAAAGCCTCGTTGATTAGAGCCACCAGTGAGCGAGTAGCCGATCCGTTCCAGTGTGTCGAGAATTGTTTCGCCAACTAGCCAGCTAAAAACTTCAGCAGGACATCGTTTGGTCCCCACTCCGAATGGTACAAAGTAGGACTTGTCCTGATTCAACGAGTACTGATTGTGCAGTTCGCTAATCATAATGTAGACCATCGCCCCTTTCTCGATCACGGTGCCGTTTACGTTGGTGGCGCGTACTGCGGCGCGGGGGATGAAATATACAGGTGGGTGTTCTACAAGTGCATGTCTGAGACGCAGCGTTGGAGCCATGTCTCGAGGCGTTTGCATGATTGCCCACGCTAGTGTGGCGCTTAACGTATCCACGCCAGCGAACATTATTGTCAGCGTTTGATTATTTATGGTTTCAGTACTGAAGTCGGAGTCTGTAATGGCGTCAAGACTGCTCGACTGAGGTCCAAGTTCTTTCAGCAAGGTCTCTCTGGCCGCGATGGCCTCGTGGAATGCTCGCTCGTCCTTGGTGGTAGCATAAAGCCCGCATCCCAAAGTGTGAATCAGTCGTTGGAGTTTGTGACCGTCTTCTGGGCTGAGGTCGCATTTGAGCAGCAACTGAGAGGTGATTACTGCCATGATTGTTCGAGTTAGGTCTAAGAGGCGTAGGGGCGCTCTGGATGAGTGTGCCCAGGACGACGTTAGGATTCGATCAGTGATATCGGCCGTTCGGTCAATGTCTGCGTCGCTGCTGGCGAAGAGAGGTCTGAGTCTCCGACGCAGGACTCTATGGCGCACTCCATCTTCATATAGAAATCCATCGCCGAACAGTCGTTCACAGACTTCGCGGTTACCGGCTCGTCCCGAGAAATTCCGATTTTGTCTTGCGAGAATTTCTTTCGCTGACTTGGGGTCCGTGCAAAGATGGGTTGGAACTCCGAAGAGCTCGACTCTTGTCATAGTCTCGATACCGTTACATAGGTCATCCGGGTTCGTGACAAACTTGACGGTTTCATCCTCAGTAAGCATCAGATTCTCGTAGCTAGCCAAGAAGTATGTTCACGAGATATGGCATCTTCTGCCTGGTCGACAATTCGTATCCATTCATCCTCATTTTTTATGTCGCGGGAACACAACTCTTTGACGTGAGCTAGGTCTCCGGCGGCTACAGCGTACGCCAGAGAGAGATTTCGGTATTGACGCATCTGAGTCCAGGCCTCAATTGAGACCGCAATTGCTACACAGATGCCGAGGACGTCAACGGTAATTCGTCCGGTGGCTGCGACGGCGGAGAGAGATACGCCAAGCAGTTGGAGCCCGAATATGACCCCTGCACCAATTTGTGCTCTTTTTCGGCACTTGTGGGATTTACTGGTGTACCATGCGATCTGGTCATCCAGTCGGTAACCAATGTATGTGGTCATGCGATGGCTAAGTTGCCCACCCCGCAATTCACGCATTCCGCTGGTGATAGCATCTCGCTCGCCTTGAGTGTTTGGCATGCGATGCAGCATGTCTTCTTCCGCAGTTGTATTAGAGAGTTCGAATGGCGTGCCTCCGACGGCGTATCGCCAAGATAGAGACTTAGCAGTCTCGGCGTCGGCACGACCTTCATACCATGCCTGGTAGTATGCCATCTGGCCGCGATGCCATCGTGTCGCTGTGGCTAGCGCAAACAGCCCAGCGGCACATAAGTACCCTGGATACCAACCGTTCCACTCAGAACCGAAAAAGGAAGGTATAGCAGCCATTGTAGCGGCGGACAAAAGAAGTAGCAGTTCTAGCATTAGGCTGCGGGTGTAAGCGACCTGGCTTGCGCCGCTTCGCAAGCTACCGTCCGTATGTGCAAGGGGAAGCTCGAAGGGTTTCCCTGAGTTGATCATCTGTCCTCGCGGCTGTTCGATGATGGCGTGCTTGGTTCGCAAGGCTACTGGACGCTGCGAGGTTCGCCGGCCTATTACATGTTTTGTGTGCCGCTGTGTCTGATGAATTGTCTGTAAGTGTTCGTGGCGGCAACCGGGGCTAGCCAACTGCACCCCATGAGAACCTAGAACCCGGAGCCGTTCAGCCGAGTCACAGTTCGCGAGGGGGATCATGCCCAACCAACCCACCACACCAGACATCACCGAGGCAGAGGTGGCCCTCCGCACCCTTGACGGCCTCCGCCTGTCCGCAACCTGGACCACACCATCCGAGGCAGCGCCTCGCTCAGCCACGGTGCTGGTACACGGCGGCGGAGTGACTCGTGAGGAGGGTGGCTTCTTCACCCGGATGGCGGCTGCGCTGGCTGCTGCTGGGGTTGCTTCGCTGCGGTTCGACCTTCGTGGCCATGGCAGGAGCGAAGGCCGACAGGAGGACCTGACCCTGTCGGCGATCATGAACGACATCAGAGCGGCGGCTCTGCACGTCGGGACGCTTGTAGGCGATGAGTCTGCAAGCGGACACCCGGTCAACATCGTCGGTGCCAGCTTCGGCGGCGGCATTTGCGGCTGCTTTGCCGCCAACCATCCAGAGTTGGTACGGCGGCTGGTGCTCCTCAATCCGCTAGTCAACTACAAGAAGCGGTTCATCGACGACAAGCCGTACTGGCATGACGATGTCATTGACGAGGACGCTGGACGGGAGCTGGCTGAGCAGGGCTTCCTGGCCCATTCTCCGACGTTCAAGCTTGGTCGGCCGCTGCTCAACGAGGTGTTCTACCTCCGCCTCGACCGGGCCATGTCCTCCATCCGCACGCCGACTCTGGTCGTCCATGGCACCAAAGACACCTTCATCCCAGTGGACAGCTCACGCCAGCTAGCCGAGCAGATTCCCGCCGAGACGCGACTGGTCGAGATCGACGGCGCACAGCATGGCTTCGCCGTTCACGACGACCCGCAGTACCTGAATCCGCAGACGAAGGAGTGGC
>JBOFLH010000479.1:0-3947 GCA_051657765.1 Nocardioides sp. | reverse complement strand
GATCTGTTTCACGGGTGACGAAGCCGGGGGGTCACTTGATATTCGTGGTGGCGGACTCACAATTGAACTCCGTGCCAATTCTGAACTCACAACTTTGTAAGGTTTCGGCCTTGAACCACGGATTCGAGTTCGTCGAGGGAGTTACTCGAGCACTACCCACTCAGCATCGCTATCTACCTCCACCCGAGAGCACGACGGGTTCATTCTCAACCCGGATGCGTGAGGAAGCGGTTCTCACCTTTCGCAGAACTTCATCGTGATCTACGGCTGATTCCCTTTTCTCTCACGGTGCTGCGGAGACCCGGCCCTTGAACCCCAAGAGACGAACCTCCGGAGCCGCAAGAAGAAGCTAGCTTCGTGTCGATCTCAGCGAAATGTCATAGACAGTTACCCAATCGTCATCCTGAAGTGTTGGATAGATTGTGAAGAGCGCCTGCCGCATGTCGGCGACATCCTGGAAACCATCCCGCTGCGCATCCTTGTCAGACAACTCTCCAAAGATCCGGTATCGAATTGCCCTAACAACGACTGCATCCGTCGGAGCAGATCGATCACCCGGGCTAAAGTCCTGAGTCTCATAGAGGGGCAATTCCTTGGATGCCGGAATCTCCACGGCGCCTTTGCGAAAACGAATTGTAGTGACCTTTCGGCCCTGACGCATCCACTCTAGATATTGGCCGTACAGAGGCAACTCTGTTCTAACGAAAACGACCGACGAGGTTGCTCTCTGAAGTTTCTTGATCAAATCCCAACTAGAAGAACCCGACTCTAGGCGTGATCTGGACCCGTCTAGGTGTACTTCAAGGCGAAGGGCAGCGACTGACGGAGGTACTGGTAGATCTACTAGGTCCGGCGACAAACTCTTTACAAGAATGAATCGCCCGAATGCCATAGCATTTACGGGCATGTCGTTAAAAGACTTAACTGCTTGCTCCAGAGACTCGACGATTGGCGAGCCCCCAAGGTTAAAACTCGTATTCAACAGCACTGGAATCCCAGTGTGACCAAAGAACCCTCTGAGTATACGAGCGAACGGCGTATCCTCGGCATCACCCACCGTTTGAATTCTGCTTGTCCCATCGGCACCAAGAACCGCCGGAATGAGCTTCTTAGCCTCCGCGGTGGCAGGAACGGCGAAAGACATAAATGGACTTGACGCCGGGGACTGCACATCGAACCACTTGTTGGCCTGGGATGCCAGAACTGCCGGCGCGAATGGCAGGAAGTACTCGCGCTTTTTGAGCGTATTGAGTTGCACCGAATTAGTCTGATCTCGCGGATCGGCTAAAATACTTCGCGAACCGAGTGCTCGAGGCCCGTATTCTGAACGCTCTTGGAATACGCAGACGATGCTCCCGTTGGCTAAGAGGCGTGCTGCTATATCAGCGGGGTCGGACGCTTCAAATACTACCCACCCCGCTTTCCCATGCTTCGCGACCGCATGTGAAACTGACGCCGAATCAATTGGCCAAGCTGGGCCTAGATACGCATCTTTACTGAGAGATATAGAGAAACCCGAGAACCTTTCCTTAAAATTGCTAGCCCAGAAAAGGTTCCCTAGAGCCTGTCCATCGTCACCGGGAGCACTTGGAACGTAAATTTCTGAACGTAATTCTCTGAGGAGGCGGCCGTTTGCCACTACATTTAGGGCTAGTCCTCCTGCTAAACAAAGTTTAGCAATTTTGTGTTCTCGAAGCAACCACTGAGTCCGTCTAACAAGCGCTCGTTCGGTCTGCTGCTGAACGTACGCTGCAAGAGATCTGTGAACGTTCAGAAACGAGTCTCGCGGCAATCGGGCGTCACCAAAGTCATAGCCGGCTGCTTCGGAAACCTGCCTGATCATCGCCTCAGGATCGGTGGGGTGATATACCAGGTTGGACCGAAGGCGACCATCGCGACTCAGTTCGAAAATATCCCTTGCCGCCTCGGGAGCACGGCCTGTGCCTGCCAGTGCCATCGTCTTTGAGCTATTGGTAAATGATGGCCAACCAAGAAAGTGAGTTGCTGCGCGGTAGAACTCTCCCAGACCGACCGCGAAGGGTTCGTCAAAGTCTCGGTCCAGGAGTTCTATGCCGCCCGCGTGCGCAAGATAGTAGGAATGTTGTTCGCGATTGACCGTCCACCACTCTGGGCCGCTGTATGTGGAATCCAGAACATTGCCACCCGCGTCGATTACGACGATAAGCGATCGGTCAAAGCCCGACGCATAGAAGGCCGACGCGGCGTGCGATAGGTGATGGTTCACCCGCAGTACTTGCGCATTAGTCGCGCCATCGAGATACCAGTCGGCATCAAGTTGGATATTGCTGTCGGGCTCGCAGCAGGTGCTAACGGCGAGCACATCGAGATCGCTTGGGCTAAGCCCGCTTGCTCGGAGAACGGCTGGCAGGGAATCGTCGAATCCGCCAGCGTATTTCTTTCCAGTGACGCGTTCTTCAGAGACGGCGATGACCCCACGCTCAGTCGTCATGGTCGCAGCGCCGCCGTGTAGCAGTCTCTTGCCAAATGCAGTTATGCCCATGTTGATTCCGACGATGGACGTCACTTGCCCCCTCCTAAGGGCCATGTGGGCCAGAATGCAGCAAGCGCCCTTGAGGGTCCCGCGATAGTTATTACGAGCAGGATCATGCCCAAGTTTCGTACCGTTGTGTCGCCGATGCCTAGGAAGTCAATGATGTCTGGCTTGAGGATCAGTACGACGCTGAGCATGAGAACAAGTAGTGACTGTAGTTGTTTTGTTGGCCGCACGTCTGGCGTTGAAAGGGGAATGTAGAGTGACGCGTTCGCTCGATTGGTTGTTGCGGCATCGGGCACGTGAGGTATCTCTAGTGATGTCGTTTCCCCTGGTGGTAGCGACTTGACGCGGATTGGGAAAGTAAGCAGGTCATACTTTCCTACTGCTTGTTGCATTTCCCGGAGGGGTACTACGTGTTCTGCGAAAGTTCGACACTCGATAGGGTGTGGTCTAACCTGAATATCTCCGGGATTGGGCATGTATTGGAAGATGCGCAGTCGATACTCGACACCTTCGAACACCATAAAACCTTCGTTCTCTACACTGGCTGATTCTCCCCGCTGGGTTATGAGCTCAATGATCTTGAGGAATTCGACGCCCTCGAATATAGGAGCGGATGCGATCGCCGATGCTGTATTTCCCCACGCTGCGATGTCACGTGAGGGGGCCGTCGGGAGTTTCTCTCCGTATGTACTCAGGAATACCGCAGGATCGCTCAGTGGTTGCCCTTTGGGACCCGGGAGCCAAGAATGCATCTGCGCCAGCTTGGTAGTCCTCGCATCGATCTCTGTCATCCTTACAGCGGCATCTTGCGAGTAGCTTATGGTCTCGTCGAGAGTGTACTCGAAGTATGCAATATGACCGATGGTGTGTGCGTCGATCAGTTTGCCCCAACGAGCAGGGATAATACGACTATTCACCATGTCGCGAAGTGTGAGAAGAACTCTATGGCTCTTAAGGGCGGAGACGTCATCCCGAATTTCTGGTGCGAGCCAGGCTAGATCGAAACGGTTGCGATAGCGAAAACCATCCGGCAATGCGAGGATCTGGTTGAGATCGTAGCAATAGGGCGGTGCCGAATTGATTACGAATATCAGATGTCGATCTACCGCCCCCTGGGCGCTGCCATGGACGGGAGCAGCTGCGGCTCCTCTGGTCCGGGAGTTCATGCGTGGATGCTAGTGCACATGACGCTCCCTCGCGGTGAATCCGCGCCGATCCGAGACGGGTCCTGCGAAGGCCCCTCCTCGATGGCTGTGCGAGTGGCTCGCTCTCGCTTGACGTCCCGCTCCCTAGGACCCGGATCGTGCCACCGGGGTGTGTCAGTTCGGGTCGGGTCTGAGGGCCTGAAGGATCTCTTGGGCTTGTGGGGTGATGGGGTCGTGGGCGGTGTGGTCGTGTCCGGCGATGCGGACTGTGATCTGCTGTAGCG
>JBOFLH010000478.1:0-9124 GCA_051657765.1 Nocardioides sp. | reverse complement strand
ACCAGGGCGAACAGCGGCATCAGCAGAGCCTTGACGTGAGTTCGGGTATCGACTACGACGATCTCGCCCTCGTTGAGAAGCTTCGGAGAAATAGGCACGTGCGGATCCTCTCACTCGGCCGGGCGGATGTGCACCACATCACCCGCGCCAATCGCGTGTGCGCCTGCCGCATCGGTGACCACCAGGCGCCCGAGGTCGTCGATCTCGGTGGCGGTGCCAGTCACCGATCGGCCACCGGGCAGGTCGACTCTTACCACGCGGTTCAGCGTGCCACAAGCGGCGGCATACCGAGTTCGCAACGTCGGGCCGAAGACATGTCGATCGACCTCGCGTTCCCACTCGGCGTACGCCGTCAGCAGCTCGCGCACCAAGCCAATCAGCAGCTCGGTGCGATCCCAGGCCTGACCGGTCGCCAGCAGCAACGACGTCGCGGTCGCCACCGGCAGCTCAGCTTCGGTCAGCGACACATTGAGCCCGATGCCGACCACGGCGGCTGGCCCGTGCGCCGTGTCGACCCGCTCCACCAGAATGCCGGCCAGCTTGCGGTCCCCGATCAGGACGTCGTTGGGCCACTTCAGTGTGGCCGGCACCCCACGCTCGGCCAAGGAACACCAGGCCGCGTAGCCGGCCAGCATCGGCAGCCACGGCCACTGCCGGTTGGTGACCCGCGGGCGCAGCAGCACCGAGTAGGTCAAGCCGGCGCCGTCGGGCGCCTGCCAGCGCCGGGCCAGTCGACCGCGCCCGGCACTC
Organism: Nocardioides sp.; assembly: GCA_051657765.1. GTDB lineage: Bacteria > Actinomycetota > Actinomycetes > Propionibacteriales > Nocardioidaceae > Nocardioides. The sequence goes on along the minus strand of JBOFLH010000478.1, from coordinate 8,374 downwards.
TGGTATTCGGCGACCACGACAACCGGCAGCGGGACTGCCTTCTCGGCCAACCGACGGGCCTCCGCATTGGTCGAGGGCAGCTCCGCATACACCCGAACCTCGAACGGCAATGCCCGGCGGAGCCGCCCCGTGTCCAGTGGTGTCCGCGGACCGGAGTCCGCGCTCGCTGCCTCATCCGACCCCGTCGTGTGGCTCATGGCACTAGATTGACACGCGAAGGTACACCCGAAGACCAGCTACCGATGATGAGGAGAGTACGTCGTGAGTGTTCCGTCGATGAACGATTCTGCGGAACCGGGGCCGCAGGCACTCAGCATCGAGGAACCCCACCTGCACACCACAGCCGGCAAGCTTGCCGATCTCGAACGACGCCTGAACGAGGCGATGCACGCCGGGTCCCGCGCCGCAGTCGAAAAGCAGCATGCCAAGGGTCGACTAACCGCTCGGGAACGAATCGAGCGGCTCTTCGACGCAGGATCCTTCGTGGAGCTCGACGAGCTGGCCCGCCATCGGTCCACCGCCTTCGAGATGGCGGCCCGCCGGCCCTACGGCGACGGGGTGGTCACCGGATACGGCACGATCGACGACCGCCAGGTGTGCGTGTTCTCCCAGGACTTCACGATCTTCGGCGGCTCGCTAGGCGAGGTCTACGGCGAGAAAATCACCAAGGTTATGGACCTGGCCGTCCGCACCGGTTGTCCGATTATCGGGATCAACGAAGGCGCCGGGGCCCGAATCCAGGAGGGCGTGGTGTCCCTGGGGCTTTACGGCGAGATCTTCAAGCGCAACGTCCACGCCTCCGGGGTGATCCCGCAGATCTCGATGATCATGGGGTCGTGCGCGGGCGGCCACGTCTATTCGCCAGCGGTCACCGACTTCACCATCATGGTCGACGGCAGCTCGCACATGTTCATCACCGGGCCCGAGGTGATCAAGACCGTTACCGGCGAGGACGTATCCATGGAGCAGCTCGGCGGCGCCCGCACGCACAATGTCACCTCCGGGAACGCCCACTACCTGGGAACTGACGAGGACGACGCCATCGATTACGTGAAGGCGTTGCTGTCCTTCCTGCCGTCCAACAACCTCGATCTGCCACCGACCTTCGAGTCCCCCGTCGACTCCGGCTCGTCGCGCATCGGGCCACCGATCGTTCCACCCCTCACTGACCGAGACCTGGCGCTGGACGCGCTGATTCCGGACGCAGCTAGCCAGCCCTACGACATCCGTGAAGCGATCCGCGCGGTGGCCGACAATGGTGAGTTCTTGGAGGTGCAGGAACTCTATGCGCCGAATCTCGTGGTGGGTTTCGGTCGAGTGGACGGCCAGTCAACCGGCGTGGTCGCCAATCAGCCGATGTACCTGGCCGGCACTCTGGACATCGCCGCCGCCGAGAAGGCCGCGCGATTCGTCCGTTTCTGCGATGCGTTCAACCTGCCGGTGATCACCTTCGTGGACGTGCCCGGGTTCCTGCCCGGCACCGATCAGGAGTGGGACGGGATCATCCGGCGGGGGGCGAAACTGATCTATGCCTATGCCGAGGCCACGGTGCCGCTGATCACCATCATCACCCGCAAGGCCTACGGCGGCGCCTACGATGTGATGGGTTCGAAGCATCTCGGCGCAGACATCAACCTGGCCTGGCCGACCGCGCAGATCGCGGTGATGGGCGCCCAAGGCGCGGTCAACATCCTCTACCGGAAGGAGCTCGCCGCCGTCGAGGATCCGATGGCCCTGCGTTCGAAGCTGATCGCGGAGTACGAAACGACGCTGGCCAATCCGTATCTCGCGGCCGAACGCGGCTACGTCGACGCCGTCATCGCGCCACGGCACACTCGCGCGGAGGTGACCAAGGCGCTACGCCTGCTCCGGACCAAACGGGCCGCGTTGCCGCCGAAGAAGCACGGGAACATCCCGCTGTGACCAAACCTGCCGCCACCAGGCCGGCAGGTCCCGCCGCGCCCGTATCCCGGGGCCACCTCCGCCGACCAGCCGATGAATCGGCCACCAACTCGACCATCAACTCGGCCGGTCGGCCAAGCACTGGCGAGCCGGCGGATCCGTGGACCGTGCGAATCCTGACCACCGGAGTCTCCGACGACGAAGTTGCCGCCGTGGTCATCGCCATAGGCATCGCGGGGGTCATCGCCAGGGTCATCGCGGTGGCCCCCGCCCAGCCGCACACCCACCCACCGCCCGCCTCGGCGGGTGGCGCACGGCGTACGTCGAATTGGGCCGCCGCCGCTCGACAACCCCGCGCGCCGCTGACGCCAGGCATTGATCGCTGGCGGCAGAGCGCTTACGGCAGCAACGCGTCGTGATGCGCCACCGCAGATGACAACCATGCGTGCATGCAACATGCCGGACACCTATTCGGCGGCCTTGCGCTGGAACGCGGGGCCACCCTCGAGACCCGCAACCGTGGATTTCGCCGCTTCAAGAAACTCCGCGTGCTGGACCGTTGGCCGGACACTAGAGTGATTGCGTGCCCAGCGAATCAGCGCCCCACCCTCAGGCCGATGCCGAACGAAACAATCCCCGCCAGGTCGACGAGCTATCGGACCACTTCGTCACCGCCTATGCGGCCCTCGATCCCCTTGCCGCGACCTACCTCGGCGTCGATGGACACGACCATCGCCTCACCGATCTGTCCCCGGACGGTTTCGCCGCGCGCGAGGATCTCGCGCGTTCCACCGTGGGCGCCATTCGCACCGCTACACCAACCGACCAACGAGAAGCGGTCGCGCGCGACGCCTTCCTCGAACGGCTGGGGTTGCAGGTCGAGTTAGCCGACGCCGGCCTCGTACGGTCCGCCTTCTCGGTCATCGAAAGCGGAATCCACGACATTCGTCAGGCGTTCGACCTGATGCCTACCGACAGCCCGGACGCCTGGGCCAACATTGCCGCACGGATGGCCGCGATCCCAGCGGCCTTGGCGGACTATCGGGTCACCTTGGCCGAGGAAGCCGCCCGGGGCCGGGTGGCTGCGGCCAGGCAGTATGCCGAGGTAGCGACCCAGGTCCGCAACTGGACCGGGCAGGAGGGCGATACCGGCGACCTGTTCACCAACCTGGTTGCCGGTTCCGGACTCAACGGCGCCCTGCGTGCCGACCTCGACAGGCATTCGGCGGCCGCCTCGCGAGCGTTCGCCGAGTTCGGCATGTTCCTCGAAGACGAGATGGAACCCCGAGGTCGAAGCAACGAGGCCTGCGGGCGAGAGCAATACGCCTTGGCCTCCCGGGAGTTCCTCGGCGCTACCTTGGACCTGGAGCAGACCTATGCCTGGGGGTGGGCGGAGTTGAAACGGCTCGCCGACGAGATGACCGCAACCGCAGGACGGATCGTGCCGGGTGCGAGCGTCGCGGAAGCGGTCGCCGCGCTCGACGCCGAACCCTCGCGAGTGATCACCAGCAAGGACGCCTTTCGGGGATGGATGCAGGAGCTGGCCGATCGGACCATCGACGAGATGAACGGCGTGCATTTCGACATCCCCGACGAGATCCGCACGATCGAGTGCTGCCTGGCACCCAGCAACGACGGCGGGATCTATTACACCGGACCGTCGGAGGACTTCGCCAGACCCGGGCGCATGTGGTGGTCGGTGCCGGACGGGACCACCCACTTCTTCCCCTGGCGCGAGGTCACGACGGTCTACCACGAGGGGGTCCCCGGACATCATCTCCAGGTCGGGCAGACCGCGGTGCGCGCCGACGTACTGAACCGCTGGCAACGCCTGATGTGCTGGGTCAGCGGACACGGCGAGGGTTGGGCGTTGTACGCCGAGCGACTCATGGACGATCTCGGCTACCTCTCCGACCCAGCCGATCGACTCGGCATGCTGGACGGGCAGTCGTTCCGGGCCGCGCGCGTGATCGTCGACATCGGCATGCATCTGGAGCTGGAGATCCCGAAGGACAACCCATTCGGCTTCCACCCCGGCGAACGATGGACACCCGGATTGGGTTTCGACTTCATGCGCGATCACTGCCGGATCGACGATGCCATGCTGAGGTTCGAAGTCAACCGTTACCTCGGATGGCCGGGCCAGGCGCCGTCCTACAAGGTGGGCGAGCGTATCTGGCTCGAAGCGCGCGATGACGCGAAGGCCCGCAAAGGCGCGGACTTTGATCTCAAGGAATTCCATCGTGCCGCTCTCGATCTCGGATCGATCGGCCTTGACCCGCTCAAGGCCGCCCTGGCCCGCCTCTGATCACCCGACCACCCAGCCGTCAATCAGCTGGCCGACTCGCCGAGCAGAACGGCCACCTCATTGACTGGGTGGGCGGTTTGTGCGGAGTCCCGTTTAGGGTCGGGCCATGCAGGAGAACTCATCGCAGCGCTCGGCGCACCCCACGCACCCGATCGCGGTGCCCGAGCTGTCCTTGGTGCTGGCCTCGGCGTCGCCGGCCCGACTCGCGACCCTGAGAGCCGCCGGGGTGCGGCCGGTGGTCATCGTGTCGGGGGTCGATGAGTCCCAGGTGGGGGATCTGCCGCCCGCCGAGATCGCGCGACGGTTGGCCGAACTAAAGTGTGCCGCGGTCGCGACCCGGGCGGACTTGCCCGACCGGGCCCTGGTGTTGGGCTGCGACTCGGTTCTCCAACTAGGCGACCAGGCGTTCGGCAAGCCGTCCGATGCCGCCGACGCCGAGCGTCGGTGGGCCTCGATGCGGGGCCGCTGGGGGGTGCTACACACCGGCCACTGCCTGAGCGACGTCAACGCTGGCGCGGTTGCCACCGCGGTGGCCTCTACTACGGTCCACTTCGCCGAGGTGAGCGATGCGGAGATCGCGGCGTACGTCGCGACCGGCGAGCCCCTGCACGTCGCGGGCGCCTTCACCGTCGACGGACTCGGCGGTCCATTCATCACCAGCATCGAAGGCGACTACCACAACGTGGTCGGGGTCAGTCTCCCGCTGCTCCGCGAACTCATGCTCGAGCTGGGCTATCGGTGGACCGACCTCTGGTCATCCGGTGGCAGCTAGCGCACCACCTTGATGTTGAACATCCCGGTGCCCAGTGCGCCGAAGGTGCGCAACCACAGCGGCAAGAACATCTCGGTGCCGCGTGCGGAAGTGATGTCGCCCAGGTCCAGCACGTCGGTATGCCCGAAGCTAGCCAACAGCGCCGTCACCTCAGCCTTGGCCTCCGCGTCGTCGCCGGAGACGAAGACCGTAGTGACTTCGCTCAGCGTGTCGGGTCGCACCATCAGGTCGGCCGTCAACGTGTTGAGGGTCTTCACCACCCGTACCGCCGGGTAGGCGCGCTGGATCTGCTCACCCAGCGAGTCGGTGTCCTTGACCGACAGGGTCGGCGGGAAACCGTTGCTGAAGTCCAGTGGGTTCGAGATGTCGATGAGGATCTTTCCGGCAAGCGCCCGCTCGCCCACCTGGCTCAGTGCCTCCAGTGAGACCTGTCCGCTGGTGGCGTTGATCACCAAGTCAGTGTCCTGTGCGGCCTCGGCGAAGGTCACCAGCGACACGGCGGGGTTGGCCGCCAGCCACTCGGCTGTCTCCTCGCCCCGGGCCCGGGTGGCAGCCGGGTCTCGGGTCGCCATGGTGACCTGGTGGTCCAACTCGACCAGTCGGCCGGCGATCGCCCGGCCCACCATGCCCGTGCCCAACACAGCAATCTTCATCTCTGCTCCTTAACGGTTCGCGTCTGGGATAAACGATCCGGCCACCTAGGCTGTTCCGACCGAGATCCGGCCCGCCGCGATCTGCTCGGCGAAGTGGCAGGCCACCTGCTGTCCGACGCCTGAGTTGTCGACCAGCAACCGTAGCTCCGGCCGCTCGGTGCGGCAGCGGGTTGGTTGCACGAACGGGCACCGGGTGTGGAATCGGCATCCCGAAGGCGGGTTGGAAGGACTCGGCAGATCGCCGGACAACAAGATCCGCTCCCGGCCGTCCTCGATGGCTGGATCCGGGATGGGAATCGCGGACAGCAGCGAGATCGTGTAGGGGTGCCGAGGAGCTGCATACAGCTGATCGCTCGGCGCCTCTTCCACGAGGCCACCGAGATACATCACGCCGATCGTGTCGCTGACGTGACGGATCACGGCCAAGTCGTGTGCGATGAACAGGTAGGTCAGGCTCAGGCGTTCCTGCAGCTCCGACAATAGGTTGATGACCTGAGCCTGGACCGAGACGTCGAGTGCGGACACCGGTTCATCGGCAATGATCAGGTCGGGATTGAGCGCAATGGCCCGAGCTATGCCGATCCGCTGACGCTGGCCCCCGGAGAACTCGTGTGGGTACCGACCGGCGGCGCTGTCGGGCAACCCGACCAGGTCGAGAAGTCGGCGCACGTGAGCGTGTCGGCTCGGTTCAGGGACAACTCCGTGGGCGAGCAACGGTTCGGTCAACAGCGACTCCACCGATTGCCGGGGATCCAGACTGGCCATCGGGTCCTGAAAGACCATCTGCATGCGGCGGCGCAACCGCCGCAACGGTTCGCCGCGCATACCGCTGACGTCACGGCCCTCGAACTCCACCTGCCCGGCCGTCGGCTCGATCAGGCGGAGCACCGCCCTCCCGAGGGTGCTCTTTCCGCACCCGGACTCACCCACCAGTCCGTAAGTGGTGCCCCGTGGGATCTGCAGACTGACGCCGTCGACAGCCTTGACCTGGCCGATCACCCGATCGAAGAGCAGTCCCGAAGTGATCGGAAAGTAGACCTCGAGGTCGCTGATCCTCAACAGCGGACCGGCCGAGCCGCTGGCCTCGGGCACCCGACCGGGCGCACTGGCCGGGCCAGGCGCACTCACTCGGCTATCGTCACTCACCAGGATGCACCCAATCCCTTCGGCGTGAGCGGATGATGACACCGCAGCACGGAAGCCCCGGCCACGTCGACGGCCGGGGCGACCCGCGTGCATTCGTCGCCTCGGCTGGTGCACCGTGGCGCGAACGCACAGCCAGCTGCCCAGCTGATCGTGTCGTTGGGTGAGCCGGGAATGGGCGCAAGAGCCGAGCCGCGAGGGACGTCCAGGCGCGGGATCGAGGCCAGTAGGCCACCGGTATAAGGATGGCGCGGATTCGCGAACAGCTCCCGGCGTGGCGCCGACTCAACGATGCGGCCGGCGTACATCACGTGTATCTGACGGCACAGGCCGGCAACAACGCCCAGATCGTGGGTGATCATCATCAGCGCCGATCCGGTCTCGGAAACGAGCTCCTTGAGCAAGTCCAGGATCTGCGCCTGGATAGTCACATCCAGCGCGGTGGTCGGCTCGTCGCAGATCAACAGCCGCGGCCGGCATGCCAACGCGATGGCGATCAGGGCGCGCTGGCGCATTCCCCCGGAGAGTTGGTGCGGGTACTCCTTCAGTCGACGCCGCCCATCCGGGATCCCCACCCGCGCCAGCAGCGATTCGGACTCCGCGTTCGCCTCGGCGGCACTCATTCCGCGATGGCGGTGCAGCACTTCCCCGACCTGCTCACCGACCGATATCACCGGGTTGAGCGAAGTCATCGGGTCCTGGAACACCATAGCCAGGTCGCGTCCGCGCAGATCCCGCATCGCGTCGTCGGCCATGCCCAACAACTCGACGCCGGCCAGCTTGACCGATCCGGTGACCCGCACTCCCCGTTTGGGCAGCAGACCCATGATCGCGAGCGCGCTCACCGACTTGCCGCTGCCGGACTCGCCGACCAGTCCCAAGGTTTCCCCGGTGGCGACGGTGAAGGACACCCCGTCTACGGCTCGCACGTCCCGGCGGCCCTTGCGGGTGAACGTCACCGACAGATCGGAGACCTCCAGGAGCTGCCCTCCGGCCGCGACGGCCGTCATCGGCGATACTTCGGATCGATGGCTTCCCGCATAGCCTCACCCAGCAAGGTGAAACCGAGCGCCGAGATCACGATAGCCAAGCCGGGGAAGTACGCCAGGTGAGGGGCACTGGCGAGAAACCGTTGCGTGTCGGTCAGCATGCGACCCCATTCGGGCACCTCGGGATTCTGACCGGACAGCCCGAGGTAGGCCAGTCCGGCCGCATCGATGATCGCGGTGGCCAATGTCAAGGTGCCTTGCACGATCACCGGTGAGATCGAGTTGGGCAGCACGTGTTTGACAATGATCGCCCACTTCTTGATCCCGAGCGAGCGCATCGCCACCGCATAGTCCTTCTGCCGCTCGGCCAGCATCGACCCACGGAGCATCCGCGCGAAGATCGGCACATTGACCACCGCGATGGCGATCATCACCGAGGTCAGGCTCTGGCCGAGCAAGGCCGCCACTCCGATCGCGAACAGCAGTCCCGGTACCGACAACATCATGTCGGTGATCCGCATGACTACGGCGTCGACCCAGCCACCCAGACCACCGGCGATGACACCGAGCAGGATCCCAGCGACCATGCCCATGGTCAGCGACACCA
>JBOFLH010000477.1:0-18058 GCA_051657765.1 Nocardioides sp. | reverse complement strand
TGCCACCGCCCGGGGTGCCTGGCCGCGCCGGATTGGCGCCGACACCGATCGCCCGGTTGTTCTTGAAAACGCTGTCAAGAACTCGCCACGAAACGCCGATGCTGCTGAGCGCCGAGCCATTGGCGCAGCGGCCCCGGCGAAAGACACTACCGCGGATGAGCGCTCGCTTCCCCGTCCAATGACTCAGCACCCGGATGGCGGCGCCACCAACGTCCGGTCCGGTGGAGTCACAACGATTCCTGGCGAAGCTGGAATTGATCACCCGCAGCTGGCCCCCGCGCACGAAAATCGCCCCACCACCATCGATGCGTGACCCGCTCGAGTTGCCCCGCCGCAGCCGGATGTTACGCACCACGAGAGCGGGGAACCGTTGATCATCACAGTGAGTGGTTGTCGACGCCTGAGCTGAATCGCAGGTGTTCTGATAGAGGATTCGGCGTTTGCCGACCCCGCTCAGGGTGATCCGCCCGCCGCCGTTGACCACCGTCTTTCGGTTGGTGTTGACCACCTTCGCGGTCCGCCTCATCTTGATGGTGACCGGGTCGGGGCCGCAGTCGAAGACCACTTTACCACCGGCCGCCACGGCGGCAACCACCTTGGCGGATGTACAGCTCGCGGGACTGCCGGTGCCGACCACCCGCACCGGCAGCCGGCGCGGAGCAACCTCGGCGAGCAACGACTCATCAGGGCTCTGCTGACCTTGGGCAACTTGTGCCGATGCCAGAGAACCGGCCCCCAAGGCCGCGACCACCAGGATTACGCACACTCGTGAGATCGGCACGCGTGGAACCCTAGCGGCGCCGCGATCAAGACGTCCTCAAGCAAAGGTGAAGGTATGCCGCCGGCGCACCCACCCAGCGTGCACCACCAAGTTCGGGCCCCACAACTGGCGAATGGAAGCGCTGAGGTTGGCAACCGGCTATACGTCCCGTTTGGTCAATAGGACTGCGGCGCCAATGATGCTGAGACCCACCCAGGCCGCAAAGACCGCGCTCCCGACGGCGGCGCCGAGGTACTCGGGGCCCGCGTCGACGTTGATGAACGAAGCACCCGCGTTGGAGGGGAGGTAGCTCAACGCATCTGCCCACTCCTCGGGCACTATCAGCTGCCCGAGGCCCGGCAGAACCATCAGCAAGGCGATCACCATGCCCACGCCGGAGCCGATACTGCGAGTCATCGTCCCTAGACTCAACCCGAAGAGACCGGCGCCCACAAGGTATCCGAGGGTACCGAGAACGGCTCGAGGCACCCCGTCATCGGACCATGCCACGGTTTCCGCGCCGCCCGCGGCCAGGATCTGGTTTCCCGCGACGAAGGCAAACCCCAGCCCGACGCCGACCACCGCTGAGGCCGCGGTGGCGTACACCAGTGTCCGGGCACACAGCACCCGCCAACGTCGCGGCACGGCGGCATAGGTGGTGCGGCTCAGTTGAGAGGAGTACTCTCGCGCACCCAGCATCACCCCGACCACGGCCAGGATCAAAACGGCAAGATTCTGACCGGCGAAGATCGTAGCGAGCGGATCACCGCCCCCGAAACCAGGAGGCTGGGTCGCACTGACCCGAGTGTCGCCGGTCGCAGTCAGGGCCGCCACACAACCGATCAGGCCCAGCACTGCCGCGGCAACCAACATGGTGATCACGGTGGACCGGGTCGTCACCAGCTTGATCCACTCGCAAGCAACGATCCCGCGCCACCGAAGCCGATAGCCCGACCGGGACTCGGATCGGGCCCAGATGCCGACGCTGCCGTCCGAGCCGGCAGTGGACACAACGACGCCAGACATGATTCTCCTACGGTTCGGGTGCCGGATCACGCGGCGCTGTGGCCGGTGCGCGCATCGCGGGCACGTTCAATATGGGCGGCGAATTCGGTCGCCTGACCGGTGAGTTCCATAAATACTTCCTCCAGGGTCAATCGGCTCGGGGTGAGCTCGTGCAGCACCAACGACCCGGCCGCCGCGGCCTCGCCGATGTCGGACGCGGACAGCCCGGTGATCCGCAGGCGGCCCGCACCTGCCGCCTCGATCGCGACACCGGGGCCAGCAAGCTCCTCGGCCAATACCGGGGCCTGTGGACTCGCGACGAGGACCGAGCCGCCCGAGGTGCGCGCGAGCAGCGAGGCCATGTTCTCGTCGGCGATCACCCGACCCGACCCGACAATGATCAGATGGTCCGCGGTCAGCTCCATCTCGCTCATCAGATGCGACGAGATGAGGACCGTTCGCCCCTCATCAGCGAGCTGACGCGCCAGCTGGCGAATCCAGGCGATGCCGTCCGGATCCAGTCCGTTGGTGGGCTCGTCCAGCATCACCACTGCCGGATCAGCCAACAACGCGGTAGCGATGCCGAGTCGCTGCCCCATGCCCAGGGAGAAGCTGCCAGCGGGCTTGTGGGCGACCTCGGCCAGACCCACTGTTTCCAGCACCTCGTCAATCCGGCGCGACCCCACGCCGACGGTGGCTCCGACCGCGCGGAGGTGGTTGCGGGCGCTGCGCGACTTCTCGAAAGCCTTGCCGTCCAACAGCACCCCGACCTCGGCGAGCGGCGCTGGCGAGTGTCGATAGGAGATCCCATTCACTCGGGTCGTGCCTTCAGTGGGCGAATCGAGCCCGACAATGGCGCGCATGGTGGTCGACTTGCCAGCACCGTTAGGCCCGAGGAAGCCAGTCACAACACCGGGCCGCACCACAAAACTCATCCGGTCAACGGCGATCGTCGCGCCGAATCGCTTGACCAGGTTCTCAACCTCGATCATGGCTCGACCTCCGGTCGTCGGGCAACGAGTCAATGAGCGTCATGGTGCTATTGAATCGAGCCGCCCTGGAAGGTACCTGGGGCCTAGCTGACAGTAGCCTGGCAATGTCGCGCGCTAGGAGCTGTCCGCAATCCGCCGCTCATAGGCCCACACGACGATCTGTAGACGACTGGCCAGATCAAGTTTCACCAAGATGTTGCTGACATGCGACTTCACGGTTGCTCGGGAGATCGATGCTGCTGCGGCGATCTCATCGTTGCTCAGTCCGCGGGCGAGAAGCCGGACGACCTCCACTTCGCGCTCGGTGAGCGGCCGGGTATCGGCTGGCGGCCCGACGCCTGGGTCGGCCAACTCCCTCAAGACCCGAGCGGTTGCCCGTGGGGACACGATCGCATCTCCACGCTTGATAGTGCGCACCGCGGCGGCAAGCTGCTCCGGCGCCTGCTGTTTGAGCAGGAACCCGCTCGCTCCGGCCCGCGCGGCACCGAGAACGTATTCATCGAGATCGAACGTCGTCACGACCAACACGCGGCAGAACTCGTCATGGTGCCGGCGCAGGATCCGGGTCGCCTCGATGCCGTCCATGACGGGCATCCGGACATCCATCACTACCACGTCCGGCGTACCGCGCTCCGCCAACCTGACCGTGCTCGCGCCGTCGGCCGCGACACCGACGACGAGCATGTCGGACTCGAGTTCGAGCAGCGCGCGAAAGTCGTCTCGGACTCGTTCGTCATCGTCCGCGACGACCACCCGGATCTTGTCTGTCGCGCACAGGGCCAACTCGGCGGGCGCAGCTGAAGGCCGGCCCGTCCGCAACTGGTCCACCCGCGACTGGCCCGTCCGCAAGTGGCCGGTCATCGGCGGGTCACCGGAAGGAGAGCGGTCACCAACCAACCACCTTTCGACGATGGGCCGAACTCGAACTCACCGCCGCATGATTCCGCCCGTTCCCGCATGCCCAGGAGACCATACCGCCCTGGCTGGGGCGACATCGACCCACCGGTCTCACCACGCCAATCGAAAGGCCCGTCGTCTTCGATGGTCAGTCGCACGTGCTCATCACGCGCTGTCAACCGCACCCACGCACGGCCGGGCCCCCGGTGGCGGATCACGTTGGCCAACGCCTCCTGCACAATGCGAACGACAGCGACCTCCGCCTCGCGAGGAAGCCTGGTGGTCGACATCGCCGAGTAGTGGACGCGCAGGCCGGCGGATTCCATCCGGCTAGTGACCTCCGCGATGTCCTCCAGCGATGGCTGCGGCCGCAACGGCGACACGGCATCGGCGGACAACACACCCACCACCTGCTTGAGGGAGTCGAGGGCCTCGGACGCGGTATCGGCCGTAAACAACGCTGCCTCATCGAGTGCGTCAATCGTGTGAATTCGTCGGGCGAGCTTGTTGTGCACCACCAAGGCAGACAGATGGTGAGCAGCGATGTCGTGCACATCACGGGCTATCCGGCGACGCTCCTCCGAAACGGCCCGCCTTCGGTCCGATTCTTGGAGCGCAATCAGTTGTTCCTGCTGAACTCGAACCTGACGACTTTGCGCACCGAGCCCCACAGCCAACCCACACCACAAGAGTGGATAAAGCACTGACGCTTCCATGAACGTGCGATCAGCCGCGACCCGTAACCAGATGTCGCTGATGCTGAATGCCGCGAGGAGGACCACTGCCACCAACCACAGCCGAATGGCGCTGCGCATTGCTACCTGGAAGCCGACCATGACCAACAACAGCGGCATCAGGTCGAAAGTCGACCCGATCACCGGCAGCAGGCAGGTCAGGAAAACGGCGACGGCGAGGGCGGCCACCGGCCGGACCACGCTGAGCCACACCACGGCCGCGGCACCAGTCGAGACGGCCAGCGATGCCGACCAGGACATCCTCAGGGCACCGGGCGCATAGCTAAAAACGAATGTAACGGCAAAGGCCCCGAGCACCATGCACCAGACGACCAGTTTCCGCGACCAAGCTACCCCTTCGAACACCCTTGGCCGCAACGAGCCGAGCCACCTGCGCGGTGAATTCCGCCATCGGTACTGGCTGCCTGGACTCGACAGCTTCGATGGACGTCGATCGAGCCGCGCTGAGTCTTCACGAGGGCACCGTGACAGAATGACTTCTTGGGAACCGGCGGTCAAGCTTTGGACAATCCTTCATGAGTGACCCGGTCCCGCTCGACCCAGAACGCGCCGCACCAGAACACCAGCCCCAACACCGCAACTAGTCCATACGGAAAGTCGTCCGCGCCGATGTGCCCCAGCAACGCGAGCACCAGGTCGTACAGAAATCCGGCGTAGGCAAACAACGTCAACACCGGCCAGCGACGCCACACAATCACCACGATCGCGGCAAGCTTCACCATCGCCAATGGGTAAGCCGCAATGAAACCAGGGAAACCTAACCGTTCGGCCCCCTCATAGCTACCTTGGGGATCGACCAGGGTCCAGACCGCGGAATAGCCCATAGTGAAGAGGAGCAACCCGGTCAGCAGCCAGTACCGGCGTCTGTCCCAGGCAACAACGGATGAGGACGCTGGATTCGGTGCGGTTCGCGTCGTCACTTCACGAACCTCCCAATGTTGTTCCAGCGGGTCATCCGCAGCCGCTCCCTGTTACTCATGACGCCAACCCGCCTTGCCGCTCGTGGGCGACCCGGTCCCGCTCGGCCCAGAAGGCGCCGCACCAGATCACGACCCCTAACACCGCCAACCAGCCACTCGGGAAGTCGCCCTCATAGATGTGCGCCATCAAGGCAAGCGAGACATCGTAGATCAGGCCCGCGAAGGCAAAGATGGTCAATACCGGCCACCGTCGCCACACAATCACCACAACAGCAGCTATCTTCGCCGCAGCCAGCGGATAGGTCCCGATGAAGCCGGGAAATCCCAACTTCTCGGTGTTGTCATAGGTTCCTTGCGGATCAACCAGGGTCCAGAGCGCGGAGTAGCCCATCATGAACACCAAGAGGCCGGTCAGCAACCAGTACCTAGGCTTGTTCCAACCAACGGACGACGATCGCGACTTAGTCGACTCTGAGTTCACTGTCATGTGCTCCATCATTCGCGATCCGAGGAGCGAAGACATCGGCCAAAGGATTGATCCGCGACGCCACGAACGAGGCGCGGCTCACCCAACGATCAGCGAGATCGAGCGCGGTCCCTGGCGAGACTGGCGACAGTGGTGACCGCCAGGGTGCCGATGATGACGGTGAGCGAGAGCCAGATGGGAATCTCGGGCGCCCACTTGATGTGCTTGCCGCCATTGATGAACGGCAGCTCGTTCTCGTGCATGGCATGCAGAATCAGCTTCACCCCGATGAAGAACAGCAAGAAGGCCAGCCCATAGGAGAGGTAGACCAGGCGTTCCAACAAGCCGCCGATCAGGAAGTAGAGCTGGCGCAGGCCCATCAAGGCGAAGACGTTCGCGGTGAACACCAGGTAGGGCTCCTCGGTGAGACCGTAGATCGCCGGTATCGAGTCGAGAGCGAACAGCAGATCGGTGACCCCCAGCGCCATGATGACCAGAAACATCGGCGTCAGCATGCGCTTACCGCTCACAAGGACCGTGAGTTTGACGCCATGCCACTGCTCCGTGACCGGGAAGTGCCGACGCATGTAGGTCACCAGGCGCGGCTCGTCGTATTGGGCGTCCTCCTCGTTGGCCTCCATCGCCAGGTGGATAGCGGTCCACACCAGAAACAACCCGAATAGGTAGAACACCCACGAGAACTGTTCGATGGCCGCGGCGCCGACCGCGATGAAGACGCCACGCAGCACCAGCGCCAGCACAATACCGATCAAGAGTGCGGTCTGCTGGTACTGCCGAGGCACCGCGAACTTGGTCATGATGATGATGAAGATGAACAGGTTGTCCACGGAGAGGGAGTACTCCGTGAGCCAACCCGCGAAGAACTCGCCGCCGTACCGCGCCCCGGTGAACACCCACACGCCGACCCCGAAAGCGACCGCCGCACCCAGGTAGACCCCAAGATAGCGCGAGCACTCCTTCATCGTTGGTTCGTGTGGCCGTCGACCGATGACAAGAACGTCGACCAACAAGACACCGACGGTCAGCAGACCCGTCACCCACCACACGCCGCTAGACACATCCATGTCTCAGTTACCCCCGTATGTCACGCCGAGATCCGTCAACTTCGCCTGACCGCCGTCCAACGCGGTCAACACCCACGGGCCGTCCGGCATCAGCGTGAACGTGTGCTCGTAGTGCGCCGCCCAGCTTCCGTCCATCGTCACCACAGTCCATTCGTCGTCGTCGAGCTCGGTTTCGATGCCGCCGAGCGTCACCATCGGCTCCACGGCCAGGGCTAGACCGCGCACCAGCTTCGGGCCGCGTCCGGGCCGGCCGTAGTTGGGCACGTTGGGCGGTTGATGCATCGCCGATCCAATGCCGTGCCCCACATAGTCTTCAAGGATTCCGTAGCTTCCGGACGCCCGGATGTGACTCTCCACCGCATGCGAGATGTCCGTCACCCGGCCGCCGAGTCGTGCGGCGGCAATCCCGTGCCACAAGGAATCCTCGGTGGTTCGCATGAGCTCGACCACCTCGGTTGGTACCTCACCGACCGCGACGGTAATCGCGGCATCGCCGTGCCAACCGTCCACGATGGCGCCGCAATCAATCGAGATCACATCTCCGCCGGCGAGCACTCGCTCCCCCGGGATCCCGTGCACCACCTCATCGTTGACCGAGGCGCAGATTGAACCCGGGAACGGCGGGACGCCATAACCCAGGAATGAGGGCACGCCGCCGCCCGCCCGAATGTTCTCCTCAGCCAACGCATCCAACTCTGCCGTGGAGACGCCCGGACGCACCGCCTCGCGAAGCATCTCGAGGGTCTCACCGACCAACACCCCGGCGACCCGCATCGCCTGGATCTGAGCCGGGTTCTTGAGCTCGATGCCCCGCTCACGAAATGCCACGGCAGTCAACTTTCGCTGACCGACGCCAGCGCTTCGGAGATTCGCAGCGTTACCTCGTCGACCTCACCGACACCGTCGATTTCGAGCAACAGATCGCGAGAGCGGTAGACATCGATGAGCGGCTCGGTCTCCGCCGCGTAAACCTGCTGCCGGCGCCGGATGACCTCCTCGGTGTCGTCTTCGCGGCCCTCCACATGGGCCCGACCCAACAGTCGTTGCACGATCTCTTCGGCGTCGACGATCAGCACCACCACCGCGTCCAAGCGGTGGCCGGTGGTCGCCATCATGTCGTCCAGTTCGGCCACCTGCGCCACGGTCCGCGGATAGCCATCCAGCAGGAACCCGGGGTCGGCGTCCGGTTCGGCGAGCCGATTGCGAACCATCGAGTTGGTGACCGCGTCAGGCACGTACTCGCCGGCTTGCATGTACCGCTCCGCCTCCAGGCCGAGCGGCGTGCCGGCGGCCACATTGGCGCGGAAGATGTCCCCGGTGGAGACAGCCGGAATAGTGTACTTCGCGGCGACGAACTTGGCCTGTGTGCCCTTGCCCGCACCTGGTGGGCCCATGATGATCAGCCGCATGCTAGCTCGGGGTCTCGGGCATCGCCCGAGCGGAGTGGGGGGTGGCTGGGGGGGTCATTTAGCGGAGAAACCCTTCATAGTTGCGCTGCTGGAGTTGGCTCTCGATCTGCTTCACCGTATCGAGCGCGACACCCACCATGATCAGGATCGAGGTGCCGCCGAAGGGAAAGTTCTGATCGGCGTTGATCAGCACGAGCGCTATCAGAGGGACCAATGAGATCAGCCCGAGATAGAGCGCTCCAGGAAAGGTGATCCGGGACAAGACGTAGCCGAGATACTCCTCGGTGGGCTTGCCGGCTCGGATGCCGGGGATGAAGCCGCCGTACTTCTTCATGTTGTCGGCCACCTCCTCGGGGTTGAAGGTGATGGAGACGTAGAAGTAGGTGAAGAAGATGATCAGCAGGAAGTAGGTCACCATGTAGACCGGATGAGCGCCACTGCCGAAGTACCGGCTGATGAACTCGACTACCCGGCTGTTACCGGTGTTGAACTGCACCGCCATCGCCGGAAGGTAGAGCAGGGAGGACGCAAAGATCACCGGGATGATGCCGGCCTGGTTCACCTTGAGCGGGATGTAGGTCGAGGAGCCACCGAACATCTTTCGGCCCACCATCCGCCGGGCATATTGGACCGGGATCCGGCGCTGCGCCTGCTCGATGAAGATCACCGCCGCGATGATGGCGAGACCGATCACCATCACGACCCCAAAGGTCCACCAGCCCCGGGCGGTCTTCACTCCCCACAACGAAGACGGGAAGGTAGAGACCACGGTCGTGAAGATCAAGATCGACATCCCGTTGCCGATGCCCCGCTCGGTAATCAACTCACCGAACCACATGATGACCGCCGTGCCGGCCGTCATCGTGATCACCATGACCAAGAACGTCGTGGTGCCGTTGGAGTAGAGGAGATCCTCGTTGCAGTTCTGCAATAGCTGGCCGCTGCGCGCCAAGGCGACGATGCCGGTCGCCTGCAGCAACGCCAAGGCGAGGGTGAGGTAGCGGGTGTACTGGGTGATCTTGGTCTGCCCGGCCTGGCCTTCCTTCTTCAGCGCCTCCAGGCGGGGAATCACAACCACCAACAACTGCAAGATGATGCTGGCGGTGATGTAGGGCATGATGCCCAGCGCGAAGATGGTCAGCTGCAGCAACGCGCCACCGGAGAACAGGTTGATCAAGCTGTAAAGTCCGCCGTCTTCCAGGCCCTCGATGCACTTCTGCACGTTCCCGGTGTTGACGCCGGGCGCCGGCACCTGTGACCCCAAGCGGAAGATCACGACAATGAACAACACGAACAGCAGCTTGCGCCGCAGGTCCGGCGTGCGGAAAGCATTGGCGAACGCGCCTAACACGGGATCCTCTTCCTCGAACTGACCGAACTGATCTGACTGGGCGTTCCGGTCAGAGGACCGTCACGCTACCGCCGGCTGCCTCGATCCTCTCGCGGGCGGAGCCGGAGAACGCGTGAGCGCTGATCTGCACGGAAACCGTGATCTCGCCTTGGCCGAGCACCTTGACTGGCTGGTTCTTGCGAACCGCGCCGCGGCTGACGAGATCGGCAACACCGATAGTGCCACCCTCGGGAAACAATTCGTTGATCCGATCGAGATTGACCACCTGGAACTCCACCTTGAAGGGGTTGCGAAAGCCCTTCAACTTGGGCAGGCGCATGTGGATCGGCATCTGGCCACCCTCGAAGGCGACCGGGACCTGGTATCGAGCCTTGGTGCCCTTGGTGCCGCGGCCCGCGGTCTTGCCCTTCGAGCCCTCGCCGCGACCGACGCGGGTCTTGGCCGTCTTGGCGCCCGGAGCCGGGCGCAGATGGTGCAACTTGAGCGTCATACCTGGTCACTCTCTCCCTTGCTGGCGCCATCAATCGCCCCGTCTATCACATCGACCGACACCAGGTGGCGGACCGTGTGTACCATGCCGCGAATCTCCGGGCGGTCCTCTTTCACCACCACGTCACCGATGCGCTTAAGCCCTAGCGAGCGCAACGTCTCCCGCTGATTGGCCTTGCGCCCGATGCCCGACTTCATCTGTTGAACCTTGAGTTGCGCCATCACGCAGGCACCTCCGCTGCCGCCTTCTCCAGTCGGCCTTCGGCACGAGCACGCAACAGCGCAGCCGGGGCCACGTCCTCGACCCGTCGACCGCGACGCGAGGCTACCGCCTCGGGCTCTTCAAGCAATTGAAGAGCCGCGACGGTGGCGTGCACGATGTTGATCTGATTCGAGGACCCCAACGACTTGCTGAGCACGTCATGAATGCCCGCGCACTCCAGAACCGCACGCACCGGGCCACCCGCGATCACGCCGGTACCGGGCGCCGCCGGACGCAGAAACACGACACCGGCAGCCTTCTCGCCTTGCACCGGGTGCGGGATGGTGCCCTGGACGCGGGGCACCCGGAAGAAGGCCTTCTTGGCCTCTTCGACGCCCTTGGCGATGGCGGCCGGAACCTCCTTCGCCTTGCCGTAGCCCACGCCCACCATGCCTTCGCCGTCACCAACGACGACCAAGGCGGTGAAGCTGAATCGCCGACCGCCCTTGACTACTTTGGCTACCCGGTTGATGGCCACGACCCGCTCGAGGTAGGCGCTCTTCTCGGCTTGACCGCGCCCACCGTCGCGACCTCTGCGGTCACCACCGCCACGTTCGCCACCCGCGCGCTGTCCACCCGAAGCTTGTCCTGATCGGACTCCGCTCATGAGACTTTCCTCTTCCTATAACTTGCTGATCGCATTGGAAAACACTGTGAGTTAGAACGACAAGCCGCCGGCGCGAGCACCGTCGGCAAGCGCCGCTACCCGGCCGTGGTACTTGTTTCCGGCACGGTCGAACACGACCGCTTCGATGCCACTGGCCTTGGCTCGCTCGGCGACCAGTTCGCCGACCTTCTTGGCCTTCGCGGTCTTGTCGCCGTCAACTCCACGAAGACCTGCTTCCATTGTGGAGGCGTAGGCGAGCGTGTGCCCGATGAGATCGTCGACCACCTGCACGGTGATGTGCCTGGGCGAGCGGGTGACCACCAGCCGGGGCCGTTGCGCAGTACCGGCGATCTTCTTGCGGCCGCGAGCCTGGCGCCGCAGGCGGGACTTGGTGCGCGCGGCGGTGTGCTTGTTGTTCGACAGGGAGATAGCCATGATCTATTTGCCAGCCTTTCCGACCTTGCGGCGGATGTGTTCGCCGGCGTAACGAACGCCCTTGCCCTTGTAAGGCTCGGGCTTGCGCAACTTTCGAATGTTCGCGGCGGTCTCGCCGACAAGTTGTTTGTCGATGCCATGGACACCGAGTTTGGTCGGGCTCTCCACCGCGAAGGTGATGCCGTCGGGCGCCTTGAAGGTGATCGAGTGACTGTAGCCGAGCTGGAACTCCAACTCGGTTGGGCCTTTGGACAACACTCGATAGCCGACACCGACGATCTCGAGCTTCTTCTCGTAGCCGTCGGTGACGCCCACCACCATGTTGTTGATCAGGGTGCGAGTCAGCCCGTGCATCGCCTTGCTGATCCGGTGGTCGTCGGGTCGCTTGACCTCGAGCGTCCCGTCGCTTCGCTCGACGGTGATCGGCGCGACGACGGTGTGCGAGAGGGTGCCCTTAGGCCCCTTGACAGTCACCGTCGGGTTGACGGTGTTCTCATCGATGGCGATGTCGACCCCGGAGGGGACCGTGATCGGGAGCTTGCCAATACGCGACATTGCTTCTTCTCTCCTTCGGTCTCAGATTTCCGGGTTACCAGACGTAGGCGAGGACTTCTCCGCCTACGCCCTTCTGGTGTGCCTGGCGGTCGGTCAGTAGGCCCTGGCTGGTAGAGATGATCGCCACGCCGAGTCCGCCGAGCACCTTGGGCAAGCCCGTGTGCTTGGCGTAGACCCGGAGGCCGGGCTTGCTGATCCGCCGAACGCCGGCGATCGAACGCTCCCGATTGCGACCGTACTTCAACGTGATCCGCAAGGTCTTGCCGACTTCGCCGTCCGCCGGATCGGCTACCGAGTACGAGGTGATGTAGCCCTCGGCCTTCAAGATGTCGGCAAGTCCCTCCTTCATCTTGCTGTACGGCATCGCGACGTCGTCGTGAAACGCCTGGTTGGCGTTGCGCAGACGGGTCAACATGTCTGCGATCGGGTCGGTCATGGTCATGGCCGGACGGCCCCTTCTCTACGTCGGTTTCCGAAGAGCACTTCTCTACAGACCTTCCGTAACTAGTTTGTTCGAACAGAGAGTCGTTGGCCGTAACCAGCGACAAGGACTAGGTGGTGCCCCGGCGAACCGCTGCTCCGACGGACGCCGGTCCAGTTCACCAGGAAGACTTGGTGACACCGGGAAGTTCGCCGCGATGCGCCATTTCCCGCAGGCAAATTCGGCATAGCCCGAACTTGCGATACACGGCCTTGGGTCGGCCACATCGCTGGCAGCGGGTGTAGGCACGCACCGCGAACTTCGGCTTGCGGGCTTGCTTGACCTTGAGTCCGGTCTTCGCCATGTCAGTTGAGCTCCTTCACACTGGTCACGTTCCTCGAACTCATTCGTCACAGCTCCTTGAACGGGAAGCCGAGGTGCTTCAAAAAGGAGCGCCCCTCCTCATCGTTGGTAGCCGTCGTCACGATAGTGATGTCCATGCCCCGAATGCGATCCAGTTTGTCTTGATCGATCTCGTGGAACATCACCTGCTCGGTCAGCCCGAAGGTGTAGTTTCCCCGGCCGTCGAACTGCTTCGGCGACAAACCGCGGAAGTCACGGATGCGGGGCAGTGCCAGCGAGAGCAGCCGATCCAGGAACTCCCACATCCGATCGCCCCGCAACGTCACGTGCGCGCCGATCGGCATGCCCTCGCGTAGCTTGAACTGGGCAATTGACTTGCGGGCCTTGGTCACCATCGGCTTCTGCCCGGTGATCGTGGTGAGGTCCTTGATCGCGCCCTCGATCAACTTGGAGTCGCGAGCCGCCTCGCCGACACCCATGTTGACCACGATCTTGGTCAAGCCGGGCACCATCATCACGTTGGGGTAGCCGAACTGCTCGCGAAGCGCCGGCACGATCTCCGCGCGGTAGCGCGCCTTCAGCCGAGGCGATGGCGCGCCGGTCGACGCACCGTCCGGAGCAGGCATGGTTTCGGTCACGGTCATGCTCAAATCTCCTTTCCGGTCTTGCGAGAGATACGCACGCTGCGCGTGGTGGTGTACGTCGAGCCATCCGCCCGTCGCTTGGTCACCTCGTCGCGACGGAAGCCGATTCTGGTCACCCCGCCGCCTTCGACCAACATCACGTTGGACACGTGGACCGGTGCCTCAGTGGTGATGATGCCGCCGGTATTACCAGCCCGGCCACCGGTGTTGACCACCTTGGTGTGCTTCTTGACCCGGTTCACGCCTTCGACGATCACTCGGTTGTCCTCGCGCAAGACGCTGATGATCTTGCCCTCCACGCCTTTGTCCTGGCCGGCGATCACCTTCACGGTGTCGCCTTTCTTCAGGTTGATCCCGCTCTTGTGCAGGGCGCGCCTGTTCTTCTTGCTCATCGCAGTCTTCTTGCTCATCACAGCACCTCCGGCGCAAGCGAGATGATTTTCATGAACTTCTTGTCGCGCAACTCGCGACCGACCGGGCCGAAGATGCGAGTGCCCCGCGGTTCGCCGTCGCTCTTCAAGATGACCGCGGCGTTCTCGTCGAACCGGATGTAGGAACCATCCGGCCGCCGTCGCTCCTTGACCGTACGCACCACGACCGCTTTGACGACGTCGCCCTTCTTAACGTTGCCACCAGGAATGGCGTCCTTGACGGTCGCCACGATGGTGTCTCCGATGCCAGCGTAGCGGCGCCCGGAACCGCCAAGCACCCGAATACACAGGATTTCCTTGGCGCCGGTGTTGTCGGCAACTTTGAGCCTTGACTCCTGCTGGATCATTTCGCCTTCTCCACAATCTCCACGACGCGCCAGCGCTTGGTGGCCGACAGCGGCCGGGTCTCCATGATGAGCACCCGATCACCGATGCCGCAGGCGTTGTGCTCGTCGTGCGCCTTGAACTTGGTGTTGCGTCGCAGCACCTTGCCGTAAAGGTCGTGCTTGACGCGATCCTCGACGGAGACCACGACGGTCTTGTCCATCTTGTCGCTCAGCACCAGACCTTCGCGGACCTTGCGCTGATTGCGGGGGGTCTTCGGTAACGGGTTGGTTGCCTGCTCGCTCACGCGGCACCATCTTTCTCAGTGTCCTGGGCCTGCTCATCTGTGTGGTCCGGCGCGTTTCGAATACCCAGTTCCCGCTCGCGAACCACGGTGTAGATCCGGGCAATGTCCTTCTTCACCGAGCGCAACCGACCATGGCTCTCCAATTGTCCGGTTGCCGCCTGGAATCGTAGATTGAACAACTCTTCCTTGGCGTCGCGGAGCTTAGCCTCCAGGTCGACGTTGGTCATCTCGTCAAGCTGGTATGCCGGGCTGGTCTTGGTCGTGGCCATCAGAATTCACCTGCCTCGCGCGTGATAAAGCGGCACTTCATCGGGAGTTTGTGGATGGCTCGGCGCATCGCTTCGCGGGCGACGTCCTCGGTGACGCCGGACAGTTCAAACATCACTCGCCCAGGTTTCACATTGGCGATCCACCACTCCGGCGAGCCTTTGCCCGAACCCATCCGGGTCTCGGCCGGCTTCTTGGTCAGCGGGCGATCGGGGTAGATGTTGATCCACACCTTGCCGCCACGCTTGATGTGCCGCGTCATCGCGATACGAGCGGACTCGATCTGCCGGTTGGTGACGTAGTGCCCTTCAATGGCCTGGATACCGAAGTCACCGAACGCCAATCGGGTGCCACCTTTGGCCGCGCCGGTGCGCTTCGGGTGATGTTGCTTGCGGTGCTTGACTCGACGGGGCATTAGCATGGCTAGCTCTCCTGTCCCGTGCTTGCGCTGGCCGGCACCGACGCTGCCGCTGGCGCCGTCGGCTCCACCGAAGCCGCGCTGACGGCCTCAGCGGCCGGCCGCTCTGTGCGCGTTCCTCGGCTGGGTCGTTCAGCACCACGAGTCGGCCGTCCCCGACCTGGGGCGCCGGCCCGGGAGGCAACCTGGGCTTCCCGCTCCGCGCGGGTGGCGGCGACTTCGCCCTTGTAGATCCACACCTTCACCCCGATGCGGCCAAACGTCGTCTTGGCTTCATAGAAGCCGTAGTCGATGTCGGCGCGCAGGGTGTGCAGCGGTACCCGGCCTTCGCGGTAGAACTCGGTTCGTGACATCTCCGCGCCGTTGAGCCGGCCCGAGCACTGGATTCGAATGCCCTGGGCGCCTGACCGCATGGAGGTTTGGATGGCCTTCCGCATGGCGCGCCGGAACTGCACGCGGCCCGACAACTGCTCGGCGACACCTTGGGCAACAAGCTGGGCGTCGATCTCGGGGTTCTTGACCTCGAGAATGTTCAGCTGCACCTGCTTGTTGGTGAGCTTCTCCAGCTCACCGCGGATCCGGTCAGCTTCGGCGCCACGACGCCCAATCACGATGCCCGGCCGAGCGGTGTGGATGTCCACCCGCACCCGATCCCGGGTGCGTTCGATCTCGACCTTGGAGATGCCGGCCCGCTCCATGCCCTTGGCAAGGAGTTTGCGGATCGCCACATCCTCACCGACGTAGGCGCGGTACAGCTTGTCGGCATACCACCGACTCTTGTGATCGGTCGAGATGCCGAGGCGGAAGCCGTTCGGGTTGATCTTTTGCCCCATCAGGCAGTCCGTCCTTTCTTCTTCGCATTGAGTTCGGCCGGCTGCACGACCAGCGTGATGTGGCTCGTGCGTTTGTTGATCCGGGTAGCGCGACCCTGAGCGCGAGGACGCCACCGTTTCATCGTGGGCCCTTCGTCGACCTGGGCGATCGACACGATCAGGTCCGCACGAGCGAGGCCCTCGGTGGCCTCGGCATTGGCGATCGCAGACTCCAGCACCTTGTAGATGGTCTCCGACGCCGCCTGCGGCGCGAACTTCAACAACGACAAGGCGTCGTCGACGCGCTGGCCCCGTACCATGTCGACGACTCGACGCGCCTTCATCGGCGTGATTCGCACATAACGCGCGCTGGCAAAGGCACCCGGCCGGTCGCCGAGCAGCGATGCCCGGCGAGCACTGGTGCGGTGGCGTTCGGTCACGCTCATCGACGTCGTCCCTTCCGGTCTTCCTTCACGTGTCCGCGATAGGTGCGGGTCGGCGCGAACTCACCCAGTTTGTGCCCGACCATGGAGTCGGTCACGAAAACCGGGACGTGCTTGCGGCCGTCGTGCACCGCGATGGTGTGCCCGATCATGGCCGGCACGATCATCGAACGGCGCGACCAGGTCTTGATCACGTTGTGGCTGCCCTTGTCGTTCTCGGCGTCCACCTTCTTCATCAGGTGGCCGTCCACGAAGGGACCCTTCTTCAGGCTGCGAGGCATGTCTCTACTTCCTAGCGCTTCTTGCTATTGCGGCGGCGAATGATCTGGGAGTCGCTGGCCTTGCGCTTGCGCGTGCGACCTTCGGCCTTGCCCCATGGCGACACCGGGTGACGGCCGCCGGAGGTCTTACCCTCGCCGCCGCCGTGCGGGTGATCGACGGGGTTCATCACGACACCGCGGACGGTGGGACGACGACCCTTCCAACGCATGCGCCCGGCTTTGCCCCAGTTGATGTTGGACTGCTCGGCATTGCCGACCTCACCCACGGTGGCACGGCAGCGTACGTCGACGAATCGCATCTCGCCCGACGGCAAGCGCAGGGTGGCACGGGAGCCTTCCTTGGCGACCAACTGTGCGCTGTTGCCCGCGGACCTCGCCATTTTGGCGCCGCCTCCGGGCCGAAGCTCCACACAATGGATCGTGGTGCCGACCGGGATGTTGCGCAGCGGCAGATTGTTTCCGGGCTTGATATCGGCGCCGGCACCGGACTCCACCGGGGTGCCTTGGGTCAAGTCCTTGGGCGCCACGATGTACCGCTTTTCGCCGTCGGCGAAGTGGAGGAGCGCGATCCTTGCGGTGCGATTCGGGTCGTATTCGATGTGCGCAACCTTGGCCGGCACACCGTCCTTGTCGTAGCGACGGAAGTCGATGACCCGATAGGCGCGCTTATGTCCGCCACCTTGGTGCCGCGTGGTGATCCGGCCCTGGTTATTGCGTCCACCCTTCTTCGGCAACGGACGCGTCAGCGACTTCTCCGGGGTGGTCCGAGTGACCTCAACGAAGTCGGCAACCGACGAGCCGCGGCGGCCCGGGGTGGTCGGCTTGTATTTGCGAATAGCCATCTCAGCTCACCCGAATCCTAAGTTCCTGTGCGCGTGCCAGTCCTGGTTGTGCGTAGGCGGTCATGCCACCGGCCCCCCGAAGATGTCGATGCGATCGCCCTCGACGAGACTCACGATGGCCCGCTTGGTGTCTTTACGCTTGCCGAGCCCGGTCCGGCTCCGACGGGTCTTGCCGGATCTGTTCATGGTGTTGACCGAGGTGACCTTGACGCCGAACACCTTCTCGACCGCGATCTTGATCTCGGTCTTGTTGGCGTCGGGTCGCACCAAGAAGGTGTACTTGTTCGCGTCGAGCAAGCCATAGCTCTTCTCGGAGACCACCGGAGCGATCAGGATGTCGCGATGATCCTTATGCAGGGTGCTCACTTGCTCTCACCGTCCTTCTTCTTCCGGGCGCCCGCCTTCGTGAAGCCAGCGGCTTCCGCGTCGGCCGTGGTCTTGAACCACACCTCAGCGATGGTCGCGTCATACCACCGACCGCCGGGAGCGTGATAGAGCATCGAGTCCTTGTTGCCCT
>JBOFLH010000476.1:0-9014 GCA_051657765.1 Nocardioides sp. | reverse complement strand
GAGACCTACCTCGAAACCACCAACGAGAACCCCAAGCCCTACGCCTGGACAGCCACCGCCGAAGACATCCTCGCCAAGGTCGAACGCGCACGGGCCACCCTCGACAAGGGATCACTCAATACTGAGACGGACCACTAGCTACTTCGGCAAGGTATCTCCGGATTGCTTAGCCTTCATCTCGCGATATCGACGCACCCGCTCGGCCCGCTCCGCGGTGTCCAGCCGGGCCGCCTCTTCCAAGGTCGGCGCGCCACCGCCTTGAGATGCCGGCAGCCACCACGCTCCGGCTGGCCGGCCGTCGGGATGTCTCTCGATCGCAGCGGCCAACATCAGCGCCATCCGTTCCTTTAGCTCAGCGGTCTCCGCCAGCGGATGTTCGCCGGTGGGCCGGATAGCTTCGCCGACATCGATGGTGATCGTACGCCCGCGAGAGAGATCGCGAGGGTGATCCTTGGTGATCATTCGCTGCGTTCCCCACAGAATCACCGGGACAATGGGCACGCCGGCCCGAGCAGCGATTCGCACGGCGCCGGTCTTGAACGGTTTGAGCGTCATCGCCCGCGAAATCGTCGCCTCCGGGAAGATGCCGACCGCTTCCCCGGCGTCGAGGTAGTCGACGGCGGCTCGATAGGCGGCCTCACCCTCAGCCCGGTCAACCGCGATGTGGTGCATCGATCTCATCGGCGGCCCGGACCAGCGGTGGTCGAACAACTCTCTCTTGGCCATGAATCGCACCCGGCGCCCAGATGGGTGCGCGGCAAAGCCACCATAGATGAAGTCGACGTAGCTCACGTGGTTGAACGCCAGGAGCACACCGCCACGCCGAGGCACATGTTCGGTGCCGGACAGCCGCAGGTCTTGACCCAAGGCGCGGAACCCCAATCTGGCGGCGGCGATAATGGCTGGATAGGTCAGATCACGCATGGGACCGATCCTGCCGGTTGATTGGGGTGCGAGCCAATGCCCGGTGCACCAATGAGACGCACACGTCGCCGAGATCGAGGTCGGCGGCCTGGATCGCCAACGGCACGGTTGAGGTCTCGGTAAAGCCGGGTGCGACATTCGCTTCCAAGAACCAGACCGCTCCGTCGGGGTCAACGATCAAGTCCGAGCGCGAGACGTCACGAAGACCAAGCGCCTCGTGCACGCGTAGCGCTACGGCAGCGCTGATCTCGGCCAAGCCGGCCGAGATTCGGGCCGGCACGTGAAACTCCGTTGCGCCGGCTGTGTATCGCGCGGTGTAGTCGTACACGCCACCGTCGGGGTCAATTCCCACGGCCGGCAGCACCCGTGGCCCGGTCCCATCGTCGATCACGGTGACCGCGATCTCATAGCCCGCCACAAATCGTTCCACCAGTGCCACCGGACCATAGGCATAGGCGTTGACCATCGCGCCGGGCAGTTCGTCCGGGCGGTTCACCTTGCTACATCCGAGCGCCGAGCCGCCGCGCGCCGGCTTCACGATAAGTGGCAGGCCGACGCCGGAGATCACGCTTGCCATCACCTCACGCGCGCCGAGTTCGCGGAAAGTCTCGGCCGACAGGCACACCGCCGGCGGGGTCGCGATCCCCGCCCGCCGAACGGCCTCCTTGGCGACCGGCTTGTCGAACGCCATCCGGCACGCTGCCGGGCCGGCGCCGACATAAGGTAGCCCGAACAGATCGAGGACTTCTCGGATGGCGCCGTCTTCGCCGGTTTCACCGTGCAGCACCGGAAATACGCACCTCGGTGGCTCATCTCGCAGGGCGGTGAGTAGGTCGGCGTCCATGTCACGCTCGTCGACGTCGACTCCGGTCTCGCGCAGGGCTTCGGCAACTCGGCGACCGCTCCGCAACGACACCTCTCGTTCGTGGGACAGGCCGCCGGCCAGTACCAGAACACGTACCGCGTTGTCGGAGCCGTCGGCCCTTCGCCCAGTCGGACTCATCGGACCGGCCTGGTCGGCTCGTTGGTCATGGGTGGAATCTCGTCATGGTGGCTTCCTCAGTTCAGGTTGGTCCCCGGGCCGTCGTACTCGCTGCGGGCACGCCCCCGCACTTCGGACGGGGCGCCGAAGGTGGCGCGCAGCTCCAGCTCGGCTTCCAGAACGGCGGCGAGTCGTCGCACTCCCTCCCGAATGCGATCAGGCGACGGATAACAATATGACAGCCGGATCGCCTCTGCTCCGCCCCCGTCGGCATAGAAGGCCGTCCCGGGCACGTATGCGACGCGTGCGGTAACTGCCCGGGGCAACATCGCCTTCGAGTTGATACCCGGTGGCAGGTTAAGCCAAACGAAGAAGCCTCCCTCGGGTCGGTTCCATGAGCAGGACGTCGGCAGGAGGTCCGCCAGCGCGGTGATCATCGCGTCGCGTCGCTCCCGATACATCTCGCGCATCTGCTTGATCTGTCCCAGCCAGTCGTGCCTGCTCAGGTAGTTGGAGATGGCCAGCTGGCTGAAAGACGGCGGGCACAGCGTCGCCGACTCCTGGGCCAGAACCAACTTCTCACGGACCGCATGCGGAGCCAGAGCCCAGCCGACTCGCATGCCCGGAGAGAACGTCTTGGAGAACGAGCCCAGGTAGATGACACCTTCGGCCTCGTCAGCGCGCAGGGCTCGCAGAGGCTCCCTGTCGAAGCCAAGCAGGCCATAGGGGTTGTCCTCGACGATCAAGATGTCCTCGGCGCGCGCCAGGTCCAACACTGCAGCGCGCCGTGCCGCCGAGAGCGTCACTCCGGCAGGGTTGTGAAAGTTGGGGATGGTGTAGAGGAACTTGATCGTTTTGCCGTCAGCCTTGACGCTGGTGATCGCTTGGCGCAGCGCCTCGGGGAGCAGTCCGTCGGTATCCGTGGCGACGTGGACCACCTGACACTGGAACGCTTTGAACACGCCAAGCGCTCCGACGTACGACGGTGCTTCGCACAGGACGACGTCACCGGGATCGCAGAAGATTCGGGTGACCAGATCCACCGCCTGCTGCGATCCGACGGTCACCACGATGTCATCGGGGTGCGCCTCGATGCCCTCCAACCGCATCACGTCGGTGATTTGCTCACGAAGAGCCGGGTCGCCCTGGCCCGAGCCGTACTGAAGAGCCACCTCGCCGCGATTTGCCAGCAGGTCGTTGATCGCGGAACCGACCACGTCGAGCGGGAGGCCGGAGATGTTGGGCATCCCGCCGGCCAGCGAGACCACCTCTGGTCGAGACGCCACGGCGAATAGGGCACGAATCTCCGAGGCGGTCATGCCGAGGGTGCGCGCTGCGTAGCGATCGACGTAGGAGTCGAGGCGAGTGCTGCTGGCTCTGGGAAGCTCGGTCATCAGGGCTCTAGCATGAAGGATGCGAGGCTATCGTGCACCTCGAAGCCAACCCGTGAAAGCCCTCAAGCCACCAAAATCCAATGTGCCGTCAGGTCACCGAGGAGGACCCCGTGTCCCGCAAGGTCGTGCGGCTGACCGTCGACAACTTCTCGGCGGTCACCTCGCCCTGCCGGTCGTGCCTGTTGTGGGAGTTGGATCCGGTACGCCGGGCTCGCATTGCCGAACATGAGGCGGTTGCCGAGAAGCAACGGTGGATCTCGGAGGTGTTGCGAGAGTGGGGTTCGTGCGGTCGAGTGGTTCTCCGCGACGACACCCCGGTCGGATATCTGATGTACGCACCACCGGCGTATGTGCCGCGCGCCGCCAGCTTTCCGACCGCTCCGGTATCGCCAGACGCCGTCCTGTTGACTACGGCGTATGTCGACCCGCGCCATCGAGGCGGTGGCCTGGCTCGGATGCTGGTGCAAGGCATGGCTCGCGACCTCATCGGTCGCGGTGGTATCCGCGCGGTCGAGTGCTTTGCGGACGGTTCAGCCGGCACGCAGGCCGGATTGTTGCCTGACGCGTTCTTGGGCAGTGTGGGCTTCAAGACCCAGCGTGCTCATCCGACCACGCCGCGGATGCGGATGGATCTGACTTCCGCCCTGACCTGGCGCGATGAGGTCGGCGTGGCGCTGGAGCGGTTCATCCGGGTGGTCCGGCCGATGCCTGAGACCACCCGGCAAGTCGGCTAGCCAATCGGCCCGAAGAGTCGGCCGCGACGATCAGCTAGCAAGATCGGCCACCAAGAGATCCGGTAGTATGCGGAATCGGACCCTAAAAGGTCGGCCGAGGGATCGCGCGTCAGGCGGGGTCATCTGAGCTATCTCTGGCGAGCCACGAGGACTACTGGCCGATGAATTCGGCGAGCTCGTTGAGCATGGCCGTCTTCGGTTTGGCGCCGACGATGGACTTGACGACCTCGCCACCGGAGTAGATGTTGATCGTCGGGATGCCGGTCACCCGATAGGACGACGGCGTGACCGGATTCTCGTCGACGTTCATCTTCAGGAAGGTGATCTTATCGCCGTGGGCGGACGCGATCTCATCGAGGATCGGGGCAACCTGACGGCACGGACCACACCACTCGGCCCAGAAGTCGACAAGCACGGGCTTGTCGGATTGCAGGACCACGGTTGCGAAGTCTGCGTCGGTAACAGCAGCGATATCAGCCACGGATGAACCCCTTAGTGAGAGCTTGGTGAGGTGTAGTTTGCCTAGTTAACCGCGCGGCACCGACAGTTGTTCCTGTCCCCAGGCTTGCCGGACACCAGCCGGCTCGCTCGACGGCATCCCCAGGCCAGTGTCGGACTAGCGAGCTCCGGCGTGCGCAACAACTTCGGCATGGTCGAGTGCCGCGAGATAGCGCTCGGCATCGAGGGCGGCGGCACAGCCCGTGCCGGCCGCAGTGATCGCCTGGCGGTAGACGTGGTCCACCAGGTCACCACAAGCGAATACGCCAGGTAGATTCGTCTCGGTCGACGGGTGCCGCACCAGCACGTAGCCGTTCTCGTCGAGGTTCACCTGTCCGCCCAGAAGCTCGGAGCGAGGATCATGTCCGATCGCGATGAAGAGTCCGGTTGCGGTTAGCGGGCGGGTGCTGCCGTCGGTGGTGTCGCGCAACGTGAGCCCAGCCAGCCGGCCGTCGGCTGCGTGAATCTCGGCAATCTCGGAGTTCCACACGAACTCCAGCTTGGGATCGGCGAACGCTCGCTCCTGCATGATCTTGGACGCCCGCAACTCCTCGCGCCGGTGGATCAGGAAGACCTTGCGGGCGAACCGAGTCAGGAAAGTGGCCTCCTCGATAGCCGAGTCACCGCCACCGACCACGGCGATCTCCTGATCGCGGAAGAAAAAGCCGTCGCAGGTGGCACACCACGACACACCACGTCCGGACAGCTCGTCCTCGAATGGAAGTCCCAGCTTGCGATAGCCCGATCCGGTGGCGAGAATCACCGATCGCGCAGAGTAAGTGTCGGTGGCGGTGCGGACGACTTTAGTCGGGCCGGTGAGGTCAACCTCGATCACGTCGTCGGTGAGCAACTCCGCACCAAACCGTTCGGCCTGGGCACGCATCTCGTCCATCAGGGCCGGTCCCATGATGCCGTCTCGAAAGCCCGGGAAGTTCTCCACCTCGGTGGTGTTCATCAGCGCGCCACCGGCGGTGACCGATCCCTCGAATACCAGCGGTTTCAGGCTGGCCCGGGCGGCATAGACGGCCGCGGTGTAGCCCGACGGGCCGGAACCGACAACAATGACATCTCTGATCTCGGACATGGCGGTGGCTGACTCCTTGCGCCCACGGGGGGCGTGACCTAGTGGGCCGCGAGACGCGACTTCCACGAAAGCGTTGACCGTGTTCCCAACCGATCGTACGGGGGAGTCATTCCCCGGCGTGGGTGCGGGGGGATTGGTTGGGCCTAGTTGGCTGGCAGGACGGCGGTTTGCCGAGGGGTCTTCTCGCCACAGAGGTACAGCTCGGCCGTCTGAGTGCCGTCCGGGCCGTTGCTCAGCACGAGGACAGCCTCCCGTCCGGAATAGCGCACCGGAATCTGCTCGCCCAGCCGGGCCCGATCGGTTGCCGGCAAACAGCCGGGGTCTACCGTCATGGCGTCGAATGCCGGGCTCGCCGCTCGGTCTCTGGCCTCGGCCGCGTCCTGCGCGAAACGGTCAGGTCGCACCCGCGGGCGCGGCGGCAACCTGGTGCCGCCGTCTGGTTTCGGCCGGTTGGCCGAGTCGGTCGGCGCATCGGCTGCCCCGGCCCGGCCTTGTTCGCCAGAGCCCTGTTCGCCAGAGCCCTGGTCAACGGATCTGGCCGACTCACCCGACCCCAGGTTCTTCGCAGCGGTGGAGTCCCAGGCAGGCAGGTTCACCCAGCGCGGTCCGCCGACCCCGATCACTGTGACCGCGGCGGCCGCCACCAACAGCGCACGAGCTCGGCGGCGCCGGCGCGTGGCCAGCTCGGTCACGACCGGTTTACGCGGGGGAGCCGTGCTTCGATCGGCGGCCAGCTCCCGGAGTACGTCATCAAGTTGGGTCTGTACCTCAGTGGGCATCGGGTCGGTGACTCGGGCGTGCGCCAGCAGGCGGCGCACCGACTCGGTCTGCGCGGGGGAGAGCTGCTCGGTGAATTCCTCGGGGGTCTCCGCCATGCAGGTCACCTCCTTCGTTGGTGTGATTGGTCTCTTGGCTAACTACCTGGGTGAATCCGGGAACCTACGGTGCGCAGGTCGGCGTACGCGTGGGCTAGGTGGTGGGAGGACCGCGGGTGCCTTCCTCTGATCGGACGGTCGTGGTCGGCCTAGGGTTCCCAGCGCGGGTATCCGCCCCCTCAGCACGAAGCACCCCGAGTGTTTCCGCGAGCTTGGCTCGCCCTCGCGAGCATCGCGACTTGATCGTGCCCTCGGCGACGTCCAGGATCGCCGCTGCCTCGGCGATCGGGTAGCCATTCATGTCGACCAGAACCAGCGCGGCTCGCTGTTCGACCGGCAAGCTGGCCAAAGCGTCCAGCACCGCGCGCCGACGTTCGCTGGCGACTGCGGCCTCGGCGGGGTCACTCGCGCCGACGGAATCTGAGGTAGCGCGCGCGCCGCGGGCGTGGTACTCCTCGGACGACTCGGGCAGTGGCTCGGCCCGGCGGACCTTCGCCGCCCGTAGCCGATCAAGGCACGCGTTGACGATGACGCGGTGCAACCAGGTGGTCACCGCGGCATCCTCGCGAAACGAGCCGGCTCGGCGATAGGCCGCGATCAACCCGTCCTGCAGTCCGTCCGCGGCGTCGTGCGGGTTGCCCATCGTGCGCAGCGCTACCGCCCACAAGCGGTCTCGGTGCCGCGCGAACAACGCCCCAAATGCCTCGGGATCCCCCGCGACATGCGCGCGAAGCAGATCCTGATCGCTGGTGTCAGCGTACTTGGCTCCCGCCCACCGACGTGTTGCCGAATCCTCGGAACCAGACGAGTCAGGCCGCACCGCGGACCTCAACCTCGGCAACCTGGGCCTGAAATCCGTCAGCGACCCGCGGCAGGGACGTCAGCCAGAGCGTGACATAACGACCGGAAACCGGCTTGTCCAAGATTGCCCGCAGCGACTGCTTACCGGTGACAATCTGCACTGGCTGAAGATCGTCGACCCCGGCGGGCGCATCCGCCGACACCGTCACCGCCACTTCGGTGGGCTCGCCGATGAGGGCCGCGGTCACCGCGGTCACCGTCCGAGGCTTGCCCAGATCGATGACCAGGCCGACACCGTCCTTGAGGCTGTTCGATAATCCGAAGTTGTCCTTGTACGTCTGGGTCCGCCATGCCGTGCTCGGATCACCGTCGAAGGCTCGCGGGACCAGCTCCGGATTCTCCTCTCGGGGATTCGCCTGCGGATCGAAGTCCGTCATGCCGACGATCTCCAAGGCTGCTCCGCGTGCGGACGGCACCGTGCTCGGCGCGGGCGACCTGGTTGGCCCCGAGTCGCCGCCCAACGGCGGTTCGCCCTGAGCCATGTTGTAAGCGGCCAGGATTGCCAGCAGCATCAAACATCCGACGGCCAGGCTTGCGGCGATTCGCAACCATCGGACGCCCGGCGCTCGCACCGGCATCCCGAGCGACGCATCGTCCTGGTCGGGGTGGCGCGGGGTAGTCGGCGGACCGCCGGCCCACGGCCAGAATCCGCCCTCCGCGGCTGCGGCACCCGTCGGCCCGCTCGCCGCCGTGACGGCTCGTGGCCGACGTATCGGGGTGCCGGCGGGAGGTTCGGGGGCGAACAACGGCTTGGGCGCTGGTGCTTCGAAGGGGGGCGGTGGCGGCGGCGTCTGGGTTCGCGCGGAGAACCAACTCACCTCGGTGCCGCCAGCTGGGTCGTCGTGGAATATCGGCACGCCGGCCTCAGTGAGGGCTAGGTCCGGTAGGACGTCGGCGCCGAGCGGAGCCGATCCGGCGGGCAAGTCCAGCTTCCGGTCAGCCGTCTCCACGGCTTCGTCGACTCGCCGACCCGAGGTGAGCGCTGGTGCCGCGGTCGGCTCGTGGAGGGCAGATCGTTCGGCCCCGGTGGCGGTCGGACCGAGCCGATCTAGCCCAGCTCCAGCCGGCTCGGGTCCAGCCGGGGGAGACCCGGTGAACGAGTCGAGCACCCGCTCGCGCGGCACCTCAGGAGGCAGGGAAATCGGCGGCGCCTGGCGGATGCGAACTCGAGCCGCATTTGCCTCGGCCCGCGCGACCAGGCCGGGATCGCCGATCGATCCGGCCAGCGCTTCACTAATACCGAGGGCTGTGCCCAAGTCATAGGTTGTGCGGGCATGGCTGCTGCGGCCCTCGCGGGACAACACCTGATCGCAGAGCGCGTCGAGGAAGGTGGGCACTCCGGCGCGAACCTGCCTGGCCCGGAGTGCGCGCCCGTTCTCATAGAGTGCCCGTTGCACGCGGTCCGACGGCGTCCGGCCAGGCCATCTGCCGGTGAGGGCGGTGTACAAGATCGCGGCAAGATCGACCACGTCGCCCGAGACCGAACCGGGAAGCGAGCCGGCCAGCGCCGCATCCACTGAGAATCCGAGCACACGGACCGCGCCGGTGGCATCGATCAGGACGGATTCGGGCCGCAGGCGCCCATGGGTGTGACCAACCGCATGGGCGGCGGCCAGCGCAGAAGCCGTCTCAGCGGTCAGCCAGGCAGCACGTTGGGCCCCA
>JBOFLH010000475.1:0-12723 GCA_051657765.1 Nocardioides sp. | reverse complement strand
TCGACGGCAACCGGATCCGGTTGACGATCCGCCGCAGTGAATTCATCGGAAACGCCGCTCGAGAAGCCGGTAGCGCCATCTTTTTCGTCAGCAACGACCGCACCGGAACGATGACCTTGTCAAGGTCCGCATTGGCGGGCAATGTAAGCGAGGGTTTCGACACGCCGGGGCTGCCCGGCATCTTCTTCCTGGGTGGCCAGCCGCCGCGCATTGTTAACGGCACTACTGTGCGCTGAGGGCCGGCCACCTGGCTACCACGCCCGAGGGAGCGCTATCTGCTCGCCGTGGACGGGTCGACCGATTAGGGTTCACGGCCCGACCGCACTAAGCTAGAGCGTCGGCCCAACGTGGGCTTGCTTCGTGGTGCCTCACGGCTGCCCGAAACGCACATCCGACCGTCTCGCAGAAGTTGGTCTGGCGTGCGCCCGGGGGTGGAGGCATCGGAGCAATCTCAACGAGGTCCACTCACCCTTGTCGGGTGAGAGGTTCCCGGGTCGACGGTAACCGATTCAGCAACAGATAGATGGGGTACATGCCGAAGAAAGAAGGTGTGATCGAGCTTGAGGGCACGATCACCGAGGCGCTGCCGAACGCGATGTTTCGCGTCGAATTGAGCAACGGCCACAAGGTTTTGGCTCACATCAGCGGCAAAATGCGTCAGCACTACATCCGCATCCTCCCAGAGGACCGCGTGGTGGTGGAGTTGTCGCCGTACGACCTGACGCGTGGCCGAATTGTTTATCGCTACAAGTGACCGAAGCGTGAGAGCCGCCAGCGGAGCGCGGGTCGAGCTGCGAGGTCGCCGTCATGGACACCGAAACTGTGGAGTGAGTCGGAGCAGAAGCTGTTCCGGCCTCAACTCCTCATACCCCACTGGGCCACTGTTCAGACTTCGGGTCTGGCCAGTGTCACCGGAAGCAGCCGAAAAGAGAAACTTGAGATGAAGGTCAACCCGAGCGTCAAGCCGATCTGTGACAAGTGCAAGGTGATTCGTCGCCATGGTCGTGTCATGGTGATCTGCGAAAACCCCCGTCACAAGCAGCGCCAGGGCTAGTGACCGAAGCGTGAGGGCCGCCAGCGGAGCGCGGGTCGAGCTGCGAGGTCACGATGGAGGGGACCGAAGCGTGAGGGCCGCCAGCGGAGCGCGGGTCGAGCTGCGAGGTCACCGCAGAGATATGCACAACTGAATACACTTTCAACGTGATCGCTAGGTCGACGACAGTCGACCGAAGTCACCTCCGGAGCAGCGGCCGGAGCCTGATTTCGAGGACCGAATCTATATCGGAACTTGAGGGGCGTCAGGGCGCGACACGACCAGAAACCGCAGCGAACTACCGAAAGGGACGCCACCGAAATGGCACGCCTCGTTGGTGTGGATCTTCCGCGCGAGAAGCGCATCGAGATCGCACTCACCTATATCTACGGCATCGGCCGTACCCGATCTCACCAGTTGTTGGCAGCCACCGGGGTCAGCCCGGACCTGCGCGTGCACCAACTGGGAGACGACGAGCTGGTCGCACTCCGCGATGCGATCGAAGCGAACTTCAAAGTCGAGGGCGACCTCCGACGTGAAGTGCAAGCCGACATCCGTCGCAAGATCGAGATCGGCAGCTACCAAGGTCGACGGCACCGGCAGGGGCTTCCTGTTCGTGGCCAGCGGACCAAGACCAACGCGCGGACTCGCAAGGGACCTAAGCGCACTGTTGCCGGCAAGAAGAAGGCCAAGTAAGCCACGTGTTGGGGCCGCAAGCGTTACTCGGCCCGAGCTGCGAGCGAACCAAACAACGCTTTCACTAACTCGATCACCAAGTTCAGGAGAAATGTATGCCTCCCAAGACTCGCCAGGCGGCTGGAGCCAAGAAGATTCGCCGCAAGGAGAAGAAGAACATTGCTCAGGGCGAAGCCCACATCAAAAGTACCTTCAACAACACCATCGTGACCATCACCGATCCGACCGGCGCGGTTATCGCCTGGGCTTCCTCGGGCACCGTTGGCTTCAAGGGGTCCCGTAAGCAGACGCCGTACGCCGCGCAGATGGCTGCCGAAGCCGCTGGTCGCCGCGCCATGGAGCACGGCATGAAGAAGGTAGATGTCTTCGTCAAGGGCCCGGGCTCTGGTCGCGAGACCGCGATTCGATCACTGGGTGCGGTCGGCCTTGAGGTTGGCACCATTCAAGACGTGACCCCAGCCCCCCACAACGGATGCCGCCCGCCGAAGCGGCGTCGGGTCTGACCGGCAGCGCCTCAGGCGACGCAGCGGCGACCCTAGACAGGATTCAGAGGAGTACAAATGGCTCGTTACACAGGCCCAATGACCAAGAAGTCGCGCCGTCTCGGCCTCGACCTCGTCGGTGGTGACGCGGCATTCGAGCGTCGACCGTATCCGCCCGGCCAGCACGGCCGTGGGCGCATCAAGGAAAGCGAGTATCTCCTTCAGCTTCGGGAGAAGCAGAAGGCTCGCCTGACCTATGGCGTGCTGGAGAAGCAGTTCCACAACTACTACACCGAGGCCTCGCGTCGCAGTGGCAAGACGGGCGACAACCTGTTGCAGTTGCTGGAATGTCGCCTCGACAACGTGGTGTATCGTGCCGGCTTCGCGCGGACCCGGCGACAGGCTCGCCAGTTGGTGGTGCACGGCCACTTCAAGGTCAATGGCAAGAAGGTCAACATTCCGTCGTTCCAGGTGACCGCGCTCGACATCATCGATGTGCGGGAGAAGTCGCTGGAGTTGACCCCGTTCATCGTGGCTCGTGAGACCCATGGTGAGCGGGTCGTGCCGGCCTGGATGGAGGTCATCGCTAAGCGGATGCGGATTCTGGTGCATCAGGTTCCGGTCCGAGCGCAGATCGACTTGCCAGTTCAAGAACAGCTGATTGTGGAGTACTACTCCAAGAAGTAACTGGCTGCCCGGGGCCCGAGCCCCGGGCACCCCGCCAGGTTCCGTGCCAAGACCCGTATGTGGGCGGAGCTGGTGGAATGCAACACTTGTCCGTATTCGCCGCGAGGTTATGTCCTCGCAGTTCGAGTCTTCAAATAGCGGAAGGCTCGGGAAGGAACACATCAGTGCTTATCGCTCAGCGCCCCACCTTGTCCGAAGACGTGGTTGACGAATACCGTTCTCGGTTCATTATCGAGCCGTTGGAGCCAGGATTTGGTTACACCCTCGGCAACTCGATGCGGCGTACTCTGCTCTCCTCGATACCGGGCGCGTCGGTTACCAGCATCAAGATCGACTCCGTGTTGCATGAGTTCTCGACCATCGAGGGCGTTCGGGAGGACATCACCGAGGTCATTTTGAACCTCAAGGGACTGGTGCTCTCTTCCGAGCACGACGAGCCGGTCACCATGTATCTGCGCAAGTCCGGGGCAGGGGATGTGACTGCCGCCGACATCGCGCCACCGGCGGGCGTCGAAGTGCACAACCCGGACCTTCGCATCGCCACCTTGACCGACAAGGGCAAGCTGGAGATGGAGCTGGTGGTCGAGCGTGGCCGCGGCTACGTCTCGGCGGTCCAGAACAAGGGTGCCGACAACGAAATCGGCCGGATGCCGGTCGACTCCATCTATAGCCCGGTCCTGAAGGTGACCTACAAGGTCGAAGCGACGCGTGTCGAACAGCGCACCGACTTCGATCGGTTGGTTATCGATGTGGAAACCAAGCAGTCGATCCGTCCCCGAGATGCGATGGCGTCGGCGGGCAAGACGCTGGTGGAGTTGTTCGGTCTGCCTCGCGAACTCAACGTGGAAGCCGAAGGCGTGGAGATCGGCCCGTCGCCGGTCGACGAGCAGTTGGCCGCGGATCTGGCCCTGCCGGTGGAGGATCTGCAGCTGACGGTCCGGTCCTACAACTGCCTCAAGCGTGAGGGCATCCACACCGTGGGTGAACTCATCTCGCGTTCGGAGCAAGATCTGCTTGACATCCGCAACTTTGGTGCCAAGTCCATCGACGAGGTCAAGCTGAAGCTGGTTGAGATGGGTCTCAACCTCAAGGACAGTGCGCCTGGGTTTGACCCGCGTTCGGTGTTGTCGGCGTACGACGATGACGACGACGCATTCGTGGAGGACGAACAGTACTAATCCGCACGGGGCCTGTGCCCCGTGTACCCCCACTGGGGCTCCGCCCCAGACCCCGCACCACCGCGCGCGACAAACTGAGTAGTGACTACTGCGGTACCTGATACGGCCGGAGAGAAATGAGAGACAACGATGCCCACACCCAAGAAGGGTCCCCGTTTCGGCGGAAGTCCCGCCCATCAGCGGCTGATGATGGCCAACCTGGCCACGGCCTTGTTCGAACATGGCCGGATCACCACCACCGAGGCACGGGCACGATTCTTGCGTCCGATCGCGGAGAAGCTGATCACCAAGGCCAAGAAAGCCGAGCTCGGCACCGTGGAGAGCCTGCATCATCGTCGCGAAGTGCTGAAGACCATTCGCGACAAGGGTGTAGTGCACGAGCTCTTCACCGAGATCGGCCCGAGGTTCGCCGAGCGGCCAGGTGGTTACACCAGGATCACCAAGATCGGTCCTCGAAAGGGTGACAATGCGCCGATGGCGGTCATCGAGCTGGTGACCGAGGACTACCAACCGAAGCCTTCGTCGTCGAAGACGAGCGCGTCGGCCTCGACCGGCGCCACTAAGCCAGCTGGCGCGACCGCACCCGACGAACCCGTGAACACGGCGGAGGACGAGGCTCCTGACGACTCTGGGGTCGACGACATCGCGGTGGAGGAAGCTGTGGCGGAGGAGTCCGCACCGGCCGAGGCGCCCGATGTCGCCAGCTTTGCCGCTGTAGAGTTCGGCGACGATGTCGCCGAACCGCTCGCCGATGGCACCGCTCCCGAGGGCTTCGAGATCAAGGGCAACAAAGACTCCGGCAAGTATCACACGCCGGACTCCCAATGGTACGAGGCGACGATCGCCGAGGTGTGGTTCCGCACGGAGGAGGCCGCTGACGCAGCTGGCTTCACCAAGGCCGGCTGAGCGGCCACCGGGAATCACGCGGTGGTGTCCGTCGCGCTAGTCATCGGCGAGGCGCTGGTCGATGTAGTCAAGCAACCGGACGGCTCGTCTGTCGAGTATGCCGGAGGCAGTGCCGCCAATGTCGCGGTGGCGTTGTCCCGCCTGGAACGCACCGTCCGGTTCGCCACCGCCTTTGCTGACGACGGCTATGGCGAGGTGGTCCGCAACCACCTCAGCAGCGCTGGTGTCGAGCTGGCCTCCGCGCCGGAAGCGGTCGAGCACACCTCCTCGGCGATCGCGACGATCGCCGAGGACGGCTCCGCCTCGTATGTCTTCGACATCGAGTGGAAGCTCAATCCGCTGTCGCTCGGTGATGCGGTGCCGGTGGTCGTGCACACTTCGTCGCTGGCCGCGGTGCTCTCACCCGGCGCTGCCGACGTGTTCGCGGCGGTGGCCGGCTTCCGGGAGTCGGCGGTGATCAGCTACGACATCAATGCCCGGCCGAGTATCACCGGCGTCGACCCGGAGGTGGTCGATGCGGTCGAGCGGTTGGTCGGACTCGCGGACGTCGTGAAGGCCTCTGACGAGGACCTGTCGGCGCTGTACCCGGCGATGTCGAATGCTGAGGCCGCCGAAGCGCTATTGCGCCTGGGCCGAGGGCCCGTTGTGGTGGTGGTTACCCGCGGTGGCGAGGGTGCTCTGTGGGTCACCGCGAACGGCCGGGGCGAGATCGCCTCGAAGTCAGTGGAGGTAGCCGACACGATCGGCGCAGGAGACACCTTTGGCGCAGCGTTCCTTGATGAGCTGTGGACTCGTGGATTGGTAGGTCCCACCGGGCGGGAAGGGCTAATGAACCTGACGCCGCAGGACTGGTCGGCGATCTGTGACTACGCCGCCGCGGCGGCCTCGATTACCGTGTCGCGCCCCGGCGCCGATCCGCCGTACAAACGTGAGCTAGCGGCACCGCCGGGGCGCCCGGCAGCACCGACAACCCGCTAGGCCTGCATGAGCCTCGGCTCCGGCGCCCGGGCAGGGGTGCTGATGGTGGCCGTGGGCGGCGCGTCGCGACCACAGCTCACGGGTCGGCGGGCTCGCGGCTAAGGTAGACCACCGTGCGATTGCGTCTTGATCTGGCCTACGACGGCACTGACTTCTCCGGATGGGCGGTTCAGCCCGGGTTACGGACCGTTCAGGGAGAAGTTGAGAAGGCGTTGGGCACGATCTTGCGGGTCGACCCGCCGAGTACCACGTGTGCCGGCCGCACTGATGCCGGGGTGCACGCGCGGGGGCAGGTGGCCCACATCGAGGTCGACACCTCGACGATGGAAACGGCGGCGGTCGGCATCCCACGCCTGGCGATGGCGGCAAGCAACGATGGTCCGTTCGATCCGCTGCGTCGTCGACTCAACGGGCTGCTGGGCCACGACGTGCGAGTGTTGGCCATCGCCGAGGTGCCGCAGGGCTTCGATGCCAGGTTCTCGGCGTTGTGGCGCCGCTATTGTTACCGAGTGTGTGACGACCCGCGCGCGGCCGATCCGTTGGCTCGCCGACATGTGCTCACCTGGCCGCGGCGACTCGATCCAGATCGCATGAACCAGGCGTCCCACGAGCTGCTGGGCGAGCATGACTTCGCGTCCTTCTGCAAGCGCCGGGAGGGCGCGACCACCATCCGGCGAATGCAGGACCTCGCCTGGCGGCGCACTGATGACGGCCAGTTGGCGGCAACCGTACGGGCCGACGCGTTTTGTCACCACATGGTCCGGTCTCTGGTCGGCAGCCTATTGATGGTGGGCGAGGGCAGCCGACCAGTCGGCTGGCCAGCCGAGTTGTTGGTGGCGAAGGAGCGGAGTTCGTGGGTGAATGTGGCACCCGCCCATGGCCTGACCCTGGAGGAGGTCGGCTATCCTGCCGACTCCGAACTCGCTGGTCAAGCGAATGCGACCCGGCGGGTGCGCCGCCTTGGGTGAGGACCACTACTTCTCTGCCGATCCGTCGGTGCCCTTCAAGCGGACGCTCGTTCGCGCGTCGGTCTGGGGTCATGAGTTCACCGTTACGAGCGGGTCGGGGGTGTTCGCCCACGGACGGGTTGACGTCGGTACCGCTGTGTTGTTCCGCGAGACCCAGCCCCCCACAGCGGGCCACCTCCTCGATCTTGGCTGTGGGTACGGCGTGATTGGCCTCGCGGTGGCGCTAGCGTCGCGGGCGGTGACCGTTACGGCGGTCGACGTCAACGAACGCGCGGTGTTGTTGGCCAATCAGAATGCTCGCTCGCTCGGTGTGGCGGACCGGTTCACGGCCTATGTCGCCCACCGGGCACCGGCTGCATCCTATGACGAGGTCTGGTCGAACCCGCCGATCCGGATCGGCAAGCCGGCGCTGCACAGGCTGTTGTTGCAGTGGCTTCCCGGGCTGCGAGCCGACGGTCGTTCGGTGATGGTGGTGGGCAAGAACCTCGGTGCCGACTCCCTGCAACGCTGGCTGAGCGACCAGGGCTATCCGACGAACCGGCTGGCGAGCGCGAAAGGCTTCCGCGTCCTGGAATCTCGCCGAGGCATCACCTAAGTCCGGCTGACACGTCACAAAATCCGGCCGAGGCGTCACCGAAGTCGGAGCCTGCGTAACAATGGACGGCATGCCGGATGACTTCCTGGTCGCCCGCAATCCGGAGCCGGATTCGCGCCTTCCGTATCTGTTGCGTATTCCGCTTGGCGACCGCGGGGTGATCCTCAAGTCGCGCGAGAGCTGGCCGCGCAAGGCCAAGGTGTATTG
The DNA here is from genome assembly GCA_051657765.1 of Nocardioides sp. Taxonomy (GTDB): domain Bacteria; phylum Actinomycetota; class Actinomycetes; order Propionibacteriales; family Nocardioidaceae; genus Nocardioides. The sequence goes on along the minus strand of JBOFLH010000475.1, from coordinate 4,993 downwards.
CCATCGGATCGATGAGTGGCCGGCCGATGTCGAGGTTCTGGAGCGGGTGCCGACGCGTTCGTGCGTACGACGTGGCGCGGCGATCGACCTGGTTCTTGACCGAACCCGGGAGAATCGGTCTCAGCTGGTGATCACCCAAATCCGAGGAGGTCGGCAGGCGATCTTCTGGCAGACGGCGCGAACCGCCAAGCAAGCCCGACCGGCGGTACGCGTGCCACGGGCCCGAGCGGCCGGCGTACCCGATCTGGAGATCACCGTCGACACCCACGAGCGGTATCCCTACACCTTCAGCGACCGGCAGGCTGTGGTGCGCAAAGCGTCGCTAATCGCCGGCGACTACGGTGTTGTTTGCGATGATGACCTCATCGCGGTTGTCGAACGCAAGAGCCTCGCCGACCTGGTCTCCACACTGACCACCGGACGCTTGAAGTATCAACTTGCCGAGCTCGCTGCCATACCTCGGGCCGCAGTGGTCGTGGAGGAACGCTACTCCGCGATCTTCAAACTGGATTGGGTGCGCCCCGCGGTTATCGCCGACGGTGTGGCCGAGTGTGCGATTCGCTGGCCGGAGGTGCCGATCATGTTTTGCGAGACCAGGACCCTGGCGCAGGAGTGGACCTTTCGGTTCCTGGGTGCGGCGGCTGTCGGCCGTGTCGAGGAGTTGGGCGGTCACGCTGCGGTCTCGGAGCTAACGATGGGTAGCCAGCTGGAGCCGACACCCCCCACCCTGCCGGAGATTCGAGCATGGGCCCGCGAGCACGGCTACCTGGTGTCGGATCGCGGGAGGGTCGCGGCGTCAGTGGTGTCCGCTTACCACGGGGCGCATGCGCCGAAACCCAGCCGATGATCGACGACGCTGTCGTTGCCGCAGGAGTTTCCACTGCCGTTGGGTGCGTCGGAACTCCATGTGGTGCTATCGGAATCCTTCACGGGCCATGATTGGCCTATGACCTATCGCGCCGCAGGCGACCGCTATGACTCGATGGACTTCCGCTTCACCGGCCGGAGCGGGCTGCAACTGCCCGCCATCTCACTGGGCCTGTGGCAGAACTTCGGCACAGATCGGTCGCCGGAAACTCAACAAGCGATCCTCCGGCGAGCCTTTGACCGCGGGGTCACTCATTTCGACCTGGCCAACAACTACGGACCGCCTTACGGCCGAGCGGAGGAGAACTGGGGCCGCTACCTGCGTGCCGACTTCGCGACCCACCGCGATGAGCTCATTGTCTCGACCAAGGCCGGCTGGGACATGTGGCCCGGGCCGTACGGTCAGGGAGGTGGGTCGCGGAAGTACATGTTGGCCTCGTTGGATCAGTCGCTGGCGCGGCTCGGAATGGACTACGTCGACATCTTCTATAGTCATCGCTTTGATCCGGATACGCCCATCGAGGAGACGATGATGGCTCTGGATCACGCGGTTCGCTCGGGCCGGGCCCTGTACGTCGGGATTTCGTCGTACAACGCGGCCAAGACCCGTGAGGCCGCCGAATGTGCCCGCTCGCTCGGGACGCCGTTGCTCATTCACCAGCCGTCGTACTCCATGCTCAACCGCTGGATCGAACCGGAGCTTCTCGACGAACTCGAACGACAGGGGATGGGCTGCATCGCCTTTACGGCATTGGCCCAGGGGTTGCTCACCGATCGCTACCTGAGCGGTGTGCCGGCTGCCTCGCGAGCCGCTCGCTCGGACTCGACCGTGACTGGCTTGACCGACAGCGTTTTGACCCGGGTGCGTGCGCTTAACGAGATCGCCGCCGACCGCGGCCAGCGGCTCGCCCAGCTGGCCTTGCAGTGGGCGTTGCGGGATCCTCGGATGACGTCGGTGGTTGTCGGTGCCTCCTCGGTCGAACAGCTGGACATCAATCTGGATGCGCTGGCCGGGCCCAAGCTTGCCCCTGATGAGCTGGCCGCGATCGACGAGCATGCGGTCGACTCCGGCGTCAACCTCTGGGCCAAACAGACCGAAGGCTGAGTGGCGGCAAGCGGGTTCGAAACTCCTGGAGCTTCACCGCCGAGCCGACCTCGCTAACGCGTCGGCGGCGTCGGCGAGGTCGTGGATCGCCGGTGCCAGCTCTTGTGGAGTGTCGAAGGTGAGATCCACATAGAAGCCGAGGAGTGCTGAGCCGATCAGGTTGGTGACCCGATCCAGCTGGTCCGGACCCGCGCCGCACTCCGACAACCAGGTGCTCAAACCCGCAGACCAGCGGTCGTTCGCACGCCGTACGTCGGTGCGAAAGGGTTCGTCGCCGAGCATGCCGCTGGCCGCTGCTTGGATGTACACCTGTTCGCAGGATCGAATCGGTTCGCGCCGGTAGGCCTCCCACAAGGTGAGGACGGCATCGCGCACGGTGGGTTGTGCGGGCAGGGCACCCAGCGCGGTCACGGAGCGGTCGTTCGCCTCTCCGATGATGGCCGTGATCAGGGAATCGCGGCTGCCGAAGTGGTAGATCAGCATCCGGTCGCTGGTGCCGATCGCGGCAGCCAGGGGGCGCAGGCTCAGCCCGATAAGACCGTTGGCAAGGACGTGGTTGGTCGCCTTTTGGAGTAGCTCATCGCGCCGGCTCACCCCTCAATGTAGCACGTGCTACACTCTCGTCGAGTTGTAGCGAGTGCTACATAAAGGAAGGAAAGATCGTGTTATGGGCGGGTGTGCTCCTGGTAGTGGCGATCCTCATCGAGGTAGCCGCGACCACGTTCTTGCCGAAAACTGAAGGCTTCACCAATCTCACCTGGTCGATGCTCGTCATCGGGGGCTATGGCACCTCCATCTGGCTACTCGCCGTGGTCGTTCGGCAGATGCCGATCTCGATCGCGTACGCCGTCTGGTCGGGAGCCGGGACTGCTTTAGTTGCCCTGATCGCCTACTTCTTCCTCGGCGAATCACTCGGCGTCGCGAAGGCGTTCTTCCTCGGTCTGATCGTCGTCGGCGTGGTCGGACTTAACCTGTCCGGCGCCCACTAGTCAGCCCCCTCCTCGGGTTCACCTCTCAGGCGGGCCAGCCAGTAGGCAAACGTCTGAGCAGGGCGTCGCGCGTGCCCGCGACATCACCGCGCTGGTGAGTCGTCACCGCTCACTCGACACCGCGGTGCGTGCTCGCCGGGTACGCCGAGTAGCTCGTGGTCACTACGTCCTGGCCGATATCGACCGTGCTGCGATTCACTGAGGAACAGGTGATGCCGAGTCCGGCAGACGCCCTGGGCATGTCGGCCCAGCTGCCCCACCGTCCGCGGACCAAAGCGAAGGCAAACACCGGCCAACTCGCTTGGTGTGGTTCTCATCGCCGGCATTTGCCTACTGGTTGGTACGCCGCCCGACAAAGCCGGTGCAGACACCCTCGGAGGCCAGGGATAATGCCCGGATGGGTCACATCGAGGTCGCCGGAGTGCGCTATGAACTCCCCGACGGTCGGGTGCTCCTAGACGATGTGTCGTTTCGGGTGGGCGACGGGGCCAAAGTCGCCCTCGTCGGTGCAAACGGCGCCGGCAAGACTACCCTGCTGCGGATCATCACCGGCGAAGTCAGCCCGCACTCGGGAGTGGTGACGAGGTCGGGTGGGCTCGGCGTCATGCAACAGTTCGTGGCCAGGCAGTCCACCACGGTGGCCGACCTGCTGCTGTCGGTGGCGCCCGAGCGGGTACGTCAGGCTGCGCGGGACGTGCACGAAGCCGAGGTTGCCCTGATGGAGACCGACGACGAGGCGACGCAGATGCGGTACGCGACCGTGCTGTCGGAGTACGCCGACGCCGGCGGCTACGACCTCGAAGTGACCTGGGACGTCTGCACGACGGCGGCGCTGGGTCTCCCGTTCGACCGGGCCAGACACCGAGACCTAGTCACTCTCTCGGGCGGGGAGCAGAAGCGGCTGGTATTGGAGTACCTGCTCCGCAGCAAGAACGAGGTGCTTCTTCTCGACGAGCCCGACAACTTTCTTGACGTTCCGGGCAAGATCTGGCTCGAGAGCCGGATTCGAGAGTCGAGCAAGACCATCCTTTTCATCTCCCACGACCGCGAACTTCTCAACAACACCGCCACCCGGGTGGTCACCATCGAGCTGAGCGCGGCCGGAAATCTCGCCTGGACCCATCCCGGTGGCTTTACGTCATACCACCAAGCGCGCCTGGATCGGTTCGCCCGGCTTGACGAGCTGCGCCGGCGCTGGGATGAGGAGCACGCGAGGCTGCGGGCCCTGATGCTGATGTACAAGCAGAAGGCGGCATACAACGACTCGATGGCGAGCCGCTATCGGGCAGCGCAGACTCGGCTGCGGAGATTCGAGGATGTCGGGCCGCCGATCGAGCAGCCACGCGACCAGCAGCTCACCATGCGGCTCAAGGGTGGCCGTACCGGTAAGCGGGCGGTTGACTGCACCGACCTGGAGTTGCTGGGGCTGATGCGCCCGTTCGACCTGGAGATCTGGTACGGCGAACGGGTCGCGATCCTAGGCAGCAACGGCTCGGGGAAGTCCCACTTCCTGCGACTATTGGCCGCCGGCGGATCGGATCCGGGTCCGGAGCATCAGGCGGTGGGCGAGGTCATTATCGAGCCGGTGTTGCATCGCGGCCTGGCCAGACTCGGCGCCCGGGTCTGCCCCGGCTGGTTCGTGCAGACCCATGAACATCCCGAGCTGAGGGGTCGAACCCTGCTCGACATACTGCATCGGGGAGACGATCGACGTGATGGAATGGGCCGAGAACACGCATCGCGCGTGTTGGACCGCTACGAGCTGGCCCAGGCCGCAGAGCAGAAGTTCGAGTCGCTGTCCGGCGGCCAACAGGCGAGGTTCCAAATCCTGCTGCTGGAACTTTCCGGGGCGACCTTGCTGCTGCTCGATGAACCCACCGATAACCTCGACGTGCAGTCCGCCGAAGCGCTCGAAGCCGGTCTCGGGTCGTTTGACGGCACCGTCGTGGCGGTGACCCACGATCGGTGGTTCGCTCGCCGCTTCGATCGATTTCTGGTGTACGGCGCCGACGGACACGTCTATGAATCGGAC
>JBOFLH010000474.1:0-4738 GCA_051657765.1 Nocardioides sp. | reverse complement strand
ATGCGGCGCCGCGGTCGATCGCGACACCCGTTCCAACACCGCTCGCTGCGTCGTGGTCATCTCCAAGGCGGCAGCGGGTGCGCTCACGTCCCGAGCATACGACCTAACGGTCTATCTATTTACGAGACACACCACTAGTACCGCGCCCAGCCACGCTCCACGTGTGTAGCGCCAAGCACCGTTGGGACGGCCGCATCGTAGAACCGGTCGAATTCAGCAGCGCTTTCCCCGGACAAGACAATGATTCCGCGAGACACTAGACACGGAGTGGGGACACACCGCACAGGAGCTGCACCAATGCATCACCTAAAGACAGCTGTTAGCGCACTCTTGGTCGGCCTGCTCTTGCTGATGGCCACCGACTATCTGGCAATGGCCGCTACCGGCAAGACGCTGGTGCTCGGCAAGGCCAACAAAGCCCGCAAGACCACCACCATCAAGGCCACTCGAGGGCCCGCACTGAAGCTCACCACCAAATCCGGTCAGCCACCGCTCAAGGTCAACCGCACGACCAGGGTCACCAACCTGAACGCCGACTACGTGGACGGCAAAAGCGCTTCGTCGTTCGGCGTGCGGACCAGGGTGTACGCCCTGGCCGGCCAGGTCGAAGGCACCGGGATCTTCCAGGCGGCCACGCCCACGATCCCCCGGGGCTACTACCTGCTGACCGTATCCGGGTTCATGAAGTTCCCGGCCGGAGAGTTCGGCGAGTGCACCGTCGGTGTGGAGTCCTCGACCACCGACTATTTCATCGACCAGATGATCCCACCCGATCCGCAGGGCCGCGCCAGCCTGAACGCCACCACCGCAATCAGCCTGAGTTCCAGCCAGCCGATTCTGCTCACGTGCCTGAGCAACTTCTCCGGGCTGGCCGAAATCTCCAACGTTTCACCGTTGCGGATCTCGCTGACTGCCATCGACAGTCGGAGCACCGGAACGTTGACCCCGGTGCCATAGCGGTTCGGCACCCACCCTGGCACACCCGGATCCGGGCTCAGCGCGAGGGGCGGCGCCACACCACGACCGACTGTGATGAGGTCACCTCGCGGAGCATCGGAAGTTTGTTGCGGGAGCCGAGCGAGTCCGGTGTACGCCGCGCCGTCACGGCTTCCCGGAGCGCCTCCTGGAGTGCGGCGCGTGTCGCGTCCAGCTCTGCCGCCAGCTCGGCGTTGACCTGACGCAACGCCGAGACCTGGCGTTCAAGATCGACAATGCGGCGTACTCCCACCAGGCCGATGCCGGCGGCCGTGAGCTGAGCACTGCTTCGCAACTGTTCGAGATCACGCGCCGAATAGCGGCGCCCGCCGCCCCCGGCTCGACCCGGAGTCACTAAGCCGATCCGCTCATAGGTTCGCAGAGTTTGCGGGTGAAGGCCGGTCAGTTGCGCAGCCACGCTGATCACGTAGACCGCAGCTTCCGGAGAAGGTCCCGGCACGTGGGTGCCGCCGAAGTCAGTCACCGGAATCTCCCCTCAGTCATCACACCTCGAAAAGATTCGCGCGCAACGGCTTGTCGGCCATCGCCGCGCGATACGCCTCGATCGCTTGCCGAGCTGTGCCGTCCAGCATCGCCGGCACCTGGACCTGCACGGTTGCCAGCAGATCACCATAGGAGCCGTCGGAGCGCCGGGCACCCTTGCCGCGCACCCGAAACGTCCGCCCGTTGGGGGTGCCGGCCGGAATCCGGAGCGTCACCGGCGACCCGGCAAGCGTCGGGACCTTGACCGCCGCGCCAAGCGCGGCCTCGTCGAACGAGATCGGCACGTCCAGGGTGAGGTTGTCGAGCTTGCGGCCGAACAATCTGTGCGGCGTCACCTTCACGCTGACAAACAGATCCCCGGCCGGACCGCCATTGGTCCCCAGCGACCCTTTGCCCCGCAATCGAATCCGCTGCCCGTCCTTAACCCCAGCCGGGATCCGTGCCTGGATCGCACGCGAGGAGGTGCCCCGGCCGCTACCGCGGCAGGTCCCACACGCCTCGGCATACAACAACTGGCGGCCCAGACAGGCCGGACAGGTCTCGTTGAGCGAGAACCCGCCACCGGCGCTCGCCACGATGAACCCGGCCCCCTCGCATTCGGGGCAGATCTGCGGCTTGGTGCCCGGCTTGCCGCCTGTGCCCTGACACGTCAGGCAGGCCGCCTCGCTGGCCAATCGCAACGAGATGGTGACACCGGCCAGGGCATCAACGAAGGAAATGGTGGCTGTCGCCTCGGTGTCGGCGCCCTTCTGTGGTCGCCGCGCCTGCTGCGTGCGTCCTCGGGCACCGAACATGTCGCCGAGCACGTCACCGAAACCCCCGCCCGGGCCACCGAACCCGCCCCCACCCCCGCGTTGGCGAAGCAGATCGCTGAGATCGAACCCGCCCGAGCCGCCGAACCCGCCCGGAAAGCTGCCGCCCGAACCAATCATGGCCCGCATCTCGTCGTACTTCTTGCGCTTCTCGGGATCGCCAACCACGTCGTATGCCTCGGCCACGGCCTTGAACTTCTCCTGCTTGGCCTTGGCAGCCGGGCTCTCGCCGGGATTGGAGTCAGGGTGGTTTTCCCGAGCGAGCTTGCGATACGACTTCTTGATGGCGTCTTGAGTCGCGTCCTTCGCGACCGCCAATTCGCGGTAAAAGTCTTTGCTAGCCCACTCCGCGCGGAAGCCGTCCTGAGCGCTCACGTCCTCACCTCCTTCTCATCCTGCATCGTTGCCCGCCGCGCAGGTGGGTCGTCCCATGCGGTTCACTCCTAGGTCGGTCGCTGGTCAATCAACTTCGTCAGCATCGGTCTGGGTGTCCGACGGGGCGCCCGATGAGGCGTCCGACGGGGCATCAGTCCCAGCGGACGCCTCAACCACCGACTCGACCGGATCGACCACCAGAACCTGAGCGGCCCGCAATACCCGATCACCCACTCGGTAGCCTGCTTTGGCGATCACCTTGCACGTGGTCACCGCAACCTCAGCGTCCGCTCCGATGTGAGACAGCGCCTCATGAAGGGTCGGGTCGAAGGCATCACCGACCGCGCCGAACTTGGTCAACCCTTGGGCGGCCACCACCCGCTCGAGTTGTTCGGCGACAGCCTTGAACCCGTCTTCCAGCGGCGCGTGTGCACGGGCGCGATCAATGGTGTCCAACACCTCGGTGATCGGCGCCAGAGCGGCGTACGTCGCATTCACCCGGATCAGATCGCGATCGCGGTCCACCCGGCGCTTGAAGTTGAGATACTCCGCTTGCAGCCGCTGGAGATCGGCGGTGCGTTCGGCCAACGCCATCTGCGTGGTGATCAGCTCGTCGTCGACCGGCCCAGCGTGAGCACCATCGGGGTCAGCAGGACTGGCCGCCACCGGCCCGCCGTTAGCCGGGCCGGCCTCAATCAAGTCGGATGCCGCCGCCTCCACCTCGGTCTCGTTGGCCATCTCCGCCGCCGCGTCACCGAAACTACCCGCGACCACCTCGTCGACTGAGCCGGCCTCGCCCACCGGGTCCGGCGATGACGCCACCGGCTCGGGCGAAGGGGCCGGAGTTTCCTCCGACCCCCCCTCGACAGCACCCGAATCAGCGGCTGAATCGCTCACTTCCGGTCGCCTTCACCGGCGCCGGCCGCACCGGCGTCCGTAGCGCTGGCATCCGCATCCGCATCCGCATCCGCATCGGAAACGTCAGCGGCGGCCGGCTCGGCGACCGAGTCATCAACGATCTCGGCATCGACCACATCGTCGTCGCCCTCACCCGTGGCACCGGACGCCCCACCCGCCGCGGCGGCTTCGGCCTCGGCGGCGGCATACATCGCGGCGCCCATCTTCTGGCTGGACTCGCCCACCTTGGCCACACCGGCCTGGATCTCCTCGGCAGTCGCCTCGTCGTTCTCCAGGACCGTCTTCAGCGCGTCGACATCGGCACGAACCTCGGTCTTGACGTCCTCAGGCAGCTTGTCGGCGTTCTCGTCGAGGAACTTCTCCGTCGAATAGACCAGGCCGTCGGCCTGATTGCGGGTTTCCACCGCTTCGCGGCGCTTGGCGTCTTCCTCCGCGTACTGCTCGGCCTCAGCCACCATCCGTGCGACCTCGTCCTTCGACAACGCCGAGCCGCCCGAGATCGTCATCGACTGTTCACGTCCCGACGCGTGGTCCTTGGCCGAGACATGCACGATGCCGTTGGCATCGATGTCGAAGGTGACCTCGATCTTCGGGACACTCCGCGGTGCGGGCGGCAGCCCGGTGAGTTCGAAATTCCCGAGCGACTGGTTCTGCCCCCACATCTGGCGCTCACCCTGGGCGACCTTGATCTCGACCGACGGCTGGTTGTCGTCGGCGGTAGTGAAGATCTCACTGCGCTTGGTCGGGATGGTGGTGTTGCGTTCGATCAGCGTGGTCATCACGCCACCCTTGGTCTCGATGCCCAGACTGAGCGGGGTGACGTCGAGCAGCAGCACGTCCTTGACCTCGCCCTTGAGTACGCCGGCCTGCAGGGCCGCGCCGACGGCTACCACCTCGTCGGGATTAACGCCCTTGTTGGGCTCCTTGCCGCCGAGTAGTTCCTTCACCACGTCGGTGACCGCGGGCATCCGGGTCGAGCCACCGACCAGCACCACGTGGTCGATGCTGGAAACCGCCACGCCACCGTCTTTGAGCACCTGTTGGAAGGGGACCTTGGTGCGATCAAGCAGGTCGGCGGTCATTTTCTGGAACTCCGCACGAGTCAGCTTTTCCTCGAAGTGCAGCGGGCCGGACTCGCCGTGGGTGATGTAGGG
>JBOFLH010000473.1:0-3750 GCA_051657765.1 Nocardioides sp. | reverse complement strand
AAACCCAAAACCGACGCCTCCCAACGCAACATCGCCCTCCCACCATTCGCCATCGACGTACTCAAGCGACGACGCATCGAACAACCCACCAACCACCACAACGCCGTCTTCGCCACCCGCACCGGCACCTGGCACCAAGTCGGCAACATCGAACGACGCTGGCGCGCAATCCGAACCGACGCCGACCTCGAATGGGTAACCCCCCACACATTCCGCAAGACCGTTGCAACCCTCATCAATCGACTCGTCGACTCCGACACCGCAGCACAGGTCCTCGGACACAGCTCAGACGCCATCACCAAAGAGTTCTACATCGAAAAGGACCGGACAGCACCCGACGTCACCCACATCCTCCAATCCTTCGCCAACAAACCATCCTCGTCCCCGCCGGCCAGGTGATTCCAGGCCCGGCTCGGAGCCAACTTCGTCTCGCCGTTCGCCTCGGCGCGACCGGTGTAGTTCTTGCCAGGTCTTCGCAAGCGCCGCCGACTCTCTCCGAGATGGCTTCTTCAAGGGCCAATAGTGTCGAGAACCACCCGCCGGCCGAGCAATCACAGGAGGACACTCGCGGCGGATAGACGCGCATGTCCCCGGGGGCCAGTGCGATGCCACCGGGCGGGTTGGGGGTCGCGTTGGGAGGGTGGCTGGGTTGGGTCATGCGATGTTCTTCTGTGTGGGTTGGCCGAACCAGGTGGTGAGGGCTTGGTCGAGCCCGGCTTGTGTTCTGTCGTCTACCCAGGCCACGTGGCCGTCGGGTCGGATCAGGACGGCATTGGGGGCGGTGACGGTTCCGATGACGGGTAGCTCCCAGGTTCCGGTGTGGTCGGCGTCGATGTGCTGGACTCTGCCGGACCACGGCGTGATGTCGATGCGGTCGGGTGCGCCGAGGTCGAGTAGCACCGGCCTGGCGTCGTGGAGCAGCTCAAAGACTCGGCGCGGGCCTTGGGCCGTGATGAGGTCGAGGTCTGGCATGCGGCGTCCGAGCAAGGGGTGCCCTTCGCCGAGGTCGTAGTGCACGTCGAGGCCGGACAGGAGCCCGGCTAGTTGGGTACGTGGTTCTTCGAAGCTCAACAGCTCGGAGATCGTGTCACGCATCGCCTCGGTTCGCGCGTCGCCGCGCTGGAGGAGGGCTTGGGCCATCACGTTCCTCAGGACGCGGGCTGTGGCCGGGTGTCGCTCCGCGTGGTAGCTGTCCAGGAGGCCGCATTGGGCTGCCTCACAACTGCGACCTCAGGACGTCGATCTCGCAGCCCGGCGAGGACGGGTCGAAGCCGTGCTCGACCAGCCAGCGGATGGCCGTCAGGCTTCGCAGTGACCACCAGGCACGGATCACGTCGAGATCGACGTCGGCGCCGTAGCCCGTAATGACGTCGCTGAGGTGTTCTGGGTGTCCGAGCGTCAGGCTGGCGAGGTCGTAGGTGGCATCGCCTTGACCGGCCTCGGACCAGTCGATCACGCCGGTGATCTCGTCACCGTCGACGAACACGTGGGCGAGCTGCAGGTCGCCGTGGGTGAACACCGGTGTGGATGGTCGAAGCGCAGCCTCGGCAACCTCGCGATTGCGCATAACCAAATCGGGAGGAAGGACGTCGTTGGCTAGGAGCCACGCGCACTCGCTGTCGAGGCTGGAGGCCCGGTCCGGGGCTCGACGCGATCGCCACGGCGGCAGCGGCGCGTCGTGCAGTATACGTACGGCGGCACCCGCAGCGGCCCACGCTGCCGCCGATGCGGTCGACGGTTCGCCGAGCCGGCCGAGTGCCGTCCCCGGGAGAGTGGCAAGCGCGAGCACGGGCGGCTTGCGCCACAGGACCTCCGGAGTCGGGATCGGCGCGATCGTCATTGCGTCGACCTCGATGTCGGTGCGCGTCTGGTCGGCGTCGATCTTCAAGAACACCTCACCGACGCGGAGCGTCGCGCGCTCGTGATGGGCCACGACGACCTCGACCTCCTCCATATTGGTCATTGTCGCGAAAGGGCCCACGGTGTCCCAACCGGTTTGCCGCGTCGCGGGTCGATGACCCGCTCTTCGGGGTCTACGCCCGACTGGCGGCGGATAGACGCACCTCAGCGCGCCTTGCATGGCGACTTGGCCCGACTCCATCTAGTTTCGGGCTGTGCCCCACGCGCTTACGGTTTACCACCACACCGAGTCGTTCTTCCGCGGCGACGAGAAATTTGCGCTGGAGTCGTTCCCGCGCGCCGTCGTCGCCGCCGAAGATGGTGACCGGCTGCGCGACGTGCTGGAGCGAGCACTCGCAGAGATCCACGACGGGGAGGGAGCCGGCAACCTGGGTCTAGCCGCGTGGCTTTCGTTTGTTGACCCGGAGCAACCTTCGTCCTTGAAGGTTTGGCGTGCCAGTCACGAGTACTGGGGTGTCACTGATGACGGTCGGCTCTTGATCGACGGGTGGAGTCTCACCGAAATAACCGTCGGTGACCTTCGCCGTGGTTCAGAGAGTGGGTATTTCGATGGCGCTTGGGACCACATCGTCATCCTGGATCCGGAGGGTCTCGGCGGCCCCAGTGACTTCGTCAGCCCGTTCACCGAGTTCTTGAACGGCGTCGGAGTCGAACTTGCGGTGGGTGCTGTCTTGGCACCTATCTACGCGGCGGCGAGACGAGTTCGGCGGTCGCAGCAGGACCGAAGAGCCAGGAAGGTGGTCGCAGCATGGCACCGGCATGGCATTGACGGACCTTGGCTGCTGAGTCGGTGGATCGACGTGAAGACGGCGTGGAAGGCCGAGGAGGTCGCGACGCGGCTCGGCATGTCTCGTCGGGAGGCCGAGTCACTTCTCCGAGCGATGGGCTACGAGCCCTCCGAGCGGCTCGGACTCTGGACCGTGGGAACGACCGAGAAGGCGATCAAGCGCCGCAAGCGGTGGGACCGCGGAACGACCAAGGAGTGGCAGCGTCCACGACGCCGTTAGCCTCAGCTGCTCAAGGCCTAGGAAGTCGGCCGCTCCTCAACGGACAAGTGCGCTTCGATCCGCGCCGACAGGCGGCGGAGTGATGCAGCCCTAGGGTGAGCCATTGCTGCTTGCCCGAGGAAATCCGCTAGGCCGACATTGTCGCCGAGTTCGCCACCGGTCGCATCCACGCCGCCCTCGACTTCCTCGACCCCCGAACCCCTGGCCGCCGATCACCCATCTGGTCCTCGCCCAACTTGCTCATCACGCCGCGCGTTGGCAGCCCGAGCAGCGCGTTCCAGCCGGGGGCAGAGCGTCTGGTCCGCGAGCAGCTCACCCGGTACGCGCTCGGTGAGGCTCTGTCGAACGTCGTCGGACTCTAGGGAGCCTCGAGCCCAGGCGTGCGGACTAGCTCGTCGCTTCGGGAATCAGACCGTACGGCGGGTCGTCCGTGTCCCGGGTAAACCGGCACACGACGTCCTCGGTCACACTCACGGGCGGGGTGTTGTCGACGACGATCAACTGCGCGCCGATCCCGTCCGCGGCCAGCCACGTCTTCGTATGTGCGTAGAAGTTCTCGATGAGTGTGGCGTCGGCGAAGTCTTGGTCGCCGTGCTCGGCGGCCTTGTGCCCGAGGTTCTTTTGCGGGCTGTCGATGACTAGTAGGCCAGGAGCATCTGCCACGCGCTCGTGGGCGATCTCCCAGAGCGCCAGGTTCCAAGCCAAGCTGATGAGGACCATGCCTCCGCTACTCGCCGCTGCGTAGGGCAGGTCGCGGACGTGGGGGATCAGGTCGTCGCCGATGTACGGGTTGGCGAGCTTCGGGTACCCGATCGCCGCGAGG
>JBOFLH010000472.1:0-6716 GCA_051657765.1 Nocardioides sp. | reverse complement strand
CGAGGCGCCGACGCGCAGCTGGTGGTGGTCTCGCACGCGGCGACCGATGCGCAACTCAGCGCTACCGTGGCTCGGCTTCGTGAGATGAGCGTGGTGCACGACGTGAACTCCGTGATGCGGGTCGAAGGAGTCGACGAGTGAGTTCGTTGAGCACCGACGATGACCGTCGCCACCACGGCGTTGGCGCGGCTCAGGGTTCCCGATCATCGTGGCCACGGCGGCAGTGGCTCGGGGTGATGGCCGAATACGCCGACCTGTTGGATCTGCCGACCGGGGTGCGGGCCGTCACCCTGCGCGAGGGCGGCACCCCGTTGGTGCACTCGCAGTGGTTATCGGACTGCACCGGAGCCGAGGTTTGGCTCAAGGTCGAAGGCGGCAACCCGAGCGGGTCGTTCAAGGATCGCGGCATGGCGACGGCGTTGTCAGTGGCGGTTCACGAAGGCGCGCATGCGGTGGTGTGCGCGTCCACCGGGAACACCTCGGCCTCGATGGCGGCGTATGCGGCGAAGGCCGGCATCACGCCTGTCGTCCTGGTGCCGGACGGGAAGATAGCCGCCGGCAAGCTGGCCCAGGCAATAGTGCACGGGGCTCGGATCATCAAGGTGCGTGGCAACTTCGACGACTGCCTGACGCTGGCGCGGAGCCTGTCCGAGCGTTATCCGGTGGCGTTGGTTAACTCGGTCAACCCGGTCCGGTTGCAGGGCCAGAAGACCGCCGCTTTCGAGATCGTGGACATGCTCGGAGACGCCCCGGACTACCACCTGTTGCCGGTCGGCAACGCCGGAAACATCGCGGCGTATTGGCTGGGCTGGCGTGAGTACGCGGCGCTCGGGCGGTCCACCAGATCGCCGGTGATCCGGGGCTTTCAGGCCGCCGGCGCGGCGCCGTTGGTGGTGGGTTCGCCGGTCGCTCATCCGGAAACCAAAGCTACCGCTATCCGGATCGGCAACCCGGCGTCCTGGGGGCTCGCGATGGCTGCGCGAGACGGCTCCGGAGGTCGATTCGCCGCCGTGAGTGACGCCCAGATCCTGGCCGCCCAGGCCCAGCTGGCGGCCCGCGACGGGGTGTTCGTCGAGCCCGCTTCGGCGGCCGGTGTCGCGGGCCTGCTGGTCGAGGTCGAGGCCGGCGAAACCTACGCCGGCACCCGAGTGGTGATCACGGTGACCGGCAACGGCCTCAAAGACACCGCCACCGCGCTGGAGGCGCACCGGTCACTCGATGTGGTGATCGATCGCGATGTCGATCAGGCGGCGCGGGCGGCCGGGCTGGGCACCTGACCGACGGCCCGTCGGTTACCGGCGGAGCTGTCGGGATTCGATTGCGGCGCGCAAGTTGGGGAAACTCACACACCCGACCGATCGGGTGCTATCGTTGGAAACGCGCCGGATAGCTCGGTCAGACCGAGCAAGCGCGCCACCCAATTAACACAATCACTAGTGACTCGATGGTGCACAACACTGACCGAGTCGTTGGCGGGTGCTGTTTTTCTCTCCTTCAGGGGCCAGCCCTACTGTCCAGTCGCTGCTGCGTGCTGGTGGGTCGGGCGACGACGTTGGGAGGGGGACACAACCATGAAGCCTCAGGAAAGTCGACCCAAATAAGTCGGCGGGCAAGCGCCTGCACGGCTGTGATACGTGGGAAGGACCTCACGTGACGGAAACGATCGAATCCACCTTCACTACCGAAGCTCCGGCAGATCCTTCAGGAGACAACTCCGCTGAGACTGCGGCCGGCGGCAATCTAGGCGCGAAGAAGCGTGCCGGTGGACTCAACTCCCTTCTTCTTGCCGACCTCAAGGCGATGGCCGGTGGGCTTGGGATCTCGGGCACCAGCTCGATGAAGAAGGCACAACTCGTGGCCGCGATCTCGGCCGTTCAGTCGCCGACAAGTCACGCGCCGGCCCGTCAGGCAGCTGCCGAGGTCGGCACATCTGGTGGCTCGCGAAGTCGCCGAGGTCGCAAGGGTGCGGACTCGGCAGCAGTCTCCAACTCGACCGATCCTCGGGAGATCGTCATCGATGCCGGGTCGGCTGACTCGGCAACTCGCGACTCGTCTGGCCTCGACGCATCGAGCCCCGACGTATCCAGTCGGGATCAGTCCAGCCCTGACGCATCGAGCCGCGATCAGTCGAGCCGGGATCAATCGAGCCGGGAGGCGCGCACCCAGGACGCTCGTCGTGAGGGCCGTTCGGAGGGGCGCCAAGACGGCCGCTCGGGCAACGACCGCCGCAACCGGGACGGGCGGGACGGGCGGGACGGGCGGGACGGGCGGGACGGAGGCCGCGACCAGGGTCGCAATTCGCGCGACAGTCAAGGCCCGGACCGCAATCGCGACGACGAAGGCGGACGCCGCAATCGTCGTCGGCGCGGCCGCGATCGTGACCGCAGTGGACGCGGTGGCCTCCGAGTCGAGCCTGATACTCAGATTCTCGAAGACGACGTCCTGGTGCCGGCCGCGGGCATCCTCGACGTGTTGGACAACTACGCCTTCGTGCGGACCAGCGGATACCTGCCGGGTTCCGACGACGTCTATCTGTCTTTGTCCATGGTCCGGAAGTTCGGGCTCCGCCGCGGCGATGCCATCGTCGGCCAGGTGCGCCAACCACGTGATAGCGAACGCCGGGAGAAGTTCAACCCGATGGTCCGCGTGGACAGTGTGAATGGCGCCGATCCCGAAGCAGCGAAGGGTCGCCAGGAGTTCGCCAAACTTACCCCGCTCTATCCCTCTGAACGGCTGCGTCTGGAAACCGAGTCGCAGAACTTGATCGGCCGGGTGATCGATATCGCCTCCCCGATCGGCAAGGGTCAACGTGGCCTGATCGTGTCGCCGTCCAAGGCCGGCAAGACGATGATCATGCAGTCCATCGCGAACTCGATCACCACCAACAATCCGGAATGTCACCTGATGGTTGTGCTGGTTGACGAACGACCCGAGGAAGTCACCGACTTCGAGCGCTCGGTCAAGGGTGAAGTGATCTCCTCCACCTTCGACCGCCCGGCCGCCGACCACACTGTGGTCGCCGAGCTCGCCATCGAGCGAGCCAAGCGGCTGGTCGAGCTCGGCCATGACGTCGTGGTCCTGCTCGACGGGATCACCCGACTTGGTCGTGCGTACAACCTAGCGGCCCCGGCGTCCGGCCGAATCCTCTCCGGCGGTGTCGATTCCGCGGCCCTGTATCCGCCGAAGCGCTTCTTCGGCGCGGCTCGAAACATCGAGAACGGCGGGTCGCTGACGATTCTGGCGACTGCGCTGATCGAGAGTGGCTCCAAGATGGACGAAGTGATCTTCGAGGAGTTCAAGGGCACCGGCAACATGGAGATCCGGCTGCGCCGCGACTTCGCCGACAAGCGGATCTTCCCGGCCATCGATGCGGTCCAGTCCGGCACTCGCCGCGAGGAGCTGTTGATGAGCAAGGAAGAGTTGGCCGTCGTCTGGAAGCTGCGTCGAGTGCTGTCCGGGCTGGAGGGCCAGCAGGCCCTGGAGTTGTTGCTGGAGCGGCTGAAGAAGTCGCAGAGCAATATGGAGTTCTTGATGCAGGTTCAGAAGACCACCCCGAGCATTGCCGGCGACAACGACTGAGTGCGGGCGCCCGCCGGTGTGGGGTGTCACCGGCGGGGTCGATGGTCGACGCGGGAATTGGTCACCGGCCCGGGTTGTTTGGCAGACTGGATCCTTGGCTCCGGTTCACGTTCTCATCCCTGAGAGCGACCCGGCGGTCACCTGGGAGAGGACACTATGAAGAAGGACATTCATCCGGCGTACATCGCCACCGAAGTCACCTGCACGTGCGGAAACGTATTCACCACCAGAAGTGCCGCGCCGAGCGGCTCGATCCGTGCCGAGGTGTGCTCGAATTGCCACCCGTTCTACACCGGCAAGCAGAAGATTCTGGACACCGGAGGTCGGGTGGCCCGGTTCGAGGCTCGTTATGCCAAGCAGGGTGCCCAGAAGGCAGCCGACAAGTAGCTTTCGCGACGCCGGTCCAGCCCCATTTGGGGGGCGTGGGCCGGCGTTGTTGCATGGATGAGGGCTTTTGCGAGCCGGCACCCAGCAGATCACTAAGTCGGGGTCACTAGGTCGGGGTCACTAGGTCGGGGTCCACCAAGTCGGCTTCCCAGGAGACGGAGAGTGCGATGTTCGAGGCGATTACCGCGCTGATCGGCGAGCACGCCGAGTTGGAGCGGCAGTTGGCCGATCCCAGCACCCATTCCGACCAGGTGTTGTCCAAGCGACTCAATCAGCGGTATGCCGAGGTCGGCGCGATTGTGCGCACCTGGCACGAATGGACTCGGCTGGGCGACGACATCGGCGCGGCCGAGGAACTAGCCACTGAGGATTCGGCTTTCGCCGAGGAGGCTAAGGCGCTGACTCTGCGGCGCGCCGAGGTGTACGAGCGCCTCCGTCACTTGCTGGTGCCCCGGGAGGCCAGCGACAGCAAAGACGCCTTGCTCGAGGTCAAGTCCGGCGAGGGCGGTGAGGAGTCGGCGTTGTTCGCGGGCGACCTGCTCCGGATGTACGTGCGATACGCCGAGCGGCGCGGGTGGACCACGGAGATCCTGGACGCCAATGAATCCGATCTTGGCGGTTACAAGTCGGTCACTGTGGCGGTGAAGGCCAAAGGCGTCTCGGAGCCGGGGGAGGCGCCGTTCGCGCTGCTGAAGTTCGAGGGCGGCGTACACCGCGTGCAACGGGTGCCGGTGACCGAGTCGCAGGGCCGGGTGCATACCTCGGCGGCGGGAGTGTTGGTGATGCCCGAGGCGGAGCAGGTTGACGTCACCATCGACGAACACGATCTGCGCGTCGACGTGTTCCGCTCGTCCGGTCCTGGCGGCCAGAGCGTCAACACCACCGATTCGGCGGTGCGCCTGACTCACGTGCCGACCGGAATCGTGGTCAGTTGCCAGAACGAGAAGAGTCAACTGCAGAACAAGGAACAGGCGATGCGAATTCTGCGAGCTCGTTTGTTGGCGGCCGCGCAGGAGGAGGCGGCCACCGAGGCCAGTCAGGCGCGGAAGTCTCAAGTGCGTACGGTGGATCGCTCGGAGCGGATTCGGACCTATAACTTTCCGGAGAATCGGATATCGGATCACCGCATCGGCTACAAGTCGTACAACCTCGATCAGGTGTTGGACGGCAACCTCGCTCCGGTGATCGAATCGTGTGTCGCAGCTGACCTCGCGGATCGGCTGGGGGCAATCGGAGAACCGACATGACGGCCCGAGATGACCTCTGAGGGATCGGCCAGGCGATCGGCGGGGCGATCGGCGGGGGCACTGAGCGGTGACCGCTGGGGTGTCGCGGGTGACCTCTCGGCGCTACTGGCTACCGCCGCGCAGCGGTTGGCGGCCGCCGACGTGGCCAGCCCGGAGCACGACGCGGCACAATTGCTGGCCCATGTGCTGGGCATCGATCGAGGCGCCATGCTGACTGGGCGCGCCGCTGGGTCGCTATCGCCGCCGACCGCCGCGCAAGTCGCCGAGTTCGACGCGCTACTAGCTCGACGGATTGCGCGCGAACCTCTGCAACACCTGACCGGGGTGGCGAGTTTCCGCTACGTTGACGTGTCGGTCGGTCCGGGTGTCTTCGTGCCGCGCCCGGAAACCGAGCTGTTGGCGGGCTGGGCGATAGACCGCTGCCACGAACTCGACGCCCCGGTCGTCGTCGATCTATGTACCGGATCCGGCGTAATCGCCAAGGCCATCGCGCACGAAGCTCCCCATGCCACGGTGTACGCCGTCGAATTGAGCGAGTCGGCGCACGAGTGGGCCGCGAGGAATCTAGCCGGAACCGACGTGGTGCTCATCCGCGGAGATATGGCCGAGGCGGTGGGAGAACTCGACGGCACGGTGGACGTGATCACCTGCAACCCGCCGTACATCCCACTGACCGCCTGGGAGTCGGTGGCAATCGAGGCGCGTGACCATGATCCCGAGCTGGCCCTTTTCGCGGGCGAAGATGGGCTGGCCGCGATCCGGGTTCTCCAGACTCGAGCCGCGACCTTGCTACGGCGTGGTGGCGTCATCGGAGTCGAGCACGCTGATGCGCAAGGCGGGTTGGCGCAGGCGATCTTCCTTGCCGGCGGTCGATGGGACAATGTGCGCGATCATCTCGATCTGGCAGGTCGACCGCGCTTCCTCACCGCGAAGCTGGCACGATAACCGGCATGGCAGCCATGAGATATCCCACTGGCGACGAGGACGCGGCGGCGGCCGCCATCGCGGCGGCGGCGATGGCGATTCACCGGGGCGAACTGATCGTGATGCCCACCGACACGGTCTACGGCATCGCCGCCGATGCTTTCGACCCGGAATCCGTTCAGATGTTGCTCGACGCCAAGGGGCGCGGTCGGCAGATGCCACCGCCGGTCTTGGTCAACAACGTGTCCACTCTCAAGGCCCTGGCGACCGACATCCCGGACTACGTGGAGACCCTGGTCGAGATGTTCTGGCCCGGCCCGTTGACGATCGTGTGCCGGCAGCAGCCCTCGCTGCAGTGGGACCTCGGCGAGACCAGGGGAACGGTGGCCATTCGCATGCCCGATCATCGGATCGCGCTTGACCTCCTAGCGCGCACCGGCCCACTCGCGGTGAGCTCGGCGAATCTCACCGGCCGGCCGGCCGCACGCTCGGCTGAGCAGGCCGAAGAGATGCTGGGTGAGGCCGTGACGGTGATAGTCGATGGCGGGCCAAGTGGTCTGGGTGAGGCATCGACGATCA
>JBOFLH010000471.1:0-2325 GCA_051657765.1 Nocardioides sp. | reverse complement strand
AGCCGCGCATCGTGTTGGAAGCGACTGGATCTGGCGGGGTGGTGTCGTGGCGTATCGGGGCGGATGAGCACGCCTTGCCGCGAGTGGTCGCGGCGTTGTCCACCCACATGGCGGGTCTGCGGCATGAATCCACATCAGGTGTCCGGAGCGTGGAAACAGCGGCGTCGCTGCGCACTTCACGGACGTCCGGCATGCCGCTGGCGACCGCGCAGGTAGAGCCGGCCACGCGGTCGGTGTTGGCGGCACTGGCGTCGACTGGACGTGACGAGTCAGTCACTCTGCAAGTCATCCTGGGTGCTCGCTCGACGCCGCGTGTTGTGGGTAGCGAGGTCGAGGTCGCAACCCGACGTGGCGTGCAGACCAAGCTGAGTGAGCATCGCTTCGGCTGCGACATCCGCATCGGGGCAGACGCGGCCAGTGTGAGTCGCGAGCGCATGCTGGTCGGCGGTGTGCTGGCTGGGTTGCGTGGCCTGGAAGCCCCCGGTGTACGGCTGCACCTGCGGCGCATGTCCGTTGGTCGGTTCAAGCGGGCTGGGTCGCCGCTGTGGTGGCCGCTCTGGCTAGGTGTGACAGAAGTTGCGGCGCTGCTGGCGTGGCCCATCGCTGTCGATCCTGAGACGCAGCTACCAGGTGTGGCTTCGCCGCACCCGATGCTGCTGCCAGTCCCGCGACGGGTAACGCGCAGTGGGCGCAGCCTGGGTGTATCAGCGGTGGACGGCCAGCCCATCGGGTTGCCAACCACGGACAGCCTGCGCCACCTTCATGTGCTTGGCCCGACTGGCGTTGGCAAGTCGACGCTGCTGGCCAACCTGGCGCTGCAGGACATGGCAGCGGGTCGCAGCGTGGTGGTTATCGACCCGAAGGGGGATCTGGTCGAAGACTTGCTGGCCCGGATACCAGAAAGCCGCCTGGACGACGTGGTCGTGCTGGATCCATCCGGTGACGCCCCTGTCGGCATCGGAGCGTTGGCCGCTCGAAACCCTGCCGAGGCAGATCTACTGGCAGAGCATCTGCTCGGCGTGCTGCACTCCTTGTACGCCGACGCGTGGGGTCCCCGGACGCAGGACATCCTGCACTCCTGCCTGCTGACCCTGGCGCGACGCTCCGCTCTGACACCCAACGACCCGGCTACCAGTCTGGTCATGGTGCCCTTGCTACTGACCAATGACGGCTTCCGTCGTTCGGTGGTGGGGCGAATCGCTAAGGCCGATCCGATGGGGCTGGGCACCTTCTGGGCTTGGTACGAATCAATCTCGGAGGCTGAGCGCCAGGCAGCGATCGCGCCGCTCATGAACAAACTCCGCCCCATCTTGCTCCGACCCGGCCTCCGGGCGGTGCTCGGGCAACGGCAGCCGAAGTTCCGGATTCAAGAAGTCTTCACGAAGCGTCGCATCCTGCTGGTCAGCCTGAACAAGGGGTCGCTCGGCAGCGAGGGCGCGCAACTCCTCGGCTCTCTCGTCGTCGGGCTGCTCTGGCAAGCCGCTCTCGGACGAGCCGGGACGTCGCCAGAACTGCGACATCTGGTATCGGTTGTCGTCGATGAGATGCAGGACTACGTCCGCCTACCCGGTGACATCGCCGATGCTCTCGCTCAAGCTCGCGGACTTGGTGTCGGCTTCACGCTGGCCCACCAACACCTCGGCCAACTCCCGAAAGCGCTCCGCGAAGCGGTGGCCGCCAACGTGCAGTCACAGCTGTGCTTCCAGCTCAGTGGCAGCGATGCCAAGGCAATCGCTGCGTCGCGACCTGGCGTGCTGGTAGCCGAGGACTTCCAGCGGCTCGGTGCCTTCCAGACGTACGCACGGCTCAGCGCCAGTGGTCGAGCGACGGACTGGATGTCGCTCACCACGACGCCACTCAGCAAGCCACTACGCAACGCGGACGTGCTGCGAACCCAATCCGCGACCCGCTATGGGCAACCGCTCGATGAGGTCGAAGCCGACCTGCTCGGACTCCTCTACGCGCAGAAATCAACGGAATCGACAGGATCGACAGACCACAGTCAGCCTCATGGTCCAGGCGACGTGCCTGGTCGGGTACGACCCGGAGCCGCCTCGTGAACGGCCGTCTGCGCGACGCCGATGAGCCGACTATCCATCGAATGGGCGGCACAAGCCCAGAGGTGGCGGGCCGAGCTGCCTCACCGGTCGCCTCGCCGTTGGGACTCGCTACAGGGGCGGCATATGCGCCGGTCAGGGGCGCCTCAGGCGGT
This sequence comes from Nocardioides sp., assembly GCA_051657765.1. Taxonomy (GTDB): domain Bacteria; phylum Actinomycetota; class Actinomycetes; order Propionibacteriales; family Nocardioidaceae; genus Nocardioides. The sequence continues at coordinate 113 of JBOFLH010000471.1, read as the reverse complement.
TCCTGGTCGCCGAATGACCCCTCCACGGAGGTTCCGGGTTCACGTCCACGGCGCGGGCAGCCAGCCCGGTCAAACGTCGGCGCTAGGCAACTGGCCCGACTCGAGGAAGGCTT
>JBOFLH010000470.1:0-2127 GCA_051657765.1 Nocardioides sp. | reverse complement strand
GTCAAATGTGACGTCCGTGCGGCTTCTGAATACCTCATAGAGGCGCAGGAAAAGATCTCGATCTTCCGTGTAGTCTCTACTGAATCTCCCATCGTCGCGCCATCTCTTGAAAGTTCGCTGGAATAAAATTGATTTAGCTCTCGCGCCAGGCTTCTGCACACAGCCGCGGCCTCGTGAACGCGACGCAAATCGATGGACACCGCAAGCCGTTGACTTCCTGCTGCCACGCCCAGGGCCGCCGCGCTTGCGGCACTAATTGCACCATGACAGTGGACTGTTGCGTGCCGCAGATGGCATAAATCGTCAAACTTAGCTAGCACCACATTCAGGGGCGGACCCAGTGGGAATGTCGAACCGGGTGAGCTTCTTCACATTCTCCCGGATCTCGGGCCCGCCGGCGAGACTGATCCCATCGAACAAGCCGTGGGCCACTTCAGTTGAATCGTAGTACTCGATCCTAGAAAACGGTAGGTGCTGGTCTCCAGCAATTTTGCGACAGTATGGGCAGATCCGCAGAAGACGAACTAGAACCGTTCTAACGAAGTCTCTGCGGCACTAACATGACCGAGAAGTAGCAATCAGCCGAGCACCTGATGTTCTTCCAATAGCGCCAGCCTCCCTACCAGTGTAATCCCCTCCGCGGCACCATAGTACTCATCTATCGCGCTAGAATATCCCACAGAATGCGGTTGACATGCGGCCGTCACGTCAAAGTCGGCATTGGAACTGATACCGCATACCCGCACCGAATCTCGACTAGACACTGACATACTCTTCAGCTGTCGAATAAATTCGTTAGCCCACACCGGGCCAACGTAGTGTCCACGCAGCAGCTCCTTGTACTCAACGTCGAGCAGTACATCCTGGACAGTGCGCAACTTAGTTTTCCCAAGGCTTCAATCTTTCGCAACGAGAGTGGAAGATCAGATATTGGCCGCTGGAGCATCTCACGACAGATTGATTTGTCTGCCAGCGGCTTGCCGCACTTCATACAGAACTGCGCGTCCTAATTAACCCGCGCGGTACCGCAGTTCCCGCAGGGAGTGAGGTTGAAAGTGCAGTTGTCTCGGTAATTGTCTCCGGAAACTCTCAGCTTTACCGCGGACTACAGCTGCAGGAGGTCTCGTGGTGAAGCTACGAACGATGTCGCGCGCGCTAGGATTTCTTCTAAAGCTAGCGAATTCTGCGCGATCATGAAGCCTGCGTGTATTTTATATCGCTTGTAGACTCCGGCGCTACCACGAGATTGCGAGTCAATGTGACGGATCACTCCAGCATATGCCATGAAGTCGACCACCTGCTGAGATTCTCTCGCAAGCGGCCCTTCGGACCCCGACCGTACACGCCTTCAAACCGATCCGTTTAGTTGAGTTGAACTCGCGCAGAGCTGCCAGGAACGAGTCCTCGAGCTTACGCCCTTCGGCGATGAGATTGGAGTATCAAGGAATTTTTCACCTGTGCTCTCGAATACCTGCCTGACGTTCGCCACATTCTTGGTGATTGCCGTGTCAGCTTTTCGTCTAGTTGGCGACGAATAGCTGCCGCCACCTTCATCGTCTTCATCGTACTCGAGCACCCCTTGGATCATGTTGAGAAAGCTACGAGGCAACCCGAACGAAGCTAATTCAAGATAGTGCAGCAAGTCGGCTCGGTCACCGTGAAATTCTGACTTAAGTTTTTCGGCTAAACTGATATCAAGGACCTACTGCATGACCTCAAGGAGCGACGAATCGTCTAGCCCACACCAGGCTTCAAGCAATTCGGCGTCATGACCCATATGCATATTGGCTGAATAATTGGTGACCCCAGGGTAGACGGCGGCCTTAGGCGCAACCGATCTGGTTCTCAACTGTCGAAAGATTTCAAAAAACTCACGTTGTTGCTGCGCCGAGAATGCATGGGCAGCGTCGTCAAATAGAAGGACGGTTCTGCGCCGACCAGAGTGGACGGTCTGAGAACCAAGGAAGTCGAGTAGCGTGGTGGGCGAAGTTCGCTCGAAGGCTACGGGGATGTCGCCGACCTCTAGGTTGTCAACTAGGTTCTTGGCCGCATCGATGGCTCTGTCTCCGTCGTCGTCGGATTCTTTTCCGATTTCCCTTGACGCCTCTGACACTCCTAGGATCACTT
>JBOFLH010000469.1:0-4633 GCA_051657765.1 Nocardioides sp. | reverse complement strand
GACCACCGGCCGAGTGGCCGGACGCAGCGGAGTCTGGCTGGCCGCCGAGCCAGCCGATCCGGTCCGCCGCCCGGAACGGAAGGTGGCCGCATTGGGCATCCGGGTCAGCCGCGGGGTGACCACCCACGGCTTCGCCTTGAACTGTGACGTGGACCTCGCGTGGTACGACCGGTTTGTGCCGTGTGGCATCGCCGATGCCGGGGTGACCTCGTTGACGCGCGAACTGGGCCGTGCGGTACGCACCGAGGATGTGCTGGGCTCGGTCGAACGTCATCTGGGCGAGCTGCTGGCCTGGACGGCCTACGCCAAGACGCTGAACCTGCCGGCGCCCGGCAATCCAGCCACCATTTCGGCACCGCGCGGGATCGACCTGCTCACACCAGCTCGGTAGGGCCCACGCCCGGTGCGTTGGCGTCGAACGGCACCGTGGTTGTGGCATGCTGCTTCAAATGAGCGATCTGGTGATCGAGACCCATTCCTTGTGCAAAGAGTTCCGCACTCGACGTGGGGGACTTCGAGTGGCGGTGGAGGACCTTGATCTCGCGGTCCCCGTAGGCGGCGTGCATGGTTTCCTGGGACCCAACGGTTCCGGAAAGACCACCACGATCAGAATGTTGTTGGGGCTGGCCCGGGCCACCTCGGGCACCATGCGACTGTTCGGCGAACCGGTGCCGCGCCGGCTCCCCCGGGTCATCGGCCGGGTCGGCGCCGTGGTCGAGTCGCCCAAGTTCTCTCCGAACTTCACTGGCAAACAGAACCTCACACTGCTCGCTCGGTCGATCGGCGCCTCCCGAAAGCAGGTCCGGTCTGCGCTGGGCACGGTGGGTCTGACCGGCCGCGAACTCGACCGGTACAAGTCCTACTCGCTGGGCATGAAGCAGCGGCTCGCCATCGCCGCGGCACTGTTGAAGGAACCGTCGTTACTGATTCTCGACGAACCCACCAATGGGCTCGATCCGGCCGGCATCGCCGAAATCCGGGACACGATCCGGTCCTTGGGGTCTTCGGGGGTCACGGTGTTGCTGAGTTCGCACATTCTGGCCGAAGTGCAACAGGTGTGTGAGTCGGCGACGATCATCGGCAACGGGCGAGTGCTCGCCTCCGGCCGGGTCGACGATCTGATCGGCGGCACCACGACGTACGACGTGCGCCTGGAGAACGCCGATCAGGCCGTTCGCGCCGCCGGGATCCTCATCGGGGCGGGCCTGTCCTGTTTTCAGACCGCCGACACAGTGCGGGTCGAGACCGACTCGACGCCGGTGACCATCAACCGCACGCTGGCCGAACACGGTGTCTGGCTCAGTGAGCTCACCGGGGTGCGTGCCGATCTGGAGACGATCTTCTTGGACCTCACCTCCGCCGATCAGCTGGGCACCGGCTCGCGGGTGGGTGCCCGATGATACGGCTGCTGAGGGTCGAGCTGACCAGGGTTCGTTGGCGGCGGGCGATCCGGTTGCTGGTGATCGGCGTCTTCGTGCTGGTGGGGTTGGTTGCCGCCGCCGCGTGGTGGGACTCCCGGCCGATTTCCGCCAGCGACCTGGCCGAGGCGCAAGCCCAGGTGGACCGGATACGGACCGATCCCCAGGTGCAGAAGGACATCGCTCGATGTGAGAAGGACCCGGAAGGCTTTCTCGGCGACGGCAACGGATCCGACCCGCAGACGTGTGAAGAGGTCCTGGTGGGCTCGGCGGAGAATTACGTCGGCCGGATCCCTTGGACGGTGAGTGATAGAGCCCTGGAGACCACATTCATTGTCGGTTACATCGTGCTGGCGCTGCTGATTGTTGGGGGTGCCACCTACGCGGGTGCCGACTGGAACAGCGGTTCGATGAGCAACCAGTTGCTTTTCGACACCCGGCGCGGACGCGTGTGGCTGGCCAAGGCGGTCGCGGTGCTGCTTACCAGTGCCGTGGTGGCCACGCTGGCCTTGGGTGCGTTCTGGGTGTTCATCTGGTGGGTGATGGGCACCCGCGGGGTGGACACACCGGAGGCGTTGTGGCGCACTATCGGCTGGGATGCCGGAAGGACGGTGTTGCTCGCCGCGTCCGCCGCGGTCGGCGGCTACGCGATCACCATGCTGTTCCGTAACACGGTCGCCACCTTGGGCTTGCTGTTCGCGGTCTCCGTCGTCGGCTCGATCCTGGTGGCGCTGATTCCGGTCGCCGGAATCGGACGGTGGGACCTGGCGACGAACCTCACCGGCATCATGGTGGACGGCAAGCAGTACTACGACTACTCGTTGTGTCCCGACCTCAGCGGCGGCCCCAAGTGTGACCCCGAGCAAGTCCTCACACTCGCCGAAGGCGTTCGGTTCCTCGGCCCGCTGGGCCTGCTCGCCGTTGGCTTGTCCTGGTGGTCCTTCCGGCGTCGTGAGATTCCGTAACCTGGTGGTGACGCTCGGGTGTCGGCCGATTCGACGAGCAACCACCGCCGCGTAGAGTTGGCCGACGTGACCACTGCCCCAGCTCCCGAAGGTCGACGGCTACTCCGCCTGGAAGTGCGTAACTCCCAGACGCCGATCGAACGCAAGCCGGCCTGGATCAAGACCAGGGCCACCATGGGGCCGGACTATCTGGCCCTGCGCGCCCTGGTGCGGGACGAAGGCCTGCACACGGTCTGTCAGGAGGCCGGGTGTCCCAACATCTACGAGTGCTGGGAGGACCGGGAGGCCACGTTCCTGATCGGTGGCGACCAATGCACCCGGCGCTGCGACTTCTGTCAGATCGATACCGGCAAGCCGGAGCCGCTGGACCGAGACGAGCCCCGTCGGGTTGCCGAGTCGGTGCGGACCATGGGTTTGCGGTACGCCACCATCACCGGGGTGGCCCGCGACGACCTCCCCGACGGCGGGGCTTGGTTGTATGCCGAGACGGTGCGTGCGATCCACCGACTGAACCCCGGCACCGGGGTGGAGAACCTGATCCCGGACTTCAACGGTGAGCCGGAGCTGTTGGCGGAGGTGTTCGAGTCCCGGCCCGAGGTGTTGGCGCACAATGTGGAGACCGTGCCCCGGATCTTCAAGAGGATCCGGCCGGCGTTCAGCTACCGCCGCTCGCTGGCGGTCTTGACCCAAGCCCGCGCGTTCGGGCTGGTGACCAAGTCCAACCTGATTCTCGGCATGGGTGAGACCCGAGACGAGGTCTCCCAAGCGTTGGCCGACCTACACGCCGCCGGCTGTGAACTGATCACCATCACCCAATACCTGCGCCCGTCGGCTCGCCATCATCCGGTGGCGCGATGGGTGCCACCCGAGGAGTTCGACGAGATGGCCGAAGAGGCGAACGAGATCGGATTTTCGGGCGTGTTGTCCGGCCCGCTGGTGCGTTCGTCGTACCGAGCCGGTCGGCTGTACCGTCAGGCTAGCGAAGCGCGACTCTTGTCTCCCACGAACTAGGAACCCACCATGTCGACACCCAACCCGGCGGCCAAGATGGGCCGGATCAAGCAAATGCGCGAGACCTATCGGATGGCTCGCCGAACCGACCGATGGCTGGCCTTGTTCACGCTCGGTGCGGCGGCCCTGGGCACTGCCATCGGCGTGCTGGTGTTCTGGTTGTTGCCGGGATCGGGCTGGCTGCACTGGGTGTTCATGGTGGTCGGCGGGCTCCTCCTCGGACTGATGGCCGGGTTGATCGTGTTCGGCCGGCGAGCGCAGCGCGCGATGTACCACCAGATGGACGGTCAGACCGGTGCCGCCGCCGGCGCCTTGCAGGTGCTCGGCCGCGCCTGGAAGGTCACTCCGGCCATCGGTTTCAACAAGCAGCAGGACGTGATCCACCGGGCGGTCGGCCCGCCGGGAATCGTGCTGGTCGGTGAAGGCACCACCAGTCGGCTGCGTGCTCTGATGATCGCCGAGCGCCGGCGCCATGAGCGGGTGGCCAGCGAGACGCCGATCCACGAGGTGTTCTGCGGCAACGCCGACGGCGAGGTCCCGCTCCCGAAGTTGGTCAAGCACGTGACCGGCCTCGGCCGACTCGTCAAGCCCGCCGAGATCACCGTCCTGCTGGCCCGCCTCAAGGCGATGGATGCCACCCATTCGAACGTGCCGATGCCAAAGGGGCCGGTGCCGACCAGCATGAAGGGGATGCGCGGGAACATGCGCGGCCGGTAACGCCCGGCTAGCACCGGAGACGGCACCGCGGGCTGGGCGGCGCCGCCGAGTTCGCACCGCCGGGGCGCGGCGCACGCCCGGCATCTAGTACGACGGCAGGTTCAGGATCTGGTTTGCCCTAGGCGCCCGGATGGTGACGTCCTTGCCCCAGTCGGAGATGGTCGATGTGATCGCCACCCCGCCGATGTTGATCGCCAGCTGACGCAACAGGTTGGCGTCGTCCAACCACACGTCGTAGTCAACCTCCTCGGGCATCGTGATGCCGTCCTGATTGGGTAGCTTGCTGCCGTCCAGCACCACCACATAGTGCTGGAGCTCCTCGCCATTGACGTCGTCGGCGCCTTCGAACGTTACCGACTTCATCGCGTCTTGCATGTTCTTGACCTGCTCGCGCGGGTCGATCTGCCCGGTGAGGGTCGACCCGAGTGGGTTGCGGGGATCGTCGAGGTCGGTCTTGATGTATTTTCCGTCACTGAGGCCAGGTGACTTGACATAGATGGCACCGTCCACCAGCAGCAACTC
>JBOFLH010000468.1:0-3351 GCA_051657765.1 Nocardioides sp. | reverse complement strand
CCGAGCGAACAAGTCGCTGAGACGTTCCGCCAGTTGGGGCACGCCACGGTCCTCGGCCATCACTCTCCAGCTGGTTCAGTAGACCCGAATCTTTGACCAACGGTTGCGCAGCAACCTAACTGTAGTTACTCTCGATATCGGAAGTTTAGCTGACAGTTAGTCCGGGTTCGTCGGCTCTTCACACTAGCAACGACCGCCAGCCCCACGCGACGTAGCCCGCGACCAAACCTGAGGCACGCGCCGATTCGGGGGGGTAGTCGTGAGAGTGATCCGCACTTGGTGGACTGTTCCTGTCCATGCGGGCTGGGCTGTCTCTTGTGGCGTGAGGCCATGGCGCTCCAGGCACCTACGTTGCCCAACGAGACGCCCGGGGGGAGAGTACGCCGAAGCGGACCTGAGACCGCTTCGACGAACCCACCGCGACCCACCAGCGCTCGCAAGAGCCGCGATGCGTAGGCAGTGGGGCTCAGTTCGGTGTGGGCTGAACTCCGCTGGCCCTCAATCTATTGAGCGTCGAGCCAGTCTCTTCGGATCACGGCATAGGTATGCAGAGGCCCCGATTCCCTTGGATCAAGTTCGGACTCGTGATCGCCCAGCGGCGACCTCTTGCCATAGGCAGTCATGGAGCCAATTGCGGTTCCTACCAAGCCAGTCGGGAGGAATACAGGTGCATCGAGACGCTCCTGCGGTGCTGCCGACGTGGTCGCCGTACGAGGAGAGGACGCGGAGCTGATGTCGACCGGCACGGCTGATGCCACGTCCCGCCGTGAGGCATCCCTGACAGACAATGCACCGCCGACACGGGCGGTGAAGGTACGGCGTCGGCCGTTGTTGTTTGCGTTGATGGCGGCCTTGGTGGCAGCTGGCGCGTTGTTGGGGGCGCATGTGTATGTCTCGGTCAATGACACCCGTGAGGTGTTGGTGGTGGCCAATGATGTGGCCCGCGGTGAGGTGATCGGCGCTGAGGACCTTCGGGTGGTGCGGGTGAGTGTGGATCCTGCGTTGAGTCCGGTGGCTGGGAGTGAACGGACCAGTGTGGAGGGTAGTCGGGCTGCGGTGGATTTGTGGTCGGGGACGTTGTTGACCGAGCAGGCAACCACGGAGGGTTTGGTACCGGCGGCGGGGGAGTCGCTGGTCGGGATCAGCCTGACCGCGGCGCAGATGCCGTCGGAGCGGTTGTATGCCGGTGATGTGGTGCGGGTGGTCACTACTCCTGGTGAGGATGGGGAGGTGTCTGAGAAGACCGACCTGGTGTCGGTCGAGGCCACGGTGGTGGGTGTGAGTGTGGTGGCTGAGACCGGCGAGACGGTGGTCGATGTCTCGGTGCCCCAGGAGCAGGCCCCGGATCTCGCGGCTCGTGCGGCAACTGGGCGGGTCGCGTTGGTGTTAGATGCTCGGGAGCGTTGAGTCGTGGCGTTGATCGTGGTGGCCTCGGCCAGTGGGTCACCGGGGGTGACCACGGCTGCGTTGGGGTTGACGTTGAACTGGCCCCGTCACGTGTTGCTGGTCGACGCGGACCCGACTGGAGCGTCGGCGGTGTTCGCTGGGTTCTTCCGCGGCGCCCGGGAACGCGGCGGCGGGTTGATCAATCTGGCGGTGGCGCAACGCGACGATTCGTTGGATGCGGCGCTGGTGCGGGAGACGCTGATTTTGGATCCGTCGGCGCCGGCGGAGAGTTCGGCGTGGTTCTTGCCGGGGATTCTTGGCCATGAGCAGGCCCCCAGCTTGGTGGGGTTGTGGGAGCCGTTGACGGCGCGGCTGCAGGCGATGGAGCGCAGCGGCCAGGATGTCATCGTGGATGCGGGCCGGCTGGGCCTGGCCGGGTGGCCGCAACCGCTGGTAGCCGCTGCCGATGTGATGTTGTTGGTGACCCGGAACTCGTTGCCGGCGTTGGCGGGAGCCCGGTCGTGGGCGCAGAGTTTGCGGGCCCAGTTCGACGAGGTCGGTGGGTTGGGTCGGCTTGGGTTGTTGATGGTCGACGAGTCCGGCCGGTGGCCCGCCCGCCGGTCGGTGGTACCGCGTGTCCGCCCGTACACGGCACGGCAGATGGCCAAGGCGTTGCGGATCCCGGTGGTCGACTCCATCGGCTGGCACCCCGAGGTCGCCGAGGTGTATTCACACGGCGCCCGAGAACCACGCAAGTTCGACGCGGCCGCGACGCGTATCTATGGGGCTGCGGCGGCATCGGTGGAGGGGTTGTTGGCCGCGAACCGGGCCGCGTTGGCACCCACCGGCAGTGGTGGGGGTGGGGGCCGGTGAGAAGGACCGGACAGGAGGTTCCCGACAGGTCGACAGAGACGGAGGTGACCTCGGGGACTGACCGCGACCAACATTCCCGGTTCGCACGACCACGCACCACCACTAGGACGGCTATTCCTGCCAACGGTGCCGCCACCCCCACACCACACCCACCTTCACCCTCGGTGGGGGAGGTGGGGGAGGAGGATCCGGCCGCGTTGCCGATGTTCGCCCACACCACCGTGGCCGGCAACGGGCACCTGCCCGGGACCGGGTTACGGCCGCTGGTGGCCCGAGAAGCCGCCGCCGATGGCCTCAGTGGCGGGGGGGTGGACCTGGATTGGGATCTGGTCGCGCGGTATCGCGGAGAGGTCTCGACCCGGCTGGTGGCACGCCAGGACAAGGAAGGCACCACCGCATCCGATGAGGTCCGCGAGCAGTTGGGTGTGGAGATCATTGAGGAGTTCATCCGCACCGAGGCCGAGCGGTTGGTCTCGGCGGGGGAGCCGGCCTGGTCGCCGGCCAGGGAGGCCGCGCTCAAGACGGCGTTGTTCGATGGGCTGTTCGGGTTGGGTCGCTTGCAGCCGTTGGTCGACAACGACGAGGTCGAGAACATCATCGTGATCGCCCGCGGTAAGGAGTGTTCGGTGTGGTTGGAGAAAACCGACGGCACCCTGACCGCGGGTCCGGCGATCGCCGATTCCGAGGACGAGCTGCGGGAGTTCCTGGCGTATCTGGGGGCTCGGCAGAACCGCCCGTTTACCGAGGCGAGGCCGGGTCTGCATCTCCGCCTGCCGGGTGGCGCACGGTTGGCGGCGGCGTCGTGGGTGACCGCGCACACTTCGGTGGTGATCCGCCGGCACCGGCTGATCGAGGTGTCGATGGCCGAGATGGTCTACCAGCGGCGGGCGTGTAGCCCGGTGCTGGCCGACTTTCTGGCGGCGGCGGTCCGGGCTGGGAAGAGCATCGTGGTTTCTGGGGTGCAGGGGTCGGGCAAGACCACGTGGGTGCGGGCGTTGTGTTCGTGTATCCCGGCCGAGGAGATGATCGGCACCTTCGAGACCGAGTTCGAGCTGCATCTACACGAGCTGGTCGACCGCCACCAGATCGTCC
>JBOFLH010000467.1:0-4712 GCA_051657765.1 Nocardioides sp. | reverse complement strand
AACTCGCGCTTGCCGCAAGCGCGCGGCCCAACAGAGGTTTGCCCAGGGGCGTGATTGGGCTGGTGGTGCGGTGGTACCCCCAACGGGATTCGAACCCGTGCTACCGCCGTGAAAGGGCGTGTAGACCGGTTCTCTAGGCCCTCCTCAGGCGCAGAGGTCGCACCGCTGGCCCCGCTGGGCACGCCCATCCCCGTGGTTTGTCGTTAGTTCATGTCACGACTCATGGCACGCTGAGCATTGGCGATGAACAGCCAAACTGAGCTGATCAGATGGTTTAGGAGACCGGCGTCGGCACGTAGGAGGTAAGGGTGGAGCCGTTTCCGAGTTCCCCGTAACTGTTGTTGCCCCAGCACCAACCAGTGGCGTCGGGTTTCACGCCACACGAATAGCTGCCACCGGGCGTGATGGTGGCCCATGTCTCCGGCACCCGCAGCGGCACCGAAGAGTTGGTCGTGGTTCCGTTCCCGAGTTGCCCGTAACTGTTGTTGCCCCAGCACCAGCCAGTGGCGTCGGGTTTCACGCCACACGAATGGCCACCACCGGCGGTGATCGTAGCCCAAGTCTCCGGCACCCGCACCGGCACCGAAGAACTCGTGGTGGTTCCGTTCCCGAGTTCCCCATAACTGTTGTTGCCCCAGCACCAGCCCGTGCCGTTCGTTTTCACTCCACACGAATGATAGCTGCCGGGGGCGATGGTGGCCCAAGTCCCAGGCACCCGCACCGGCACCGAAGAACTCGTGGTGGTTCCGTTCCCGAGTCCCCCGTAACTGTTGTTGCCCCAGCACCAGCCCGTGCCGTTCGTTTTCACTCCACACGAATGATAAAAACTGGCGGTGATAGCTTTCCAGGTTCCAGGAATCTGCACCGGCACCTGAGAATTAGTGGCGGTTCCGTTGCCGAGTTCACCATAGTTGTTCTTGCCCCAACACCAGCCTGTGCCGTTCGTTTTCACTCCGCACGAATGGCGAGTGCCAGCAGTGATGGTGACCCAAGGCCCGCTCACCTGCACCGGCGTGGGACGAGGCGCGGTGGTGGTGCCGTCACCGAGTTCCCCTTCATCGTTGTAGCCCCAGCACCAGCCCGTGCCGTTCGCGCGCACGCCACACGAATGGTTGCCGCCGGCGGTGATTGAACGCCAGGGTGCGGGTGTGGCTCCGAAATCTTGGTATTGCTTGAGGAGGTCGGCGTAGGCTTTTTGGCCTTTGTTGTTGGGGTGGTACCACTCATCGATCATCCAGGCACCGAAGATCTCGAAGAGCCAGGAATCAGGGTTGGACGTCCTGGAGGACGGCTGTGGTTCGTGAGTTGTGAACATTTCGATGACGTTACCGATATAGGTAACAGACGGCGTCCCAGCAGCAGTGTTCGCAGCTTCAACAGCGGCGCGTTGCTTCCCACGCAATATGACACCAAGATCTCGGATATAGGTGCCAGCATCGTATTCACCGAGAACATAGGGTTCTTCACTGATCAACTGGGGATACCCCGCGAACACCACCCGTGCACCGGGCCGCAACCGTGCCCGTGCCTGATTCAGGACCGCCGTCAAATCGGCTTGGAACTGCTCAGAGACAAGCGTGTCGAACGCCGCAGTCACCGCATCCCGACACCGAGGCGCCTGCGCAATAGTAGAGAAACACCACTTGACGATCTCTGCGAACCCGAGGTCGTTACCGCCAAAAGTCATCAACACCAGATCCGTCTCAGAGGTGATGGCCTCCACCTGCGGGAGAAGACTGGACTCGCAGTGGCCATCAACCAACTTCACCCGTTCGTCAGGGGACCTCCTCAGACAGCGTCCTGGTTGTTGAGGATCAAATTTGTCTAGCGATCTCGGGCTATCGAAGTGGTCCAGCACACCGCCGTTGCATGCCCGGTTCGTCAACGACGCCGCATACCCCTGAGTGTTCAACCACGCCGTATACCGGGCGGCCCAATTCCTCGGTGACCGGTAACAACCAGGAGGCTCCTCGTACGACCCAGCGCCAGTACCCGCCGCATAAGAGTCACCCACCACAACAACATCCACCACAGGCTTCGGCGCCGGATCCGCGGCCTGCGCAGGACCAGCGGCCACCACCAGACTCGACACCACGCTCATCATTGTGGAAACCAACATCAAGCGGAAACCCATAACTTTGCCTCATCCCGAGAAGAAGTACGTAGGACCAGTTCCCACAAACCCCCTGAATCGTAACTGCCCCTCCAGAAGCGCGCGGGAGTTTCGCAGACTTGGTCAGGGCGCATGCCTGCCGGGTCGCGAAGGGGCTGATGGTCGGGGGGATCTGTTTGATTGATTCCCCCCGGAGACGTGGAGGAACGACATCTGGTTGAGCGGGGAACCTCCTGAGCCTCAACTCGCGATACGGCTGGTCACAGTCGCTCGTTGACCACGAGCGACCATGACCAGCCCGCCGTCCTTCAACAGCGCGAATGCGCGGTGGACGGTGCTCGGCGCGACCTGGTAGCGCGCTGCGAGGTCTTTGATGGTGGGGAGTTGGTCACCGGGGCGGAGTGCGCCGCAGCGGATCGCCGCCTTGAGGTCGGCTGCGATGCGGTCGTAGGGGCCGCGGGGCACCGGTTCGGTGACGATGTCGACGTGGTCGTTGTCGTCGAACTCCACCGGCGGCCGCGGGAGCCGGTGTGAGAGCGACTTGGCGGCGCGTTGGTCGGCCTCGCTGACGAAGGCGGCGTACACCTTCAGCGTCGTAGTACCGCCTCCCCCATGGCCGAGCCTGCCCGCCACGGTGCGGACGTCCACGCCGCTGGCGATCAGCTCAGTCGCGGAGTAGTGCCGGAGTCGGTGGATGGAGGTCTTAATGCCGAGCTTTGCGGCCATCCGTCGGTACCGGTCGGTGACCGAGGTCGGCTTGAATGGCTGGGAGTGATCTGGCGTCGCGGAGAACACGAACATGTCCTCCGCCAGTGTGAGCCCGAGTTCGTTGGCACGCTGTTCACATTGCGCCAGGTGGGCGCGGGCGAGCTTCACTGTGAGGTCGTCGAGAACGATGCGGCGTTGCCGGTGGTCTTTGGTGTCGGTTTCGTAGACCTCGGTGCCTTCGACCCCGACGGACTTCTCCAGGATCAGCACGCTCCGGTCCAGCTCGAGATGATGGCGCCGAACGCCGCAGAGCTCGCCTCGCCGCATCCCCGTCACCATGGTCATCCACACCATGAACCCCCAACCCGGATCGCGCCGCCACGCCTCGTTCAGGATCAACGCGGCCTGCTCGGTGGTCGGGGGGTTCGGCTTCGACGGCGGCGGAGTCGGTGGGCTGATGTCAGAGACCGGGTTGTGGTCCAGCCACTTCCAGGTCCGCACTGCCTTATCGAACGCCGCATGCAGCAGCCAGTACACCTTGAGGACTGTCCACCGGCTCAGGCCCTGGCACACGTGCCGTCGACACCGCCCGTCGCAGTCGTGGCGTCGACCGGTCCAGTGGTCGACCCTTGACGCCCGCCGATCGCAATGCACCCGACACCGTCGGAGCTCGACTATGAACGAGTCGACGATCTCGGCGTCGATCCTGGTGATGACCTGGTCGCCGATCACTGGGTTGATGTGGAGTCGGGCGACTTCTCGGTAGCGACTGAGCGTCGACCGGCTGCCGTCCCAACCGTCGAGGTACTTCTCCATCAGATGATCGACGGTTGCGCGAGTCGTTGGGAAGCGGTGCTCGTCGACTCGGTCGATCAGGGCCCGAAGCATCCGCTCGGCTTCGGCCTCGGGATTGGCATGGGTCGGCGGGATGACCTCGGTCAGGTAACGCTCGCGTTTGCTGATCGGGTCCCGGCCCGCATAGACCCGCACCCGCAGCGAGCCTGACGGGAGCCTGTCGATGGTGCCGCGCTGTCTCTGCTTACGCCGGACGGTGCTTCGTCGGCGCGCTGGCTTGGCAGGCTTCCGCTCCCCATTCTCCGGCGGATCTGCGCCCTCCTGCCGCGTCACCGCGAGTAACCGTTCTGCAGGGGCTCACACGACTGTGACCCTGGCCGCACCGATGGGCGGGTGGCTCGCACCGGTGTGACCCCGTCTTGACCTGCGAGTTTGCGCACATCGAGGGGGGTCACACCGGGTCGGCGTAGTGAGGCGCTTCGCGCGCAGGCGCGCGCGAGGCCACATCCAGGTGGTCGAGAGGGCCGGACGTTCATAGAGGCATCTCGAAGGGGAGCATGTCCTCAGGTGACCAGTTCGTCCACAGCACCTCGGTGCGGGGCTTGCCGGTCATGGCGGCAGCGGCGAAGCGGTGGACATGCCAACCGGCGAGGTTGTCATGGTAGAGATCGTGGCCGTACCCAGAGATCGCGACGTGTGCGGGTGAGTCGGCAAGGAGGGTGAGCAACGCCTGGTGCTCCTCGACGGTGAGCAGTTCGTCGGCGTACTGCGGGGTGCCGTGGCGGGTGTCGCCGAGGTAGGGCGGGTCAGCATAGATCAGGCAGTCGGGGCGTTGGTACGCACGGATCACCTCGACGGCGGGGCGGCATTCCAGGGAGACGTTACGGAGTCGTTGGGCGACTGGTCCGGTCCTGGCGACGTACCCGTCGAGGTACTTGGCGAGCGACATCTGATTGCTGCCGTGGACGAACCGCCAACCGGAGCGAGAGCTGAGGCGTGCCCCGACGCTCTGGGTGAGTTGGACCCAGACCCGACGGGCTCGCTCCAAGTCGTCGAGGTCGTCGAGCTCACGGGCCGCGACCAGCTCGCCGCGGCT
>JBOFLH010000466.1:0-8209 GCA_051657765.1 Nocardioides sp. | reverse complement strand
CGGAAGGGTCGTCTCCCGGAGAAGCTTCGTAAACGCTTCGCGATCGGTCGGGTTGAGCGTGGCGACCTCGTGAAAGAGAACCGTCAAGGTCTCCGGGTCCTGGCGCAACGCCGACTGCAACAAACTCAGAATGACTCGTGTGGAGTCTTTGTTACGACTCGGGATCTGCGGCGCAAGTGCTCCCGACACGACGTCGAAGACCGCCCGCTCAGCCTTTTCGGTCGCGGTCTTCGGCTCCTCCTTGTAGGGGTACACCTTGTCTTGTTTCCACTTGGCAAGTTGTTCACGCCGACCTTCTCGACGACGGTTGCTGAAGTGCTCACGGATGCCAGAGCGGGCGGCCGTCCAGAGTGCTCCAACAGCACCACCAGCCATGTCGCCGAGCCCCAGGACGGACAGTGCTTCGTGGTCGAGGCCCGCCCATGTGACGTAGGCCGAGTAGCGAAACTGTGGTTCGACATCGTTGGCGGACTCTTCGTGCACAAAGTGCTCATTATCCTGGCCGTAGTAAATCGCGCGGTGTTTGCCACCCTTCCATTCGATGATCCGCAGGCTCGCCTGGTGCGACGTACCGTCTTCGTCGGTGAAGTGAAGCTCGGTCGTCTCGCTCCGCTCGATCTGGTCCGACGGGTTCAGCGCCGTACCCGCAAAATAGATACGGAGCGACGGTTCGTTCAGGAGGAGTGGGGCGAAGTGGGACAGCAACATGGTCAAGGTGCTGTCGGTTTCCAAAACACCGAGGGATTTCTGGCCCTCGTTGATCGCCGTGACGACCGTGCCGGTCACCCCGTCTGCGGTTGCATGCGCTTCCCATTCGAAGACATCGCGGTGCTCGGTCGTGCCGGTCACTTCGACCCGACGCTTCACACCGGCGGTGTCAATGCTGTGGCTGACCCACCGCACCTGGTTACCGAGCGCGAAGGCACGGAGGCGTCCCTCGCCACGCTCACCATGCAACCCGCGCTTGCCATTCTTGGTCTTGCTGACCAGACGCTTCCACGACCCACCGATTCGGCCGAACGTTGCCTCGAGTTCATCCTGGTCGATGCCATGGCCGTCATCGGTGACAACCACCTGGGAGACCGCGCCCAGCACCTCGTCATGAGCCAACGTCACGGCCACCTCGTTGGCCTCTGCATCGACGGCGTTCCAGATGAGCTCGACGACCGCTCGCACCGGGTCGTTCTCGTGGGCAAGTCGCTCGACGTGATCGTCTCCCGCTTGAAGGTGCAATTCCGCCATGATGCTCACCTTAGAGCCAGCAGCCGACTACGCTCACCGATTCACGGTGACACCAGCCCTGGCCAACCAGTCCCTGCCGTCTCACAGGCATCGGCGATGTCCGGTCCTCTCGGCTCGAATACAGGTGTGGGGCTGCGCTCCTATAGATTCCGAATCAACGAAGCGGGCACTCCCGCGACGAGGCTTCTATCCGGAAACTCTCCACGAACCACCGAGCCCGCTGCGATAACAGACCCGTCCCCAATCACCGACCCTCTCAGTAGCATACTGCGGGCTCCCAACCAAACATTATCTCCTATTACTACAGATCCTACTTTCCCGTCCGACCAAGAACGCCGGGCTAAGTCTGCGCGCAGCTCAGGGGCGACATCGTGAAAATCGGAGTCGAAGATGAGCACTTCATTGCCTATCAGGCATCCATTGCCAATCGACACTAACCCTAGTGCAACAATGGATATATTGTTGCTAAACTCACAGTCTTGACCAATACCGATTCTCGAACCTTCGTATCGTGCATGCAATCGCACCGAACCGTCGCCAATTAGGGGAGCGCCAGAATAGCCGAAGTGAGTGTTCCGTCCGACGCTCACAGATCCAGCACCATCGCTCACAACCGGAACTGCTGTCGAGCAATCTTCAGGAAGCGTAAGTGGAGATGTTCCCGCGATATGACTATCAGTCGTCATCACGAACCCAATCTCTTAGAATTCGGCCTCATGGCAACGAATAGCTCGGCTTCCGATCGCACTGGTGCCATGATTGATGAACCAACTTTGGAAGCCTCGATCAGTAGCGAAAATTCCCTGGCAGTCTTCTTTCTCGCCCTGCCCAATTCCTTCGATAGCGCCCGCGCATTGGTCAAGGTCTTCTTGGAGACCTTCCCGCGACCTTCCCCAAAGGCTGATATGAACTTGGTAGCCGCCGTTACACCCACTGTGTGACAGCCCCCGAACAAGAGGATCTGATGGTCTGAGTCAAATGGATTGACAATTCGTTCAATATACCCATAGTCACGATCCAGCTCTTCGAAGTAGTATTCGGATCCGGTCGCGCTATCAACTACCGTTATTTCATCACCACTTGCTCCCTGTTGAGACCCATACCTAATGCGGGTGGCATCCTTGTCCATAATCCGTCGGACCAACAGGTTATAATCCGGGCCACCGATACATATTATCTGATGTTCAAGATCGACCTTCGACGACAGCGCTTCGCCTGACGACATCACGTGAAGGTCGATGTTGGGGTAGATACGAAGTAGAGAGAATATTAGCTCGACCCACGCGTCAAGATCGCCGTACTTCATCAGATAGATGAACTCACGCGGCTCAACCATTTGGCGCGTCAATGGATCGTCAAGCTCAGAACACACCACCAGCACTTTATCGCCATCCTTGATTCCAAGAATCCGACGTACATGCCGATAAACAAAACGCCTGCGAATCTTCGGCGCCGCTGCCCAAAGGGTCGCGACACTCCCTAGTATTGAGACGATCGTCAGAACCGGATCAAGTTGACTAGCAAGCTGAGCTAGTTTGCTTAGCTCTTCGACACTCAAAGTCACCACACCCATCTATTGCGCAAAGAGCGGGCTTGCAGCCAGTCGACCTGGCCACTCGCTGTAGTGACAAAGTTGATTGGCCCCCCAGGCAATATGCCGCGCTGGGACGTCCCGAGTAATGACTGAGTTGGGCAGTACGTAGGAAAATTCTCCAACTAAGACTTCGCCCGAGACTGTCGCGTTAAAGGAGATTGTGGCTCCTTGCATGACCAGGGGGCCACTCTCCATGGCAGATGGACTATCCCATCCCAGCGTCGGATTCCTATGACCGTGTACGAGTTGGCCAAACATTCGAACACCAGCGCCAAGTCGGGAGCGTTCCCCTACGAAGCCGCCGACGACGCAGTCGCTTCCAATCTCGGCTCCCTCGCACAGGTGAGCTCGGTACGTGAGGAGAGATCCTCTGCCGACCCGGACCCCACTCTCAACACGCACACCGTCACCGACGATGCAATCATTTCCGAACTCAGCTCCGCGTTGGATCAAGACGTGTGTACCGATCCACACGTTCGACCCAAAAATGGTCGGCGGCGTGATCGACCCGACCCCTGGACCGGTACCTATCAGTGGTCGACTCTCGGCATCAATCGCCGTGAACTGACCTACTGCGACAGGCTCATGCGAGGACATGACGAACGATCTGATCGTAGATTGCGCTTTGAATCCGTCGCGAGGCCTCTGATTCACCTTCTGGATCACCAGTGACATACAGTCCGTGGTCCATTGCTTCCACGAACTCAACTTGCAGCTGAGGAATGTCTCTAGAGAGACGCCGGGCTGAATCTAGGGGCACCAATGAGTCATTCGTTCCGTGGACGAGCAGTGTTCGATCAGCGACGGCCGAAACAAACATCTCTGGACGGACTGAATGAAGCTCTTCAAGCAGCGACACTCCTAGTTCGAACTCGCCATCAAGGAGTAGAACTCCTTCTTGATCAGCACGGGAAAATGACTTTGCCGTGAAGTTCTTCTTACCCCAATCGGTCGACGGTTGAAGAAAGGTGTCGATATACGAAATCACTGGAGCGAATAGGGCCAGACGGGAGAATGTAGGCCGTGTAGCATCCAAAATGATGCCTGGTGCAGCTCCAAAACTAACACCGATAAATCTGAGCGATACGTCGCCTAAACGTTCGCGCATGAACCTTACCGACGATCGGAGGTCGACCAGCTGGCTTGCAACAGAGAAGTCGCGCTGACGCCCACTGCTCGCGCCGTGGCCACGGAAATCGAATCTGAGAGTCGCCGCACCTTGATTCATCAGACGCTCAGCTAGCACGGGAAACATATCTAGATATTCAGCACGGTGGCTGCTGATGCCATGACACATGATGATCGCCTGCGACGGACGTGCTTGTGTTGGGAGACCCAAGTCGCCAGAAAGGGTAATGCCATCTGGGGTTCTAATCTGTACTTCGTGTTCGTTATTCATTTTGCGACTAACTCCCCATATCTTCTATCTGATAGTACAACACCTGCGCGCTTTGTCCAACTCTCAACAAAGCAAGCGAGATCGGCGGACCTTATGGTTTGATGGGATTTCGCTGCCGCCTTGACTTCCTTTCTATGGACTGGTGGATTACTTGCAAGCAGTTGGGCTAGCAGTTGTCTGCGCACCAGGGCCCGACTTTCCCAAAAATCTACCGATAGCAGCTCTCGACTGAACTGGTTTTCTCGAATCCACATGTCCAGCACGCTGTCTGCCAGAATTTCGCCGGGCTCTTGCATCGCTCCTCGTCCAAGGTACTCATTTGTTGACAATGGCAACTGGGTAGCACCGCCTATGAGGCACACGGGGACAGGAACTGCTAATGCGGCAGCGAAAGTGAGCCAGTCTTCATTGTATATCGGAGCGAAGTATGGCCTATGCATCTCAAGATTGTAGAAGGCGCAGTTTCCACTGAGCCACGGATCGCGTGCGCTTGTGACCGCAGCGATGCTTTCTCCGACTACCGACATATCATGGCGGCCGGTGCAGGACACTCCGACTATCGCGTACTGAGGCAATAGCGACTCGATTGCGTGAGCCGTAGATTCGTTGTCAAGTACTATGTCGTCATCTAGCATCCCAATAGTTGGATAGCTCATTTCCTGGGCGTGCTCCACCGCCAGATTTCGTTTCTGGGGAATGTCCCAAACATTGGCCGATATCTCAAGGGGCCCCCAGCTGCTTGGTGGTGCGGCCTGGATGCGCACTTTGTCTTTGATCTGCGCATTCGGCGCTCCTCTGTACAGGGCGGCCCCAAGGTGTTCTCTTAAAACGTCGCTGTTTCGAGTTGGCAAAGCATAGATTCGCGAGTTGGGAAAGTAGCTTCGGGCAAGCTCTATTGAGCGGCCCGCCCGAGCTGGGTTTCCCTTTGTCAGAATGTATATTGCTGAGAGTGGTGACGAGCGATTCGATGACTCTCTTGGGGACCGGTTGTGCGCCTGAAGTCTCGGCAGATCCGCTGCTGCGAGCCACGTCCTGTGCAATCCGGAGAGTCGCGTGGTGCCGACAGACTGGGGCATGAGCTTGCTTGCCCCTCTCGCCGAGTACTGACCGCGTGCGGCTCCGTCACCTACCGAATGTTTGGTCCGCTGCGGTAGTCAATCACAAACTTGGCACCGAGTTGGTGGTTTCGGCTCTATGTCGAGAAGCAGTCGCTACCGGGCACGGTCCTATACCCTCCCCATAGCCAACGGCCACTCCCGCGTGCTCGCCGCGAAGTCATCCCACCAACGCACCTCCAGTTGCACGGTCGGAGCCGGCTCCACAGTGAACCGTCCGTAGATCCGGTCATCAGCGAAGTGAGTGACCAGCTCCCATGTGGGAGCGACATGCGGCACCCATGCGAGCGTCAGCGTGGCCAGCGGGGTGTCCTCGTCTACCTCGGGGTTGAGCTGGATCGGTGGGATCGTCGTCCAGTGGCGATCCTGAGCCATGTTGTCTTCTCGGCGGACATTGGCGGCAACCTGTAGTCGCTCGCCGTTGGCGTAGATCGAGGCTTCGCTCATCGTGGTGCCTTCCTCAACGACGAAACTGACGAACGCCGTCAGTGTGGTCTCACGTTGGACGGCGATCAGGTACGCCCAAGGTCTGGCGTACCGCAACCGGTCGCGCAGGAGCAGTGAGATGGCCGCTGCACCACGGTCGCTGCGCCGCAGAGCAGTGCGCTCGACTACGTGTCGGCGCTTGGCATACACCCGCAGCCGTTGGTCTAAGGAGTCCCCAGTTGTCCGGTAGCCAGCGGACGCGAAGTAGGCCGTCACATCACTGTCTGGATCAGCGGCGTGGGTGCGGCGGATGCGCTCCAGTTCGTTCTTAGTGTTGCGCAGGCTGCCACCGCCAATGTTGTCGATCAGCCGGAGTGCACGAGCCAAGCGAGTGCCAAAGTCACCCCGCTGGCGACGCAGCCACAGCAGGTCAGCGGCGATCTCCTCGCCAAGGGGATCTCGACTCATGACCTCGATCCTGCCGCGACCGATGCCTCCGGGTGTCAGTTTCCTGTCATTGAGCCCGACCGAGGCAGAGGTCACGCTCGACTCATGAGCCAGCCACCGTGGCTGGCGCCGTCAAGAAGGAGCACCTCATGCCAAACGAACTCGAACGCTGGGCCACAGGAGGCAGGGGCGCTAGCCCCCTGGTCTCTCGTGCCGAACGCACCCACCAGAGGGCTGTCGCTGCCCTCGTCCGTGAGACCAAGTTCAACGGTCTCAAGGTGGATGCCGAAGCGGCCCTGACGGGACGCATCATGGAGCGAGCCGTCGATCTGGATCAGTACAGGAAGTCGCTCGCCAATGGCGATCCCGTTCTGGACGCCGTCCTGACCCGCATCGAAGTTGGCTTCGTGGACAAGGCCGGTCGTATCCAGCGCAACTTCGGCTCGGAGTTTCCGTCGTGAGCGGGCTGGCGGTTGCAGCCGTCGCAAGCATCTCTGGTCTGACCGGCCTCGCAGCCGGCATAACGGTCGCGGTGAGATACGGAGCCAAGATCTCCACTTGGGTCTCGCGCGCTTGGGGCGAGTTCACTCGCCGCATCCGCCGCGAGCCAACGGTCATCCTGACCGACGCAGACAGGGATGCGCTCGCTGCCGAGTTTGCAACCCACGCTGCCTCCGTCCGTGGCCAGGTGTCGCACTTCGCCGACGAGCTGGCGAATGGCGATCCAGTACTCAGAGCGCGACTCCGCCGGTTCGAACAGCCCGACCCCGGTGACAGGGCTTGCCCCTCATCACCGTGGAATGGGTGGTCAGCATGACTGGCTTCATTGTCGTCCTGCTCCTTCTGGCCGCTGTGGCTGGTGTGGTGGTCTGGCTTCTGGGAGATCCCGCCACTACTACCGCCCGAGCCGAACAGCGTCTCCGCCAGCGGGTAGTGCCAGCAGATGCCGAGATTGGCATGGAGGCTCGCAAAGCCCGCCGGGCCATGAACACTGCCGCCGGTCAGTCCTGGCGCAACCGGTTCGAGTGACCGAGTGCCTCAACGCCCTGAAGGGAGACCAGGAGCCTTCATGTCGAAGTACGAACCAGCTCGCATTGGCGAGCGACTCATGGATGCCTGCCTCGGGATCTGTATTGCAGCCAGCGCCTTGTACTGCGCGGCGTGGTTGCTGGCGCAGGTCTGGCCATGGCTGCTCGGGTTCGGCGTC
Source organism: Nocardioides sp. (assembly GCA_051657765.1). Lineage (GTDB taxonomy): Bacteria > Actinomycetota > Actinomycetes > Propionibacteriales > Nocardioidaceae > Nocardioides. Next base: position 779 of record JBOFLH010000466.1, on the reverse strand, counting down.
GTGGGGCTGGTGGTGTGGCTTTGGATGCGACCGCGGAGATGGTGAGGGTCGCCACCACGTCGCCAGCGCCTGGATCGGCGGTCCTTCAACACGCCAACAGCACCAATTCTGCGATGCGAATTTGCCAACGAATTGTCTGCGGTGAGCGTGTTCCAGTCGCTGTTGTAGAAAAGGCCAAAGTCATTGTGTGTTGAATCAATTCAACGTATAACCAAATAGGAATCGTTGAATCAATTCATCACGTATCAATTCAACTACCAACACAAAACCTAAGCGGAAGGAGGTATCCCATGCACACATATAGAACAACGATGTCGGACAGTGAGGAGCCTGACAAGAATTCAGAACTGAAGTCGGAGCGCCGTGCGGCGGCTGCCGAGCGGGCTCGGCGTGCTTCGCGTCGGCCATCTCAGCCAGAGGGATCAAGGAGTCCGAGCCGGGCCGAGGCTCGCTGGCGGAACCGCCACCTGACGGTGCGTGGGGTGCTTCGTGAGCAGCCGGACTTCCGCAAGCTGGCGCGTGCTGCGATCCAGATTGCCCTGGCTGAGACCGAGGCCAGAGCGCAAGCGGCAGAGAACGCCCGCCCGGAGGAATCTTCGTGATGGTACGTGAGGTACTGGTCTGGCAGCGCCTGACCTGGCCGCACCCGATGCAGCCAGCAACTGTCATTGCGGCGGTTCGGGCGTTGGCGACGTTGGCTGGTCAGCCGCGCATCGTGTTGGAAGCGACTGGATCTGGCGGGGTGGTGTCGTGGCGTATCGGGGCGGATGAGCACGCCT
>JBOFLH010000465.1:0-3676 GCA_051657765.1 Nocardioides sp. | reverse complement strand
GACGCGTCGTCCGCCAGCGTCTGGGCTTGCTGCTCGGCCTGGTGGTGGGCCTCGCGCGCCTCCAGTGCTTGCTGCTCCGCCTGGCGGGCCTCCTGCTGGACCTCGCGTGCTTCCTGTACCTGCTGCTCCGCCTGGCGGGCCTCCTGCTGATGCTGCTCCACCTGCTGCTGGTGTTGCTCCACCCGGTCGAGAGCTCGCTGTTCGTGCTGTCGCTGGTGGTCGGCCAGCTGCTGGTAGTCGACCTGGTGCTGGTGGACCGCCGACTGCGACTGCGGAGACACCTGCTGCGCCGCGGGCTGTTGCTGGTGCTGCGGCGCCAGGTTCGCAGGCACAGTCGGGTTGTTGGCCGGAGCGGACACTTGTGCCGGCGGTGGCGCAGCCGGTGTGGACGTCACCGAGTTGCCGTGCGGGTCGATCGAACCGATCGGTGGGCTCGAGCCGGGCGGGTCGAACACAGGTGCGCCGCCGTGGGCGGGGGCGCCGAGACCGAACGGCCCGATGGAGCCGAGCAGGTTCAGGTTCGCCTGCGTCGGGGCGGACCCTACCCCCAGCGATGGCGGCAGTGGTGGTGGTGCAAACCCACCCAGCGCTGCGAGAGGTCCGGAGTCGAGACCACTGACTGACTGCTGGTCGGCAGATCCACCGGTGATCGGGGCCAGCACGGGCTGTCGAACACCCGCGCTAGCACCCCCGTTGCTACCACCGATCGATCCACTGTCGTTGTTGACCGTCGACAACGGATTGACTGCATTGTCGACCTCGCTTCGGACGACCGACCCCGGCTGCCAAAGGCGCCCAGACGCAGTCCTCACGAAGTCCGATCCTGCCTGGCTGATGACTCTCCCGGCCTGGAGGGGAACACGAGTCGCCGCTGAGATCGCCTGACCGCTCACGTTCTGCACTCGTTGGTTGACCGGGTCCATCAACGCCGTTCTCGGATTCCAGCTGTGGGCAACGTCGAATCCGAGCTCCGGACGAAGACCGGCCATCTTGGGAAGGTTGAAGTTTCCGAGGTTCATGGCCCCCTGTCTTGCCAGTCCGATATCCCCAGTCATGACGCCGTCGATCATGTCCGGGATACCGGTGAACTCGTTGAGCACTGCACGGCCCGGGTTCCGCCAGTCGCTGAGCCACGCCTGATCGCGTGCGGCGAGCTTGGGGTCTTGTGACCACTGCCAGAGTCGCTTGGCGGCCGGTAGACCATACTGATAGCCATAGATCGCGAGAGTGACCGGCCAACCCCCGAAGACGGTCGTAGCCACTTTGGCGGCGAGATCGAACTTGGCCTCCTCCCAGCGTCCCCGAACATAGGCTTCAGGGATCGCTGCGAGGACTTCCAACGGGGTGTTTCCGCGAGCGTACTCGAGCCCCATCTCCAGCTGGACGAGCTGTGCCTTCGTCTTGTCGGCCTGGGCCTGCAGGTCGCGCATGAGTTTCATTGCCTGATGCCAGATCTCCGACGCCTTGGCGTCGGCGCTGTTCATCGCCGTCAGGCAGTTGGTCTGCCCGACGGAGTCGCCACAGCTCTCCGCCACCTGCTTCAGTGCCGTGGCGTTCTGGTAGTCGGCCTTGGCCTTGATGAACTGCTCCGCGAGCTCTTTGGCTTTCCGGCGGCACGAGTCCAGGAATTTCGAGTACGCCTCGACGTGCCCGGCCGCCTCCGAGATCATCGTGCCCATCCCGTAGGTCCGGTTGGCATGCTCCTCGATCTTGTCGTTGTACACCGGCGTCGAGAACGAGTTGTCGAAACTTTCCGCAAGGACGCGGGTCGCGATGATCTCCTGAGCGATCCGGCTGAGGGTCGCGGCAACCTCCTGGTACGCACGGCTGGTGAGCAGCACCTTGAGTGGATGCGACGCGATGATGCGTTCGAGCTCCTCGGGAATGCCGCCCCAGTGGACGGGCGACACCATGCCCACGGCTCAACCTCCCGTTCCGCGGGCGGGCGACACGCCGCCGCGACGAGCAGGCGATCCGAGCCGCCGATGGCCGACACCCGCGCCGCGGCCCGTCGACAACCGCTCGATCCCCGACGGCCCGACTCGACCGATGAGGTGTTCGCTGCCCCTGGTCATCCCGACAGTCGACCGGCGGCCGACCCGACCCGGCGGGCCGCGCTGGAATCCAGGTCCGGCATGGTCGCGGCCAGCCGGAACACGTCCTGGGACGTATCTCTGGTCTTCTCGTACCGCCGCTGGAGGTGGGTATGGGCGCGTGACGTGAAATCGCTGGTCCCGATGTCGAAGACGGACTCCTCGCTCGTCACCTTGGGTACTGCGTCGATCTCGGTGCCGGCCGTGGCGATGTCCGCACCGAGATACTGCAGGTCCCACGCGCCGCGCCGTACTGCCTCCGGAACCATGCTGACCTGGTTGCCACCGAAGGCGACGCCGCCAGGCTCGTGGGGATTGCCCCGGAAGTCGTACGGGGTGCTCCCAGGGACCCGAGGGAGCCGCTCGTCGATGAAGGGATGGCGTACCGCTCCTCGGTCGGCCGCCGTCCGCTCGCCCGGCTTCTGACCGCCGTACAGCGCCCACTTCATCCAGTCCGCTCGCTCGAGGTCGTCGACCCGGCCGTTCCACGGATGCTTGGGGTCGGTGACATAGCTCGGGACCTGCCTCGAACGCTCCTGGGACCCTGCGGTCGGCCCTCGCTCCCCCGGCCTGGTGCCGCCCCCGTGGATCCATCGCCCCCAGGTGTTCTTCTCGTCCTGGGTGACCTTGCCGTACAGCGGGTGTTTCGGGTCGACCAGGTACTCCGGGACGTCGCGTTGGCGGGTCTCGTGACCCGGTGCCGGTGGACGGGTGTCCGGCACCATCACCGTCCCTCCCGGCCCGCCGCTGGCGCCCTGCGAACGCTGCCCGCCGGCCGACTGGTAGGCCGGGGCCGCGTAGCCGCCCCCGGTGCCGGCGCCCGATACGGTGCTGTAGCCGCCCCCGCCGCCGCCCGACGCGGTGCTCGGTGCGCTGGGTGTGCTGACCACCTGCCGATGCCCGCCACCGGTCTGGGGCACGCCGTAGGCGGATGCCGGGAGCGTCCCGCCGCCGGGCGACGACGGCCTGCCGAACATGCCGTTCGAGGGCACGATCGGCGCCGACGAACCCGGGAGCCCGAGCGCCGACTGGAGGCTCGGGGCGACCGAACCGGCCGGGGTGAGTCCTGCGGTCGCATCCGAGGGGAGACCACGCGGTCCACCCAGCGTGCCGGCGATCTGCTCCGGCGTCAGCTGGCGCGGCGCCATGGTGGTGGGCCCGAGCAGCGACTGCGGGACACCGAGCGGCATGCTCCCGGCCGGAGCCCCGCCACCCGTGCCGCCGAGCGCGCTCAGTGCCTGGCCGAGCAGCGACAACGGCGAGCCTCCGTCGCCCTGCTGTGGCGCGACCACCGGCGGCGCCGAGACCACCGGCGGCGCGGAGACCACCGGCGGCGCGGAGACACCGGGAGGCATGCCTCCCGGTGCGAACCCCGTCGGAGCCGACACCCCCGGGTCGATCGGTGGAGCGCCGGCGTTCGACCCACCAGGCGCCGACGTGACCGGGCCGCCCTGCGGCGCACCGATCGACGGCATGCCACCGCTTCCCGGCACACCGGCGCCGGGCGATCCGCCATCCGCCGAAGGCTGGTACGTCGGGCCGCCGCCGACCTGCCCGCCGCCGGGGCCGGCCGAGCCCGAACC
>JBOFLH010000464.1:0-2300 GCA_051657765.1 Nocardioides sp. | reverse complement strand
GCCCCGCTCACCTGACGAGTGCTACTCGCACACCCGCGAACGACAAACGCCCAGGCCAGCGGCCTGGGCGATCATCAGTGGAGCTGAGGGGACTCGAACCCCTGACCCCCTGCATGCCATGCAGGTGCGCTACCAGCTGCGCCACAGCCCCGTGCTTGCCCTCAGCGGATCGGTCGCACCACCGATAGATCGCGCGGATGAGAGAGCCCGTGAATCCTAGCCAACGCGACCCGGCGCCACGAAATCGGGCGAGTCCGGGGCGCGCAGGTTGTACGCCGTGAGACGCAGCCGACCGGCCGGAGGGGTCTCCTCGAGCACCATCCACCCACCGTTGTCCAGGGCCCGCAGGCTCGCAGCCGCGCTCTCTGGCAAGTCCAACAGCGCCACCAGGGTGAGTTTCAGCGCCGCCGCGTGGCTCACCACTGCCACCGACTCACCCGGGTTCACCGCCGCGAGCGCATCCTTGATCGCATCCTGCATCCGGGCGGTCACCTCGGGCGCCGATTCCCCGCCAGGAACTACGTCGTATCGACCGGCCCGGAACAACGCATACTCGTCGGGGTGAGCCGCCGCATAGTCGCTTATGGAGAGCCCGGTGCGCTCTCCCAGGTCGAACTCCCGCAGCCGGGGGTCAGCGCGGACCTCGCGCCCGCACACCGCAGCCAGGTAGCGTGCCGTACTGGCCGCTCGGGCCAGATCGGAGGACCACACCGCGGACGGATTCAGCCCGGCCAGCGCGGTTGCGGCCGAAGCGGCCTGGGCGTGCCCTACCGCGTCCAGATCCACGTCCGCATGCCCCTGGACGCGGTGCGCGGCGTTCCAGGCGGTGCGGCCGTGCCGAAGGAGCACCAGCCTGCGCCCCGGCGGAGGATCGGCCGCGGTTGGGGAACTAGCGTGCATGCGAGACGACATCGGCGGGCAGCGTGATCGTGGGACAATCGCGCCACAACCGTTCCAGCGCGTAGTACTGACGTTCGTCCTCGTGCTGGACGTGCACCACGATCTCGCCGTAGTCGATCAGCACCCACCGGCCGTCTCGTTCGCCCTCTCGCCGGATCGGCTTCGCGCCGATTTCCCGCAACTTGTCCTCCACCTGGTCCACGATCGACTTCACCTGGCGGTCGTTGCCGGCCGAGGCGATCAGGAAGGCGTCGGTGATCGCCAGCTGTTCGCTGACGTCGAAGGCCACGATGTTGCTGGCCAACTTCTCCGACGCCGCGCGAGCGGCCGCGTGGATCAACTCGCGGGCATGGTCGGTGGCGGTCATTCGCTCTCCGGATCTGTGGGTGAATAGAGGTGATGCTTGTCGAGGTATTGCACGACACCATCGGGCACCAGATACCACACTGGCTCGCCTCGTCGCTTGCGGTCACGGCAATTGGTCGAGGAAATCGCTAGGGCCGGAATCTCCACCAGCGTCACCCGATCGTGCGGGATCGCCGCCAACGTCGCTTCATCCATGGCATAGCCGGGTCGGGTGCAGCCGACGAAGTTCGCCAGCTCGAACAACTCGTCGGCCGACCGCCAGGTGAAGATCTCGGCCAGCGCGTCGGCCCCGGTGATGAAGTAGAGGTCGGTCGCCGGCATCCGCGCACGCAGATCCCGTAGCGTATCGATGGTGTACGTCGGGCCGTCACGTTCGATGTCCACCCGAGACACCGTGAACCTGGGATTCGCGGCCGTGGCGATCACCGTCATCAGGTAGCGATGCTCGGCCGGAGAGACCGCTCGATCCGACTTCTGCCAGGGATCGCCGGTGGGCACGAAAACCACTTCGTCCAATCCGAACCAAGCCTGAACTTCCGAGGCGGCGACCAGATGACCGTGATGAATCGGATCGAAGGTGCCGCCCATCACGCCGACGCGGCGACCGGCCCCGGTTTGCCTGGCTCGCAGTTGAGCGGCCGGGCGTCGACCGACTGGAGTCGGGTCCGCCGGTGCCGCTCGATCCACAGTCACGCTTAGCTGTGCTCGCGTCCGGCACCGAACGCCAACAGTGCCACCAGCGCAAGCAACAAGACGCCCAACGCGCCCGCCCCCACCAGGTAGGGATGAATCAGCGGTTCGGATTCAGCGGCGGATTCCGCTGCGGATGCTGCCACAGACTTCGCGGCGGACGCGGCACGGGTCGCGGGCAGCAGGATCAGGTCGCTCGACAACATGCGGCCCAGCGTACCGGCAGCGAGGCGTGCCCCAATCATCAAGCCCGATCATCAAGCCCGGTGGTCCTACCCAGTGGTCCTGCCCGGTTCTCATGCGCCTCAAGTCCGTCAGCCCAGCAGAGACTCCACACCCAACAG
>JBOFLH010000463.1:0-7128 GCA_051657765.1 Nocardioides sp. | reverse complement strand
ACGACGGTGCCAACAGTGAACTTCGGCATCTGCTTGTTAGCCAAAGCCACGTTGATCATCTCGCCACCCGTGTCGTCAAGCGCCATCACCTGAACCGTCCACAACGGATCCTGGGTGTTCCGGTCCATCTTCTGACGACCGTTCTGATCAGTCTTCTCAACCACTTCCTTCGTCACCGTGAACGTCTTGCCAGTGATATCAACCAGCAACCTCATAACAGATCCCCTTACCTCTCATCGTTGGGGCCACACCAACTGCTGGTGTGGAAGACACACACTCTGTGCGCCTCGTACACGCCGCCCGACTCGAACGGGCCGGCTACCTCAGTAGCGGGGTGCTCGCTGGCCAGTGGCTACTGATCAGCGTGTGTATAGCCGGGGGTATACAACTTCGGGTACGATGCGTGACATGACCGGATGGGACTCAGCGAAGGTTGCTGTTCGCGCCGTGCGCGAGCAACTAAGCGCGTTGCCCCCGCTGGAGGCTGCGCGCGCCGCCGATCAGTGGCGCGCGTTTCTGTCCAAGGAGTCCGACGCTGCGGCGAACGTGCGCGCTGTTGCTGTCGCGCGTTTGCGGGCGTCCGAGCGTCTGTCGCACGCCGAGGTAGCGGCAATCCTTGGCGTGTCACGCGGACGCGTGGCTCAGATGGTTCGCGGCGCGTCGCCTGTAGCTGATGAGAGTCGGTTGTGATTGCCATGTCATCAAGACTGCGCGGTCTTAAGACGTTGCAGAAGGTGACTTTGGTTAGCCTCCACCTGGTTAACAGGGTCGGGTGGCCGTCGTGACGACACGACTGAAGCAGACCCGAGTTGCCATGGGGTGGTCGCAATCGCAGCTGATCATGAAGCTCCGGAGCCACGCCAACAGCACCGGAACGACCCTGCCCGATCCAGCGACACTCAAGACTCAGGTCTCGCGATGGGAAAACGGTCATCGACGGCCTGAGGCGTTCTATCGCCTGCTCTTGTGCGCCGTGTACGGCCGCACAGAGGAAGAGCTTGGTCTTGCCGATCACGTGCCGGCCGATCGACTGCCAGCTCCGGAGATGGTGACCACTGCGCCCATCTCGGGGGAGTTGGTGACGAATCTGGTGGGGATGCTTGAGCAGCTAGTCATGAACGATTCGTTGATCGGCCCGCATGCTGCAATCGCTCCGGCTGAGCATCAAGCGAGGTTCGTCCACGAGATCTGCTCGAACGCGATCGGACCGGATCGCAAGACCATGTTGCCGGTCGCTGCAAGGTTCGCGGAGTTCGTTGGCTGGTTACATCACGATGTCGGGAATCTTGCGCCCGCCCTTGCCTGGACCAACCGTGCTTGTGACTACGCGCACGAATTGGGTGATGCCCGGCTGATCTCGTACGTCATGATGCGCAAGAGCAACATCCTTGCTGAGGATGGTCAGATCGGGTTGAGCTTGGGTCTTGCCGACGCGGCGATGCGGGATTCGGATCTCACACCTAAGTTGCGGGCGGTAATCCGGCGGGTGCGTGCTAACGCGCTTGCCGTTCAGGGTGAGCAGGATGCCGTTGCTGAGGAGCTTGACCGCGCCATGGTCGAAGTCACGAACGTCGACGGGTCGCACGAGACGTTCGTGGGCTATTGCGGACCTTCCTATGTCGAGATGGAGGCCGGGAACTGTTGGATCAAGCTCAACCAGCCCACCAAGGCTCTAGCCGCTTTCGAGCGTGGCCTTGCCGACTGGCCCGACGGTCAAGGCCGTGACCGAACGCTGTGTTTGGCGAGGCTAGCCACAGCCCACGCCACGGCCGGTGACTTTGATGCAGCCAGCGCCATCGGTACCCAGGCACTGTCGTCACTGACCCAGACACACTCGGGTCGTACCCTTGCTCAGGTGAAGGTGCTGCGACATCGGATGCTTCCCGCGTCAAGGTCACCGGAGGTCATCGAGTTCAGCGAATCGTTCGATAGCTACGTCGCCAGCAGGAGGGCCGGCTAGTGGATCTACTCACCACAGCTTCGAGCACTGATACAAGTACGCGTTCCAGGATCGCGGTGCTGCCAGTGGGAAGCTTCGAGCAGCATGGGCCCTACCTGCCGCTAGCCACCGACACAATGGTCGCGTGCATCCTGGCCTCTGAGATCGCAGCACGCCACGACCTATGGCTCCTCCCTCCCGTCACGATTGGCTGCTCACATGAGCATGCTGCGTGGAAGGGCACCGTGAGCATTCCCTCCGACACGTTGGCGCGGTTGATTCGAGACATAGCGGCATCTGCCCGCAGCAACGGTGCTGACGCACTGGTGGTCGTGAACGGGCATGGCGGGAACTATGTGTTGAAGAACCTGGTTCAAGAAGCCAACGTTGATTCTCGGGCTCGGATGACGCTGTTTCCTACCTCAGACGATTGGGACCGGGCCCGTCAGACCGCCGGGTTGGAGACTTCCGCACACGAGGACATGCACGCCGGCGAGCTGGAGGTGTCGATCCTCCTGCACGCCATGCCTGACGTTGTGCGGCCCGGATACGAGACCACCGATCATCTCGCTGACCGTCCGCACCTGTTGTCGCTCGGGATGAGTGCCTACACCAACTCCGGTGTCATCGGACGACCATCGCTAGGTTCAGCCGAGAAGGGTGCCGCAGTAGTCGAGGATCTTGCTAAGGCATTCGATGAGCACCTACGCATCCTTGCCGATCGACCATCGCAGCCAAGCGAGTCGCCGCTTGGCTGAGGGACCACGCCGTGCCCCACCGAAGATCCGCCTTGACGAGGGAGGAGTATCCGGTTCCCGAATGCTGGCGTAGCCCCGGCTGTCCCGGTTGTGCATCTCGGTTGCATTGGAGACCGCCGTGGGTTTGGCCGGGCCGCCCGGCCAACGTTCACCCAGGCTCATGTACCCGGAGCGCCGACACCCCTTCCGCCAACTGCCGGCTCCCGATCAGTGAGAGTGCGGGGACGCCGAAACGGTCCTGCCGGTCGAACGGTTCGCCGCAGCGACCGTGGACTGCTGTGGTCTGCGCTCTGGTTGGCTCGTGCCCAAGCCTCGTCTAGCAGCTACCGGACCGGCCGGTCCGGACCACTGGGCTTCTGGTTGGCGACAACTTTCTATACAAAATCAAGACAGCCCTCCAACCCGGGGGCTGCACGCGCCGCCGCCACAGGACAGCCGCACCGCCCGCCGCCCTCGGTCGGGCTCTGGGCGGGCGGCCTCGGCTGGCGCGCTTGACGATGTGTGAGGACGATCTTGAGCCGATCGAAGTACCCGCCCGACTTCCGCGTGGTTAGTGGCCTCGTCGCTCCGACAGCAACCATCAAAGGACCTACCCACCGGCCGCTTCTAAGACCCAAGCGGTAGCTGTTCCCGGCGGCTGAAATTGACCGCCTTCGTCAGGGCCGCGACTGTCTGCCGTTGACGGAGTATCGGAATGCCACCACGTCGGGGTGCAACCTGTGATTGGCTAACACTCGTGCTTCACTCGCCTGTTGAGGAATTCGCGCTGGCGACCTTCAAGGCTCCCGCGACTGTGATCGTGCAGCTTGGGGACAGTGAGCCGCTTCAGGCAGAGGCAATAGGCAAATGGCACGCGCGTAGAGCAGTCTGCTGGTTCGGCCTGCTCTGCATGGAGGAAGGCTTCGATTCTGCGCAGGAGGCACTCAAATACCGTGGCGCTCTCGACCCGTACACGCTCTGCTCTGCTCTGCACGTACGAGCGGCGACCGCCCGTTATCTGGCCGACGCCCACGCTGAACAGATGGATACGAACCAACGAGAGTCGCTCTGGAAGCAGGGCCTTCTCTACACCGACTTGCACGTAGCCATGGCGATTAACCACGCCGCATGGATGATCTCTATCGATGCTGAGGTCCCCGCCATCGAGCAACAGGTGGCGGTAGCGCGGCGCATTTTTCAGCGAACTAGATATCAGAATGAGCAGTTGCGCACTGTCAGATACCTCCTTCTTGAGTACGTTCGCATAGGCGCAGGTCTGCGCACTGATATTGCGAGCGCTTTCCAAGAATTGTTGAGTTTCATGGCGGTCGCTGAGCGAGCGGGTGTTCCGGAGTTCGCCGCCTTGGGCCATATGAGCCTCGGTGATCTCTACCGAGCGTCACACCTCTACTCACCGAGTGTCGTGCACGGAGCCGCTGCCGTCGAACTATGGGCCAGCTGCGGTAGAGACGACCGCAAAATAGAAGCCCTGATCATACAGGCTAAGACGTTCGTATCTCTCGGTCTAACGATTCGCGCAAGAGAGTTGTTGGACCTAGTCCCGCGAAGTCTCGTTGGATCGCGCGGCCGCTACCTGGACAGTGAACGGCTACAGCAACTGTCTTCGATTTACAGTCAGGAAGGCGATCAAGGCGGCGCTGCACGATATGCACTCGCTTGCGCTCGAACTACGCCTGAGATCGTTCTGGGAGATCCGACCAAGCCCGTACTCAACTGGGTGCAAGCTTGTATTCGAACCCGTCAAGCGAGGGACGAACCGGGCTTGAACGAGGCGAGAGTCGGATTCCACTTAGCGATTGAACGCGTACCTCCCGCCAATCCCTGGTACGACTTTGCGCGCGAGCTCGAGACGATTGTCGAAGCCAGAAGCCAAGAAGTCGATACTGCCATCGAAAGATTCCGCACGAAGTGGCCCGACTTTCGCGGTACAGATGGCTTGGGAGCAGACCTCATTCTAGGCAAAGTGCTGCGAGCGTTTCTCGATGTCGAATTTGGTGTACAGAGTCTCGAGGACGATCTCACCGAATATTGGGAACATATTCAGCATCTCAGCGGAGAGGACGATGAGGTTGTCCGATCACACTATCGCGTGGCGAACTGTCTCCCCGTTCTCCATCGTCTGCTGGTTCGCGGGGAGCTAGGTGCCGAACTGCAGTTCGAACTCATTGAGCTTGCACGATTTGGCGCGATCGCAGCACACCTTTCTGATCTCGAGACTGGGCTTGGGCCACGCGGTCTGCGTAGGGTGGCCCGGGATCACCTGCTCAACGTCGGTTACGATCTTCCCGCCGTCTACGGAAATCCTGTCCCGTTAACAACCCGAGGCGCGTCGTCAAAGCTGACCGAGATGACGGGAGTAAACCCGGTTGCCCTTGAGGAAGTGATACCCTGCGACCAGAACGAGTCACCAGTGTCGTTGCTTCAATTGTACCTACGGGGCCGTGCTGTTCATTTCGTCTACCGCCCTACGAATGCTGAAGCAATTGCGGGCACATATCCGCTATCGCCTCGGAGCGCCGGAATCCTGAACGTCTTCAAGGACTTGATGACACCAAAGTTCGGATCCTTCGAGGCTCGCAATTTTGGCATCGTTGGCGGAGATCGGACAGCGCTGGCCGCCCTCGCTGGTGCGCGCACCGCTGTTGGCCCAATGATCAACGACCGGGATCTCGCAGCCGACCTTCTAGGGTATTTGGACCGCCGGTTTCGCGCAAACGCTTGGCGAGATTTGTTAGATCTAGACGTTCCACCCCTCAGCGAGCTATGCCGAGCTCTGGGCGAACTCTTCCCTAGTTGTCTGGTGCGTGAGCCACCTACGGGAAAGCTGGCTATATCGACCGATCTGGAGCTTGCTACTTTGCCGCTCAGCCTCGCTCAACTTGGTGACAAGCTCCTTCTGGAAGCGCATGGCTGCTTGTCACTGTTGCCACCCCTGAACCTGATAATGGTGGCAGGGCGCGCCGTTTTGAAACCCCAGACCTGGTCCGTAATTCGAGTCGGAAACACCTTGGGTGATCTGTCATACGCGGGACCCCCATCTCGTGAGGACGAAGTCACCAATGCTTTCGCTTGGAACGATGAGGCCGCAGCGTCCGGTACTGCCGTCGTGTATCGAGGCCACCTGGCTGAGCCCGTGCCGGGCATGCCGAGCTCTGCGGGAATCTACGCGTCGCCGACCGCGGTATTGCGTGCCAATACGCTGCTCAAAGATCCTCGACCATGGCGCACTCCTGCACGAATGGCGCTGCTCGCGTGCAGGGCTGCCGGCTGGGATCTCGGCGGCGAATGGGGTGGACTGGGTGCAGCAGCTATGCTCCGTGGCACGCAAGAAGTCGTCGCCCCATTGTGGCCACTCGTGGACGCGCCTTCAGCCGAACAGTTTGATGAAGCCATCACCGATTGCATGGCAGCTCCCGATCTTCACGGTGCCCTCAGCGTTATGCTGATTGCGATTCAAGAGGATTGGGCTTCCGCAAGTAGAACTGCGATCCCTCCCCACTGGTGGGCGAGCGTAGTTCTTATGTCTCGCTAATGTCGTGCGCGTCCGCGGCGGCCAGTCCCGCCAGGACTCTAAGTGCATCAGCGATGGCCTCCGCGTTGGGCGCAGACAAGTCCACGTTGAGTCGCGTTTCTCCCGTCTGCAGGCGGAGGGTGAGTTCATTTCTGTGGGTCGCGCGCCCGCGTACTGCTGCCAAGAATCTGGTGGCGAATCGATTGATCTCCCCCTTGGCCAGGATCAGAGTAAGGACATCAGCCGAGGAGCCGACAATCATGAGAATTGCAGCACCAGCCTCGGCAAGATCCGCCCCGCGGACCGATGGAGCGAGTCGGAGTTCAGCGGGGCGGCTCTCGGCGAGGATGTCCCTCGCGATGCCGCCATCTAGCCGCACTACGACCACTTCATTCTCGAACCCGATCCCGTTCAACTGTTCGCTCACTCATGTGATCCTAGATCAGTCTCGCTACAAGATGATTGACGCCGGGAGCATAGCCGCTGCCTGACACGCGGATCTCCGAGTAGACGATGGCGGACTCTGCTACGCGTTCTTATGCACAAGTAGTAGCGATAGCGATTGGTGGGTGACCAACTGGGTGACTAGGCCCGCCCACGGTGTCATCCGCAGCGGGACACCCACGACACCGAGCAAGGCAGAGCACGCATGGACGTGACCGCCCGGCGCTAGCTGACGAGGAAGAGGTCGCCGAACCGACGCGTCGCTGTTGGAAGTACAGCAGAGAAGTACAGCAGCCCGACCGGCCACACTCGACCACGCCGGTCATCGAGCGACCTCTCCCGAGCGCGGTGAGCCACCGATGGCCGACTTGCCTGGAGTTTGCAAGCAGGGGGTCAGGGGTTCGAACCCCCTCAGCTCCACACCGGACAACGCATGTTGCGGATTCTGCTCCAGGGGAGTTTGGCAACAACCAACA
>JBOFLH010000462.1:0-3431 GCA_051657765.1 Nocardioides sp. | reverse complement strand
GGCCGACCAGGGTGCCAGAGTTGCAAACCTCCCCAGCGGCGATGCGATCCCTGATCGAGTCCAGCCGAACCCACTGCACCCCATCGCCCTCGTTGCGCTCGGTGGGCTCACCATGCCGGGAGCAACCGACCGTAGAGTAGACGTGGTGAGGGCTCCGGACCATCCCGACCATCGGCTCGAACGTGACGAGGTGTCGCAGCTCGCCGACATCTAGGCCAAGTTCCTCGGCAACCTCGCGACGAGCCGTGTCGACTGGACTAGCGCCTTCCTCGACCAGCCCGCCAGGCAGCTCCCAGTTCCAGACGTCGGGGGCGAACCGGTGTCGCCAGATCAGGCCCACGTGCTCGCGGGAGTCGTCCACGATGGCGGTCATCGCCGCCTCCGGCAGCGTGACCACGTGATGCTCGAAACGATCACCATGCGGAAGTTCTACGTCGACCAGACTGAGGCGGACCCACTCCGACCTGTACAGATCACGCTCGCCGTGTGCCAGCCACTCGTGCGGGTCGCGGCGCTTGGCAGGCGCAGCGGGGGAGTCTGCGGACTTGGCCGCTGAGCCACGGCTGGCATTCCACTCCCTGATGGTCGCCGCTTCCCACAGGTGCGTGCGCTCGCCCAACGTCTGGACGGGCGCCGGCATCTGCCCCCGATGCCGGTAGGCGCTCACTGTCCCCGGCTTGACGCCTAGGTACCGAGCAACCTCAGTCGTGGTCCAAAGCTCCGAGTCATGTGCCACTGGGGCATCCTCTCAGCCGGGCCGGATGCCGAAGAGTAACGTAAGCGTGGGTCTCGAATCCCACCCCCTCCGCCTCGAAACGGCTCTTGAGTTGGGTGTCGGACAGCCCCGGCAGCCGGCTTCGTTTGGCGGGGCGGGCTGAAACGGTCTGGTCAGCGTGGTGAGTGCGACCGTGACACGCGCGGCACGGGTGTTGGCTGCCTCTGCGGTTTACCGTGGGTGAGGCTCGGGCGGCACTGACGTTCCGAACCTGATGCTTCGACCTGTACTGCACGCCTAGCGTTGCTGCATGGTCACTCGTGGGGCGAGCAACCGCTCGGGGCTTGGCAAGGGGCGTTCACAACGTGCGGCTGCGTCTGACGCGCTTCACGAGCGCATCGCTGTTGTCGACGGCCCTGACGGTCTCCAAGCGAAGGTGCTACCAACCGACCAGCTCGCCGCAATCAACCTACGCGAGCGGTACAGCAACCATTTCTGGTGCGCGACCAAAGCCGGTGGCTGCGGTGCCGAGCTCACCTTGAAGGCGGGGGCAGTACGCGCCCCGTACTACAGCCACTACGCGCAGCAAGGATGTCCGGCCACCCTCGACCCGGCAGCTCTCGTAGCGGGCTACCAGCACCTCGCACTGCAGGGCGCACTGTCCACCTGGCTGGCGCAGCTCGGATGGTCCGTGACGATCGAACACCCGGTAGACGGCGGACGCGTCGACGTCCGAGTCGTTGCTGGTGACCGCATTCACGTGCTCGAAGTGCAGCGCTCGGCGCTCTCAAGCTCGGAGTGGCGACGCCGCGACAACCTGTACTCGCGGAGCGCGAGCACCGTGACCTGGCTCTGGGGGGTCGACCGGCGCGACGCCGAGGCGACTCGAACGGTGGCCGTTCGCGACGTCGCCTTCATGGTCGATCTCGATGACCAACTCGACGTGCGTATCGGTACGTTGGGTGCGACCAGGGGAGGCGATCTCACCGAGTGGTGGACGCCGCTACAGAAGTGTCGGCTCGACGAGGCTGGGATATGGACTCCGTTGCGCGACGAGGCCGTGGCGGCAACCCGCGACTGGCGAGTTCTCGAAGCGCAGCGCAGGGCTCGAGCGCGCGATGCGGAGCGCCGCAGGGTGGCGTTAGAAGACGAGGCACGGCGGCGGGCAGAGGAGGAGGAGCGCCGTAGGGACGCAGCCGCACATCAGGCTCGGCAAGCGAGCGAGGTTCGTTTGCGTCGGATGCGAGCCAAGTACGGTCCTGTTCCCCCTCGGGGGAACAGCCATACGCTTGCTCACCGGCGCATGATGGACGGGAATCTCGACGCGTGGGCTCCTGCCCAGGGTTGGGACTGGCTCGACGGACTGCCGACCGAGCTGCACGAGTCCGCACGTCATCTGGCGAGATTCGTCAATGTGTACGAGGCTGGCCCAGTGTCGGACCTGGCCTTCGCAGACGTGCCAGATCCTGAAAGTCTGCAGGAAGCAGCGCTCGTGCGTGCCGGCTTGGTGACCTTGTCCGCAAACGGGAAACGGTGGTACCGAGTTCGGGCCTCTTGATGAGGCGCCGGTCGACCAAGTCAGCTGTGTCCGCCTGGTGCTGGTGTCGCGTTCGATGCGACTGCTAGCGATGCCCTCTGGCGAGGTCGTCGAGGAGCGACTGGATGAGCCCCATCGGGACGCGCGCCCTCGACCTTGGGTTGGCACCTCCAGGACGTCCCGCCACATGCTGGGCTCCTTGACTCGTTCGCGCCGTCAGAGCGTCCAGACCGCCGGGGCTTCCATGTCTTCTGCCTGGTAGCGCACCTGCGTGACCTTGGTCCCCTCGGGGACGTCGAAGAAGATCCACCCCTTCGCGCAGTCACCCACCTTGAAAGTTCCGTCCGACTCGCCGTTGGGGTACACCGGCGTTGGCGTGTACCCGTAGACCGTCCCGTTGTCCGGGTAGCGACCCGAGTCGGCGTCCGTCAAGGTCCAGGACTGCCACGAGAAGCTGATGTAGTCGTAGCCGCCCAGGCCGACCACGCAAGTCTTGACGAGGATGCCCGAGTACGGGTCGCTGTCGGTCTTCTTGTTGATCGCCACCTTCTGCACAGTGGTCGAGACGACGTCATCCGTGTAGGTCTGACCGATCTTCAGTGTCGACGGCGCGGTCGAGGAAGGGGTTGGACGGGGCACCTGGGACGTCGCCGAAGCTGCCGGGCTCGGCGACGCCGATGCGGTAGCGCTGGCCGACGCACCGCTCGATGTCACGGCGGCGGACCCCGATTGCCCCGACCCACACGCGGTCAGCACCACCGCGCAAACAACCCCGAGTCCCACGTGGCTCAGACGCCGTACAACTTTCATTGATCTAGCCTCCACCGCCAGCCGTGATCCCGTCCTGAGAACGGCCGAACCGGACTGCGCACGGGCATCGTCTGCGCGTAAACCGCCCAACCTCGCTGGGCTTCTGGTTGGCGGTGGGACCATGCCTCCATGGCGGAAGGCGGACGCATAGGCACCTCCCTTGGAGGTCGCATCGTCAGGCGCAAGGACCTTGTGCCGAAGCGGGAGTATCAGCCTGTCGACCCCGACACTCTCTCCGCGGAGGCTCTTGCTCAACGTGAGGCGTATCGACGAGAAGAGGCCGCACGGCAGGAGGCCGGCATCCGGCGCGCCGGGGGGGAGCGGGAGGTGGCGGCGAAACGCGACGCGGCGTCGGGCAAGCGCGTCATC
>JBOFLH010000461.1:0-5159 GCA_051657765.1 Nocardioides sp. | reverse complement strand
AACGACTGATCTGGCCGGCCGGTTGACACGGAGCGGGAACTCTTTGCGGACTATGCGCCTGTCGATTCGGCGCCGGACGAGTTCGAGAAGGCCTAGCTCTATCCCCACAAAGTCTCCGCGAGACCGAAAAGTCAGTCTGCGAACTAGGGCGATAGTTGCTCGGACCGACATCAGAAGCTGGGGGAGGCCGACCGCCAAGTCACGATGTCACCGCTTATCGAATCTCCTGGACACACTGGGCTTGCCAACCGGCCAAGGTCCACCAGGGCACTGGGACGCACGACGGCCGTGCCGCTGACAGGCGCGGTCACCAACCGAAGATTTGCATCAGGCCTTCTGAGCCTGGTTTCCGGGTGACGGTCGTGGAAACGACGCGGTGGCTATCGCGTACCAGGTACGCCACAGCCACCGCGTTGTTTTTGGTGCCGACCAGGATTAGGTCAGGGAGGGCTCACGCTGCGGTTGCGGGTCCGGGTCGCTAGCTCGAGGGGCCAGCGGCGAGGGCTCGACTCGGAGGATGCGGGCCAGCCAGTCGGGCAGCCACCAGTTCCACCTGCCGAACAGGCTGACCAGCGCCGGCACCAGGAGGGCGCGCACGATGGTGGCGTCGATGAGGATGCCGACGCCGAGGGCGGTGCCGAGCACCTTGATGTCCGTCCCTGGCGCCGAGGCAAGCGCGGCGAAGGCGAAGAACAAGATCAGCGCCGCCGAGGTCACCAGCCGGCCGGTCCGACCCAGTCCGGTGATGACCGCCGCGCTGGTCTCGCCGGTGTCGTCGTACTCCTCGCGCATCCGCGCCAGGATGAACACCTCATAGTCCATGGACAACCCGAACAAGAAGGCGAAGATCAGCACCGGCAGCCAGAAAGTGATGGCACCGGTGGCGGAGACATTGAAGACCCACTCCGACCCGTTTCCCTCCTGCCAGAAGTAGACCACCGCACCGAAGACCGCCGCGAGCGAGGCGATGTTCAAAATGACGGCCTTGATGGGCAACAGAATCGAACGGAAGGTGCGCACCAGCAAGATGAAGGTGATCACTGCGATCAGTCCGAGGACGTAGGGGAAGTTGTTGTAGACGGCGCTGAAGTAGTCCTCCACAGTCGCCCCGACCCCGGTGACCAGCACCTCGCCGCGCACGGTCTCTTCGACTGCTGTCCGGACGCCGTCAACAACTTCCTTGCCGGAGCTGTCCACCGTTTCGTCCTCGGGCAGCACGTTGAGCACCGCCACGTCGCGCTCCGCCGACGAGATAGCCGCAAGCTGTACGCCATCCACGCCGCGGGCCGCCTCGGCCGCGGCCTCCGCCTGATCCGAGGGCACCAACACAACTACCGGGGTCAAGATGCCTTGGCCGATCCCCTTGTCGGTCAGGGTGCGCAGTGATTCCACGGGTGGCCCGGACTTGGCGAGCGAATCGATGCCTGAGGTGCCGATCTGAAGGTTGAAGACCGGCGCGATCAAGAAACCGAGCGCGACTAGCGCAACGCCGGCTGACAGGAAGCGCCGTTTCACGATGACTCGCGCCCAGGCCGACCACCCACGTGCGGCGGCACCTTCCTTGCGGATCCGTGGCCAGTCGATCCGTGGTCCGATGCTGGAGAGCAACGCCGGCAACAACGTCAACACCACGGCGACGCTCACCAGTGGAATCAGCATGCCGCCGATGCCCATGCTGCGCAGAAACGGCACGGGCACCACCAGCAGCGCGACCAGGCTGATCGCAACCGTCACTCCCGAGGCGAGGACGGCGTGCCCGGCGGTCTTCATCGAAACGACGACCGCTTCTTCGTTGCTTCGCCCGTGCGCGCGCTCCTCGCGCCAGCGCGACACCAGCAACAGCGAGTAGTCGATGGCCACGCCGAGACCGATCAGCGAAATCAGGAACTGCACGACGAAACTCACATCGCTGAACGTGGTGAGGATCAGCACGAGCAGGAAGGTGGTCAGAATCGAAACCGCGGCGATCAACAGAGGTAGGAACGCGAGAAAAGACGCGAACACGAAAAGCAGAACCACCAAGGCGCCGGTGGCGCCGATCAAGGTTTCCACCAATACGCTCGGCCCTTCGGTGTCGCCGCCCGCGGACAACAGTCCATAAGACGTCATGCCGCTCTCGAAGCCGGCCTGTTCGGCTGCCTGGCCCAGCGCCGGCCCGACTTTCAGCGCGATGTTGTCGGTGAAGTCTTTGGGCGGTGGGCTTTGGATCAACGCATAGGCGGTCCGTCCGTCGTCGGTGATCATGGCGTTGTCGCCCGTGCTGGCGAAGTCCGTCACCTGTGCCGTGGGCGTCGTCTGTCGAACGGTCTCGAAGACCCCAGCGACCGCTCCTTCGTTGTCTTGGACGCGCTCGCCGTCCGGGACCGTGACATACACGACCAGGGTGTCTTGCGAACTCACGCCGTAGGACTTCATGAGCTGCTTCTCGGCAGTGTCGCCTGGCTGCCCCGGCAGCGAGAAGTCGAAGCTCAGGCGATCGCTCAACTGCCCGGCTGAGAAACCGCCGGCCAGGAAGAGGACCAGCCACACGGCACTCACGATGCGGCGGTGCTGCATGACGGTGTTTGCTAGGCGTTCCACTGAGATTCCTGACGTCGAAAGTGCTGAACTGGGGTTGACACATGGTGTCCAGAGCGAGGCGCCGAGATCGAGTTTCGAGGGCGATGGCGGCGCCGACACCCCACCGAGGCTGGTCCGGTCAATGCTCGCAACAAGTATGAACCTAGGCGTGCCTGAGGTGCTCAGCGGGGCCCGGCGTTCGGTAGCCGATTGCCTGACGCTGGTGTCCTTTTCCCAGATCTCATTCGTCTCTAGGGTGGGGCCGACACGGCCTCCGCCGCCGTCGAGCAGCCGACGAAACCGATCAGAGGAGAGACCCAATGGCTTTGTATGTCGCACTCACCTACACCCAAGACGTCGACTGGAGCGCGTCGGAACAGGCCCCGCAGATGGCCGAGTACGGCGCGTTCGGCGCCGCCGCCGCAGAGATCATTCGAGGTGGTGCCGCGCTCTATCCCACCGCCACCGCCACCACCGTTCGGGTCACCGCTAAGGGCGGCGACGTGATCGCTACCGACGGTCCTTATGCGGAAACCAAGGAAGCGCTGACCGGCTTCTACCTGTTGGAGTGCGCGGACCTGGACGAGGCGATTGCCCGTGCCGCCACCATTCCGGCGGCGTGGGACGGTGCGGTCGAGGTGCGCCCCGTGATCCCCCAGACCGTATTCATGTGATCGACGAGTCCGCGCGTCGCGTCCTGGTCGAGTTGATCCACACGTCCGGGCGCGACGTACTGGCCGCGCTGGTTCGGGTGACCGGCGACCTCACGCTGGCCGAGGATGCGGTGCAGGACGCTACTCTGCGAGCTTTGGAGAGGTGGCCGCATGACGGGATTCCGGACAATCCAGTCGCGTGGTTGCGGCTTGTTGCCCGACGACGAGCGATCGATCTGATTCGCCGTGAAGCCGCTCGAAGCGACAAGGAAGCTCGTTTCACAGCCGAGTCGACCGCGCAGGCGGAGGCGACCTTTGCGGAGCGGTGCTGGGCCGCCCACAGCGAACAAGCATCCTCGGTCGCCGACGATCTGCTGCGACTGGTGTTCACTTGCTGCCATCCGAGTCTCGCGGTCGAGACTCAGGTCGCGCTTGCGCTGCGGACCCTCTGCGGCCTGGGGACCGCCGAGGTAGCCCGGGCGCTGTTGGTGCCGGAGGCGACGATGGCCAAGCGGCTTACCAGAGCCAGGCAGAAGATCAAACACGCCCACATTCCCTATCGAATCCCGGCCGAGCGCGAGTTGCCCGAACGGTGGGCCGGCGTGCTCGCCACGACCTACCTGATGTTCAACGAAGGATACGCCGCTACCTCAGGTCCCGACCTGATGCGCGTCACACTCAGCGAGCAGGCGATTCGGCTGGCCCGGCTCCTGGTACAGCTGCGGCCCGAGAATCCGGGCGCACTGGGCCTACTGGGGTTGATGTTGCTCCACGACTCGCGGCGCCAGGCACGTGTCGGCCCGGATGGCGCCGCTGTGCTGTTGGCCGACCAGGATCGGCTGTTGTGGCATGCAGAGTCGATGGCCGAGGGGATCGCGCTGGTAGGGCAGGGATTGCGACGCTCACCAGAGCGACCGGATCGCTATGTAGTCCAAGCGGCGATCGCTGGTTGCCATGCCCTTTCGCCGACCTATGCCGACACCGACTGGTCGGCGATCATCTCGTGGTACGACGTCTTGCTCACGGTCGATCCGGGGCCGGTGGTTCGACTCAATCGGGCCGCCGCGATCGCCGAGCGCGACGGGCCGGCCGAAGCGCTGAGGCTGGTGGATGACATCGACGGGCTCACCGGGTACCCGCTGTTCCACGCAACCAGGGCCATCCTGCTGCGCCGGTTGGCGCGCGATGCGGAGGCCGATCAAGCCGGCGCCTACCTGGCCACCTTGCCGCTCAATGCCCCACAACGGGATGCGGCGGCCGGTGGCGGCAATCCAGACTCGAGTCACCAACCGCGGTAACGCCGCACGCAATCTAGGGCAGAATCAGGCAGGTGACCGACACCGCCGAGCTTCGAGCCCGAACGCGGGCCCAGGCGTGGGTGGCCCATCTGCGGTCAGGTGGCACGACTCCCTGGCTCGACTACGACCTGGGCGCTAGCGGTCTCGCCGAGTCCGACGAGGCAATCGGTGCCGGCGGGGAGCGGCTGCCCGGAGCCCAGCAGTTGGAGCTGCTTCGTCGGATCAACTCCGCCAACCGGCCCACGGCCGTACGCCCTGGCGAGCAAGCGGGCGGCGACCGGATTCTGGGCGGCGCGAGCAGGTCGCGGTCACCCGAGTTGGTGCTACGCGCGAGTCTGACCGGCCGCGGCCAACCGGAGGCCGGCCTGAGCGGGCTCGCCGGCCCGCGGCCCGCCGTAGATCCGGCGAGCTTGCCGGCCAGCGAACTGTTGCGGGTTGCGGTCTCCGCTATCGCCGACTCTCTGGTGGTGGGCGGGCTTCCGGAACCGGTGGAGTGGCCGCCGCGTCGCCGCCGACACCGGCCGTTTCAGCTTGTCGGCAACCCGTGGCTGACTATCCCGATCCGCCACGAGTTGGCGCTCGCCGGTCACCCGCCCGGCGGACCACGATCGCGAGCGTTCGTGCTGGGCGGCCCGTTCGACCAGCTCAT
>JBOFLH010000460.1:0-8120 GCA_051657765.1 Nocardioides sp. | reverse complement strand
CGACCCACGCCTCGTGGATGAACCTGGTCGAGGTCTGGTTCAGCCTGATCGAACGCCAGGCCATCCGCCGCGGCGTGTTCACCTCGGTCAAAGACCTCAACACCAAGATCCGCGCATACGTCGACGGCTGGAACAACCGGTCCCACGCCTTCGTCTGGACCAAGAGCGCTGACGAGATCCTCAAGAAGGCCAACCGGAAAGAGACTTCAAATTCGCGCCACTAGTAGGGAAATCGTAGATTACCCTACGGCGGCCACGTCTACGGCACGCAATCCGAATGATTCAAGCGATGCTTACCGAGACACTTTGCCGGCGGGTTGGTCGCTCGGTGTCAGGAATCGGCTGGTTCCTCGCGCGTTAGCGTGTGAAGGCCACGCATTCAGGCCCTTCTATACCTCTGGAATATATGAAACGTACGTCACTTTCTCGACCATGCAGCGATGTTCGGGCAGCGATTATATTGGCATGTACAATTGTCTTCGCGTTCAAGAGAAAAACATAATCTCAAATAGGTGGTACCGACGAACCAGGTGGAAATGTAACCCCTATACTCGTTTCCACGAGTGCTATAACTACAATATCAGGTCATTTTCTTGTTGCGAGTTGGAGGAAGGCATATTTCGTACACGTCTCAAGTCGGTAATCAATACGACGCGAGGAACCTTTACGAAATATGGCGCCTCTGATCCGGACACGCTATGTTAGAACTACTGAAGTTCGCGGCGAAGGCCCGTACACTAATTCTCATTGTTTTCTTTGGCGTGGTATCGAATGGTTCGGGTTCCGCGCCGGAGATGGGCGCCGAACCGCCGCCAGAGGCTGAGCTGCTTGACTTTCCGAAGGCCGTGCGAGGAGATGAGGGCGACAACGCCGGTGACTTCGGCCCTGGGGCTGCCGATGACACCCTGCCGGCGAGTTGGACACTTCAGCTGGCCGACGAGTAGTCCTCGTTCTCCAGCATCGGCCGACCTGAGCCGGTCGTCCTGTGGGTTCCCCTGGTGGTTTCCGGCGTGGTGTTCCCGTCCGATAAGTCGACTGGTTTCCACAGGGCGAACGGCTGCGCTTGATCTGGGTCGAACCAAGCGCTGCGATCGGACGGTGCGCGACGACCTGCTGGACCTCTTCTTCGGCAGCCGCTGTGTCGGTTGCGCGCGGCCGGGTCGTCAGCTGTGCGCGACGTGCCGTGGCACGCGGCTGTCGGCGGCGGCCCGACTTGCCTGGCCTCGCCCCGCGCCGCCGGGATTGGCGCCTCCCTGGGCCGCAATGGAGTACGCCGGGGTAGCCCGAGCGTTGATCGTGGCGGTCAAGGAGCGGCGTAGCCTCTCGCTGAGAGACCCGCTCGGTCAGCAGCTCGCGTTATCCGTCGCCGCCGCAGCGGCCGCGGCGCCGGACCGGGTTCAGATCGTGTTGGTGCCGGTGCCCTCTCGCCGGCGAGTTGTCCGCCACCGTGGCCACGATCCCATCCGCGTGATCTGCCGCATCGCGGCCGCGCACCTTCGCGCGTCGCAGCGAGGCGCGCGCGATAGCGCAAGTGTTCGGTTGATTCGAGTTGTCCCGTTGCTCGCCCTTCGGCCGGGCGTCGTCGATCAATCTCGGCTCGGGGTGGCCGAGCGATCATCGAACATCACCGGATCGATGTTCGTGCCTAGCGAGCGACTGCGGCGGCTGGCCCGATCAGAGATGGCCCGATCAGAGGGCGGGTCAGAGGCGGGCCGGTCGCAGCGGCGTTCGGTGGTCGCGGTTGTGTGTGACGACGTAGTGACCACCGGCGCCACTGCGCGTGAGGCGCAACGTGCTCTCGAGTCGGTGGGCCTGGTCGTGGTCGGTATCGCCACGGTGGCGGCAACCAGCCGGCGGCTCGGCCGATCGGACTGACGTCGAGCTGCGCGTGTTGACCAGTCGTCAGGGGGTCCGCGGTGCTCGGTGGGCGTGCCTCTTTTTGTGGGATGCCTTTCCTATGGGGCAAACACCGACTAGCGTCGGCCCATGGAGTCCGCCCGGGTCCGTGGTTGCGTCGTTCAGGCACTCACCACGTGTGGGTGCGGGTTCGACAAGCCGATGCCAGTCGCAGGCGAAGCGGTCCACGTAACCATCCATGCGGGGGCGATACCCTCGCACATCCCCAGGGTTCGTGCGGAACACACCGTTCCGCACCTCTCACGGAGGTGTGCGGGCCGGTTCCCTTGGTATGTCATGGGATCACGGTGCGGCTTAGTAGTAAGTCCTGCCTCAACGCCGCCGTCCGATACGGCGACCGTTGGGAGAAGAGTAGTAGTGGCACAAGCTGCGAAGCTCTCCGCAGGCGGATGTGGGGTCGAAGACCAGGTCGGCCGGGCGGACTCCAGCCAGCAGCAATCCCACCCACTCTCACCCGGAGGTTGCCATGGATGTCGTCATCACCAGCAGACACTGCGAGCTGTCCGATAGCTTTCGCAGCCACACTGCGGAGAAGCTCACCAAGCTTGAGAAACACGATCATCGAATCATCCGAGTTGCCGTCGAGGTCGAGCAGGAACGCAACCCCAGGCAGGCCGATCGTGCGGTGCGGGTCGAACTCACTGCCCATTCTCGCGGTCCGGTCATCCGCGCTGAAGCCAACGCCGACGACAAGATGGGTGCCCTGGATCTAGCGCTCGACAAGATGGCCGCTCAAATGAGACGCGCGGCCGACCGCCGCCGCGTGCACCGTGGGCGGCATAGCCCGCTGTCGGTGGGCGAGGCGCTGCGGAGCGCCGTGGCACCTGCCCCGGTCGCCGGCGAAACCACAGACGACCAGGTATCCGATCACTCGGTTGGTCCGATCGAGGTGACCGGTGAGGGGCCGTTGGTCGTGCGGGAGAAGACCCACCCAGCCGCTCCGATGACCCTCGATCAGGCGCTCTACGAAATGGAACTGGTCGGGCACGACTTCTACTTGTACGTCGATAAGGAGTCTGAGCGGCCCTCAGTGGTCTATCGCCGTCGCGGCTACGACTACGGCGTGATCTCCCTCGATGTCGACGGTGGAAGCGACTAGTGCTGGTTGTCGTAGGCCGCTCCAGGCGTGTCACGGTCCAGAGTGAGTATTGGGCCGGCGATCTCCGACACCCAACACCATGTCGTGTCATCATGGGCGCATGACCGAACCAATCGAGCCCGCTGACCATGACGGGGCCGAGCCGATTCGGCTCTTGGTCGTCGACGACCAAGAGTTGTTCCGCCGGGGACTCATCATGCTGCTGGGTCTGGAGCCGGGAGTGGAGGTCGTCGGGGAGGCCGGTGACGGGGTGGAAGGTACCAGACTAGCTACCGTGCTCGTTCCCGATGTCGTGCTCCTTGATGTGCGCATGCCCAAGGGGTCAGGAATCGAGGCCTGTTTGGCGATCAAGGAGGCGGTGCCGTCGGCCAAGATCATCATGTTGACGTCCTCGGAGGAGGAAGCCGATCTCTACGAAGCGGTCAAGAGCGGTGCGTCGGGATACTTGGTCAAGGACTCCTCGATCGACGAAGTCGCCCAGGCCGTGCGGGTGGTAGCCGACGGACAGTCGCTGATCAGCCCGTCCATGGCGGTGAAGCTCATCGACGAGTTCAAGCAGATGTCGCGTCCGGCCAGTGAGAACACTCCCGGCCTGCGGTTGACCGATCGGGAGCTCGAAGTGTTGCGCATGGTGGCCAAGGGGCTGAACAATCGTGAAGTGGCTCGACAGCTGTTCATCTCCGAGAACACGGTGAAGAACCATGTCCGGAACATCCTGGAGAAGCTCCAGTTGCATTCCCGTATGGAGGCCGTGATGTACGCCGTCCGTGAGAAGTTGCTGGACATTCCGTGATCGGGTCGGATCGGCTCACCCGCTGAACACTATGCAGTCGTTGTCTCGCGCGCAGGCGCGCCGGATTGCGCTGGCTGCACAAGGGTTTGCCGACCCGCCGCACGCGGCACCGACGATGCGCACGCTGCGGCGAACGGTGGCGCGGACCGGGGTGCTGCAGATCGACTCGGTGAACGTCCTTCAGCGCGCGCATTACCTTCCGCTGTATTCGCGGATGGGCGCCTACGACACCGATTTGCTGACTCGCGCGACGGCCACCCGGCCGCGTGACCTGGTCGAATACTGGGCTCATGTCGCAGCCTTCATGCCCGTCGATCTCTGGCCGGTGATGCAGCACCGCATGCGCGCCTTCGAAACGCATGACCGCTACTGGCAACGCGTGCGTGAGCAGCCCCAAGTGCTGACCGAGGTGCGAGCCGGTGTTCGCGACCTCGGCCCGGTCACCGCCCGGGATCTTGACGACGGAGCCCCCCGAGTCAAACAGCATTGGGGTTGGAATTGGTCGAAGACCAAGGACGCATTGGAGTTCATGTTCTTTTCCGGCGAGGTCGCGATCGCCGGCCGCAACAACGCGTTCGAACGACTCTACGATCTGCCCGAGCGGGTGCTACCGGCGACGGTGTTGTCCTTGCCCACCCCGAGCAAGTCCGAGGCGGACCGCGAGCTGGTCCGGCGGGCGGCTCGCAGCCACGGGATAGCTAGCATCGCGTGTCTGGCGGACTACTACCGGATGACCGCGGCGGCGACCAGGCGCGCTGTCGCCGAGTTGGTCGACGCCGGCGAGCTACACGAGGTTCGAGTCGAAGGCTGGGACAAGCCGGCCTATCTGCACGACCAAGCCCGTCTCCCGCGCCGGGTACCTGCCCGGGCCCTCTTGAGCCCGTTTGATCCGGTCTGTTGGGAACGGGCCCGCACCGAGTCGCTGTTCGGCTTTCACTATCGGATCGAGATCTACACCCCGGCGGCCAAGCGCCGATTCGGTTACTACGTATTGCCGTTCCTGCTCGGCGAGCGGCTGGTCGGCCGGGTGGACCTCAAGGCGGACCGTTCGCGCGGTGTACTCGTCGTGCAAGCAGCCTACGCCGAAGCCGATGCGCCCGCGGAGTCGGCTCCCGAACTTGCCGAGGAGTTGACGCGGTTGGCCGGCTGGCTGGGCTTGTCGGCTATCGAGGTGATTCGTCGGGGCGATCTGGCCGATCCGCTGGCCGTTGCGGTGGCATCTCGGTGACCCGCGGCGGTGGCCCGCGCCGCCGGTCACCGACCACTTCCCGGCGTCGCGAGTAGGGTCGATGACTCGGGGAATCTGCCGCTGATTGCCCCGCTCGGTAGCATGACCGGGTGGCCATCATCGACAAGCTCCTCCGCATTGGCGAGGGAAAGATCCTCCGACAGCTCGAAACGGTCGCCAAGGCGGTCAACGCGATCGAAGACGACTTCGTTTCGATGACCGACGAAGAGCTCCAGGCAATGACCCAGGAGCTCCAGGGGCGCTATGCCGACGGCGAGTCACTCGACGATCTGATGCCCGAGGCGTTCGCCACGGTCCGTGAGGCGGCCAAGCGGGTGCTCGGGCAACGTCACTACGATGTGCAGATCATGGGTGGCGCCGCGTTGCACCTGGGAAACATCGCCGAGATGAAGACTGGTGAGGGCAAGACCCTGGTGGCCACCTTGGCGACCTATCTCAACGCGCTGTCCGGGGACGGCGTACACGTGGTCACCGTCAACGACTATCTCGCGAAGTACCATGCCGACTGGATGGGCCGGATCTATCACTTCTTGGGTTTGAGCACCGGGGTCATCCTGCCCTCGATGCGACCGGCTGAGCGGCGCGCGGCATACGCCTGTGACATTACCTATGGGACGAACAACGAGCTGGGCTTCGACTACCTTCGCGACAACATGGCCTCCTCGATCGAGGAGTGCGTGCAACGTGGCCACAGCTACGCCATAGTGGACGAGGTGGACTCGATCCTGATCGACGAGGCGCGTACCCCGTTGATCATCAGTGGTCCGACCCAAGACGAGGTCCGGTGGTACGGCGAGTTCGCCGACATCGCCAAGAACCTGGTCAAGGACGTTGACTACGAGGTCGACGAGAAGAAGCGCACGATCTCGGTCCTGGAACCGGGCATCACCAAGGTCGAGGATCACCTGGGCATCGACAACTTGTATGACTCGGTCAACACACCACTGATCTCGTTCATGAACAACTCCATCAAGGCCAAGGAGCTGTTCCGCAACGACAAGGAGTACGTCGTCATGGACGGCGAGGTGTTGATCGTTGACGAGCACACCGGCCGAATGTTGGCCGGGCGTCGGTATAGCGACGGCCTTCATCAGGCGATCGAGGCCAAGGAGGGCGTGCAGGTCCGCGAAGAGTTCCAAACGCTGGCCACGATCACGTTGCAGAACTACTTCCGGTTGTACGACAAGTTGGCGGGGATGACCGGCACCGCGATGACCGAGGCCTCGGAGTTCGACAAGATCTACAAGCTGGGTGTGGTCCCGATTCCCACCAATCGGCCGATGGCTCGGCTTGACCACCCGGACCTGGTGTATCGCACCGAGGAGGCTAAATATGCCGCGGTGGTGGAGGACATTGCGGAGCGGCACAGCAAGGGTCAGCCAATCCTGGTGGGCACGGTGTCGGTGGAGAAGTCTGAGCTGCTGTCGGTATTGCTGCGCAAACGAGGCGTGCCCCATACCGTGCTGAACGCTAAACAGCACGCCGACGAGGCCAAGGTGGTCGCGATGGCTGGTCACCAGGGCGCGGTGACGGTGGCTACGAATATGGCTGGCCGCGGCACGGACATCATGCTGGGTGGTTCGGTCGACTTCCTGGCCGATCAGGAGCTGCGCAAGCAGGGCTTGGATCCGATCGACACCGCTTCCGACTATGAGGCGGCCTGGCCGACGATGGTGGAGAAGATCAACGGCCAGGTCGCCACCCAACACGATGCGGTGCGCGATCTGGGCGGGCTCTACGTCATCGGCACCGAACGTCATGAGTCGCGCCGCATCGACAATCAGTTGCGCGGCCGCTCGGGACGCCAGGGTGATCCCGGAGAGTCCCGGTTCTACCTTTCGCTACAGGACGAGCTGATGCGGCTGTTCAAGTCGGACTGGGTCGAACGGGTGCTGCTTGCGCTCAAGGTGCCTGACGACGTGCCCATCGAGAACAAGTCGGTCACCAAGTCCATTGCCTCGGCCCAGGGGCAGGTGGAGTCGCAGAACTTCGAGTCCCGCAAGAACGTCTTGAAGTATGACGATGTGATGAGCCGTCAGCGTGAGGTGATCTATGCCGAGCGCCGGCAGGTGCTCGAAGGTGCGGATCTGGAGCAGCAGATCCGGACCTTCATTGGCGATGTCGTCGCCGGGTACGTCAACGCGTCGACTGAGGATTTCGCCGAAGAGTGGGATCTCGACAAGTTGATGCTGGCCATGCGGCAGCTCTATCCCACCGCGGTGTCGTTGGCCGACCTCGAAGAGGAAGCCGGCGGTCGGCCGAACCTCACCCGGGAGATACTCAGCGAGGCGTTCCTCGCCGACGCACAGGCGGCGTACGACCGGCGTGAGGCCGACCTTGGCGAGGAGACGATTCGCGAAGTCGAGCGGCGGGTGGTGTTGTCGGTGCTTGATCGCAAGTGGCGGGAGCATCTATACGAGATGGATTATCTGCGCGAGGGTATCTACCTGCGTGCCTACTCCCAGCGCGACCCGTTAGTGGAGTACCAACGCGAGGGCTTTGACATGTTTGCTGCCATGATGGAAGGGATCAAGGAGGAGTCGGTCGGCTTCCTGTTCAACTTGGACGTACAGGTTGAGCAGGTTGATGCCGACGACGCTGACGACTTCGACGTCGATTCGGTGCTCGACTCGGCCGCCGACCCAATGTTGTCCGACCCAATGTTGTCCGACACCGGGTTGTCCGGCAGCGGGACGAGTGGTGAGGTGGCGTCGGACATGTCGGCGCTGGCGCCTCAGCCGGCTCCGGTCGCGCACCCCCTGATTAGGGCCAAGGGCCTGGACGGGCCGAGTCGGCCGCAGAAGTTGTCGTACTCCGCGCCGAGTGAAGCCGGCGACGTCGCGGTGACGGCGCAGGACGAGTCGGTTGACGAGTTCGCCGGTGTCGGTCGCAATGCAGCTTGTCCGTGTGGCTCGGGGAAGAAGTACAAGAAGTGTCATGGTGCCCCAGGCGGCCCGACCGGGCAGACCGCGCGAGTGAGCGGCTGATTCGGGCTACTTTGCTGGGCGCTCTGAAGTGCGCCTGCGTGGGTGGTTGATCCGGCGCTGCACGTGCGCCGGATC
>JBOFLH010000459.1:0-1612 GCA_051657765.1 Nocardioides sp. | reverse complement strand
GAGGCGATCAACGGACGGCTCGAGCATCTCCGAGGGTCAGCGCTCGGGTTCCGCAACCTCACCAACTACATCGCCAGATCGCTACTCGAATCCGGCGGGTTCAGACCCCGACTACACCCCGGATCATGAAGAGCCGCTTAAGGCAGTTGCACGACGCAGAGACGCTCGCAATGGCATAACTCCCGGTCACTTTTGTTCCAGTTCGATACGTTGTGCGTGCGTACCAGCTACCGCTATTCGGGTCATACTCCTCAATCCGAACTTTGACCGACTGCAGCACGAACGAGCCCGTGCACGTCTGGGTCGCAGATCCAGCCACGTACCTTTCGTAGGTTGGTGGCTTCAGCCAGATGCTCGGTTCGATAGCATCCCCTGCGCAAGCACCGGCACGGGGCGTATCGGAGTGGCCAGACAACTTGGCACGCCAATCGTCGGCTACCGGCGGCTGTCCCACTGCGGCAACGGACATCCCAAGACTCACCAGCAGAGCGGCTAGAACCGCCAGCGCCAATCTTCCTCATCTTGGCGCCTCCGTCCGAGTGCCTGGAGATAGCTATCAATTACATTAGCAGGCGTGGCGAGTCCATGCCTATCGTGTCATGGTGAACGCGTGTTGGAATGCCGATGGTGACCGTGAGCACGCAACTCCATTATGTCCTGATCATGTTCGTCCTGGTCAGGAAGGCTGGCGACGGGCCGCGGAGCTGGACCGGCAGTTCGCGCTGTGCGACGGGACGCTCGAGGAGATGGCCCGGACCTTCGTCGAGGCGGTCGGCGATGTCGCCCCCGAGTCCATCGCGGATGAGGACGCGCCGATAGTCGATCCCGACGATGTCGACAGCGCGCTCGGCCGATCCAACGCACTCCGACGCCTGCGGAGCGCGGCACCGTGGCTCGACGACGGTCCGGACTCGACCGCGGGCCAGCAGCTGTGGCTAGCGACCGCGCGACCGGACGAGCAGCGCGCGCCGCAGTACACCCCAGTCGAGTCGGCCTTTCGCTTCCCCTGGCCGCACAACGGCTGGCGACCTGAACGGGGCGAACGCGGCGGCTTGAGTACCACCACCGGACACAGCCACTTTCACGGGATGTGGCAGCACTACGTACAGCTGAACTGCAGCCAGATACGGGGCAAGCCGTGGATGGTCTGGGCCGTCGACCCACTCCCCGACGTCACCTTGATGCGCATTTCTTCCGCTCGGGACTGGGTGACCCTGATCGACGAGCATTCCCTCGCCGGGCGAACCTGGGTTGATCCGGACTGGCAATCGATTGCCGAGGTCTACGACGGGGTGCACTTCACCCCGGCCGCGGTCTGCGCCATCGAGGGCTCGGCTTTCGCCAGTCGAGCCGGGACAATCCGTCCGACCTACTGGGCGGTCGAGTCGACCTTGTGGCTGCGCTGGAGGTTCGCCGGGTTTCGCCGACTCGCCGGCTAGCGGCTCCGGGAGCGTCCGGCAACAGACGCGCATCTGCACCCCTGGGCGTCGCCAATGTGGTCAACAGCCCGCCACTATCGCGCAATGCGCGTTGACGCGCGTACGACACGGGCCTCCGCGAGGCACCGGAGGCGGTGACCTATCGCAGCTCGGCGCGGATCCTGATTCGGTTC
>JBOFLH010000458.1:0-1162 GCA_051657765.1 Nocardioides sp. | reverse complement strand
AGGTGCGAGGCACCTTCTGTCAGCACCCAGTCCAGTATTCGGCTCAGACAGGCCTGTCGGCCCGCCCGGTGATCACGGGTACGCATCACGTAGACCCCCGCACGAACCTCCAACCCACCCATCACGTCGAGGATCTGCCTACGGCGAGCTGAGCGTTCGTGGTTGAAATGCACCCGTTCCTGTCCCGGCAACAACAACCCACGCAACTGACGCCGCGCCGCCGACACGGTGCCCGGCGAGATCGCTGTTGCGACCATCACGTAATCACGTGCCTTCGTCTCATCCACGAAGACCTGGGGTCCGGCCACCACCGTCAGCCCTGGGCGAGCTGGTCGCCACCGCATGCATGTCCAGGCCGCGTCGCGTCGGACACGGCGGCATGTACTCGGTTCACGACTTCCTGGACGCTCACGTACTGCGTGTCTGCTCGTAGATCGGGCGAGAGCAGCGGGGCCGTCGCGTCCCAGGTATGTAGTCGTGCGTCGTCTGGGCATGGCCTGATGGTGCCTCTTGCGTGCGGTATCGCCTCAACCCATCCCCAGACACTCAGTTCCCTAATGCGCCAACAAGTACCACCGCTTCGGGGCTAGACGGCACCCCACCGCTTACTGAGCGCCAATAGTTCGGGTGGAGCCTGTCGTCCCAGAATCGCAAGTAGTTCGCGTGCCACCCGCCTGGCGGAGCCATTGTTCTGGACCTGCTCAGGCGACAGTCCTTCTGCTTGCTGAAGTTCATGGAGGGCGTCACCCGAGTGCCGCCGCTGCGCATACGCGCGCGCCTTGTCGATGTGCAGGCGAGTTCGACGCTCGATCGACAGATGTTCGACGTCAATATCTGCTGCTAGTTGAAGTGCCAACCCTGCGTCGCCACCTTCGATGGCAACCGCAACCGCATGCAATTGAACGTTAGCCACGCCAAACTCTGTACCGTAGTCATTGCGCACCTCGGGAATGCGCCGGGCTACAACGGCAGCCTCCTCCAGGGCGGCGTGCGCTTCGTCGCGGCGCGCAGCCTTTGCGTATGTGAGCGCCAAGGCAAGCTGAAGAGCGCCATAGATCGACAGCACCGGCATCGGGGCCGTCGCGCTGTGAGTCAAGGTCGCTAGCGTGTCGAGTCCTCGCCGACATGCGAATTCAGCTTGGTCAAGCCGATTGAGAGTGAT
>JBOFLH010000457.1:0-4832 GCA_051657765.1 Nocardioides sp. | reverse complement strand
CTTCTTCGACGGGGTGACATTCTCCGGCGACCGCACATCCTTCGACGGGGTGACGCTCTCCGGCGACCGCACATCCTTCAACAGGGCGACGTTCTCCGGGACGTACGCACCTATGAGAGTGGAAGTCGCCACCGACACGAACCTTCGGTTCTCGGTGATCCTTGCCGCGAAGACAGTCGTCTCATTCCATCGCGCGAAACTGCATGGTGGGCTTCAAGTCGAGGCAAATCAGAGCGATGGAACTGGTGTCCTAATTGGTCCGTGGGGTACCCGCCTCCCGCCGCCAGGCTGGTCCGCTAACTGACCGGTGCGCCACGCACTGCATTTGCATCCCGCCGTCTGGGTGTCAGTCAGCGTCCACGCGCGCGTTGTCACCCACATAAATCCACTCCCAACCCCTCCAGGCGCGCCTTGCCCGGAGGAGAGCCCTCACGGTGCGAGGTAGACGGCGGCGGCCTCATGGCTGCCGTCGCCTCGGTCGTGCTCGATCGTTCCGATCCGTACGCACCCGGCGCCTTCGTACAGTCGGATAGCGGCCTGGTCTTTGAGCATGACATCGAAGGCGACCGCTAGCTGACGCGCCCGCGCATGCTGCATGGCTGTTCGCATCAGGAGAGCGCCGGCTCCGTGTCGTCGCTGGTGTGGGTCAACGAACAGTCGTGCCGGAATCGCAAGCCGGGTGATATCGCCGCTGCCAGTCGTCGCGAGCCAGACTCGTGCTGCATCGTCGTTTGGTCTTGCGTAGGCAAGTGTTGCTTGACCTATGACTTGTCCTTGACGCACAGCACTCCAAGCAGCGAAGGCGCTCGGCGGCGTAAGCCAGCCGAGCGCATCTGCTACTCCTTCGACCGGGTAGCCGTCGCGAGCGTGCACTCTAACGAGCACGTCAGCTAGAGCCGGAAAGTCTTCGGGCACTCGCTCTCGTATGAGCGTTGCGCTCACTCATCGACCTTCATCGTGTAGTCAAGGCCGGTGTAGTCAGCGCGCATGATGAACTCGGTTACCTCGAACGGTTGGTGGTTCTGGTCAATGCCGGTGTGAAGCACGACCAGCACAGGTACGCCGTCGGGAAGCATGAGGCCCGCTGTCTCCTCCGGTGTGGGCATCCGCGCTGTTACCTCTTCGCGGGTGTAGGTGATGAGGTGGCCCTTCTCCTCGAAGCGTGCGTAAAGGTCGCCCGGGCCCAGTTTGTCGCTACGAGCTAATACGGAGCCCTTCGCGATCTCCCACGGGATGTAGGTCACGCCAACCTGCATAGGTTCAGCGTCAGCGAAGTACCAGTTCTCGCGACGCACAACGCTTTTGGTGTCGTCGGCGACGCCGAGTCGCTCCGCGATCGACGTCGGCGGCACGATGCGTTCTATGCGCGTCATGTAGGCATTGGGCGTGCGTCCTTGCGCAGCTACCTCGGCGTGGAACGGGGAGACTCCAGTCTCGTCACGGAGCTGTTTCGAGTACCGCTGCTGACCGAAGCGCATCAGTCTTGGCGTGGCGCGCACGAAGACGCCGCGCCCGTGTTCAGCGGTGACTAGGCCGGCCTCGGCTAGCAGTCTGACCGCCTCGCGTGCGGTGTTGCGGGCTACACCGTAGGCAGCGGCGAGCGTCCGCTCGGAGGGGATCTTGTCGCCGGGGCCATGGTCACCTCGGTCGATCGCTGCTCTAAGCGCAGCGGCTACGAGCCGACTTGGCGGCTCCTGGCGTTGGTGGGTCTTCTCGGTCATGTGCCAACCGTAGCTCGGTCTGGCTTAAGCCAGACTGTTGACAGACTGGCTCAAGCCAGTCTACGGTCGATAGCAGCAACTGGCTCAAGCCAGTTGTCTTCTATCTAGGGAGACCGAAGAACGTGTCTGAACCGAGTGCGGGTGACTTGAGGGCGATTGAGGCTGAGTGGCCGGTGATTGCTGCTGAGTTGGCGGTGGTGGAGGTGGAGTGCCGGATCGCTGCTGGCCGTGGTGGTGAGTTGGGTGGTCGTGCTCTGCGTCGTGTGGTGGGCCGGCGGCTGTTGGCGCTGACGGCGTGTGCGAACGCCGAAGCTGCCAGCCGAGGACCGCGTTCTGGCCGTGCTGGGTCTGTTGTCGATCTTCCCGTTCCTGCCGTTGACGGCTGGGACGGGCTGGTGTCGCGCATCGAGTGCGGCAGCGACGAATCAACCGATATCGAAGGAGCTATCTGATGTTTGGCTACAACTTGACGTGCCCGACGGGACCGGATGCGACTGACCCGTTGTCGATTGATTGGGCGGTCCGGCAGTCCCGGGCGATGGTCCCTTTCACCCTCGACGCCACCACCGGTCTGCCGGTCAACCCGCTGGCCGGTGTGCTGGACCTGGTCGATGGTCGGGGCGGCATGTGGCATTGGGGTGAGGCGGTCGCGGCTGACGCGGTTGTGATGGTCCATCCCGCCGGACTCGATGAATGGATCAGCGATGGCGGGGTGCGGGTCGGGGGCCGGGTGTGGCTGTTGTTGGTCGAGCGTGGCGATGGGCACGGGTGGGCGTTGCCGGGCGGACACCTCGACGAGGGGGAGACACCGAGCGAGGCTGCGGCCCGGGAACTGGTCGAGGAGACCGGCCTGTTGCTGCGGCCAACCCATTTCACCGCGTGCCCGCCGTTGGTGGCACCAGACCCCCGGGCCGGGCGTCACGCCTGGGTCGTGACCGTGCCCCACCGGATCCGGCTGCACCGGGACACCCTGCCTGATGTCACCGGCCTCGATGACGCCTCGGCCGCGGGATGGTTCCCCGCCGAGGACTACCCCACCCTGACCGCCGCGGTCACCGCACGCGGCGGGGTCGTATTCCCCGCACATACCGAAATCATCCGCCGCAACCTCACCACCGAAGGAGACCCCGCATGAACATGCGACAGATCTTGACGCTCCTCGACCGCGCCGAACAGACAGTCCGGCAACTCCGCCGTGAGGTCGAAGCCCTCGAAGCGCTCTACGGCATCACACCACCCACCAACACCCACCCCGATACCCAGCCCAGTCGAAAGAAGGTCCGCTGATGTTGACGATGCCGTTGTTCCTGGCCGTGTTGTTCGTAGTTGTTGTTGTGGTGAAGGCCAAGAAGAAGATGCTTGGCCCGGTGATCTTGGGTGCGGTGTTGGGGTTGACGATGGCCTCAACGGCGTTCGGTCCACCGTTGACCGGCGGGCTGCAACAGATGACCAGCGCCGTGGTGACCGCGTTGTCGGACGCTGCCCAGTCCTCGGGGGGTGGCCAGTGATGGCCACCACCTCCTCGGCACTGGCTGCGGCGGTGGCGGTGGGGTCCTCACTGGACACGCCGCACCACATGCCCGCAGTTCTTCCGCCATCGGCAGCGGCGCGGGTGCGTGCAGTGGCGGCGGTAGAGGCCGCGCGGGTGCTGCTCCTGGCCGCTGGTGACACCGCGGACGCTCGCTGTGACCGCCGTACCGCGAGCCGGTGCTACGACGCCGCGGGTGAGCTGGCCTGGCTCCAGGCCGTGACCGCACAAAGGACAAACCGATGACCACCACCACGAAGCAACGAGGGCCGCGTACGGCGGTGTGGCCGCTATGGCTACTCGCACTGCCGGCGTTTGTCGCGGTGTGGTCAGGCTGGGTCGGCCTCGGGCGCCTGTGTGGCTTCGGGGTGGTCCAGCCCCTCCCCGGGATCGCCGACAGCTTCGAGATCAACACCGCGGTCACACTCCCGATCGGGATGGAAGCCTACGCCGCCTACGCCCTCCGGGTCTGGCTCACCTCCACGTCACCGGCTGCGGTGCGGTTCGCCCGCCGCTCGACGATCGCCGCTCTGACTCTTGGTGCTGCGGGTCAGGTGGTCTACCACCTCCTCATAGCGGCGGGTGCGACGAGTGCCCCGGTGGCCGTGACCGCTCTGGTGGCGGTGCTGCCGGTCGCGGTGTTGGGGATGGGCGCCACGTTGGCGCACCTGGTCACCCAGGAGCACACCACGGCCGACCAGAAGGCAGCAGTTACGGCCGAGCGGAGGCGTCGCCCCCAGCTCGGCGACACGAGCCGGCCAGCGGATCGGGTGTCTGCGGTCACCGCGCGTCGGGCTTCTTCTGCCCGGCCGGTGTCGCGGGCTGCGGCGGGGGTTCCGGACGAGGCGGCGGTGTTGCTGGCCTCGGAGCCGGGTCTGTCCGCTGTCGAACTCGCGGCACGACTGGGTGTGTCGGAACGGACCGCGCGCCGCTACCGCGCCGCCGCCCAGCATCCCGAGACGACCACGGGCGCGGCGGCTGGGGCTGGCCGCGCCGAGGTGGACACGCGAGCCGATGAGGGGGAGGCAGCCTGATGAACAACCACCACGACGACGACACCACCACCAGCTCGGTGGACGGTGTGGTGTCCGGCGAAGCGGCGGGGCCTGTTGTCCGGCCGGTGGCCGGTCAGCCGGCCGGGCCAGTGACCGGTCACGGTGGCCACGTCGGGGGTCCGGCTACGGACAGCGCGGACAGTGTGACCGTGGCCGGTGTGGCCGTGCCGGTGGACGGTGTGTCCGGTCGGCATGCGGACAGGTCGGCCGAATCGTTGCCGGTGCCGGTCGATGAGGTGGTCGAGGGCGAGATCGTCTCGGATGAGGAGTCGGCCGAGATCGACCGCCGTCTGGCGGGCCGGGGTGGCCTGGTGGTCCGTGCGACACAGACCACACAGTCGGTAGTGCGCGTATCCAAATCGGTCGCGTCGCATGAGCGGACCCGGACTGCCGGGAAGGTGGTGTTGCGGGAGTCGTGGATGGTCGTGCAGGGCCTGGAGTCCTGGGCGAAACGGGCGTGGGATGCCTCCACGATGGGGACCTACCGCCGGCAGATCAAGGCCGCTGAGGCGGTCGGGGACCGTGAAG
>JBOFLH010000456.1:0-3185 GCA_051657765.1 Nocardioides sp. | reverse complement strand
GGAACACGAACTCACGGTGCTTCATGCGATCCCAAGCCGAGTGTCCAAGGAGCCGGTCGAGAG
The DNA here is from genome assembly GCA_051657765.1 of Nocardioides sp. Classification (GTDB taxonomy): domain Bacteria; phylum Actinomycetota; class Actinomycetes; order Propionibacteriales; family Nocardioidaceae; genus Nocardioides. Next base: position 3,122 of record JBOFLH010000456.1, on the reverse strand, counting down.
CGATGATCGGGGAACCTGGTTCGCCCCCTTGATACCTGCCTCTCCCAGCGAACCCGTCCAGGTAAAGGATCCGTCCTCGGGTGCTCGACAGGATCGGATACCAGGCACCGAGGTAGTTGGCGAGGATGGCGTGCTTCGCCTGCGTGTGCGGTGGGTAGTCCCACTTCTTGGGGTCAGAGTCCTTACTCATGGCCACAGTCTTCCGATCATGGGTGGACATGTCCTCGGCAAGGCTTTCGTGTCGACACGCAACGACGGCTTATGGGCGACCCGACATCCATAACGCAGCGTTTAGGATTCGTAGACTCGCCGTTTGCGAAGTCTTCGCTGCATCTCGACATCAGATGTCGAGATGCAGCGAAGTCTGCATGATGCCGAGCGCCGCAGATTGCGCAGATGACACCTGGGCAGCGGAGTGTGCAGTTTCGGGACTGCCTGGCGGGCGTCCAGGTTCATCGCCTCATCACGACGCATGTGTGCGATTCGCTAGCCAAGACTCGCGTCAGCGCAGAGGCGTTTCGTCGCCCTCCGCATCGAGATGGAGTGGAATGTCCTCCAGCGAGGGTTTGAGCTGCGACGGCAGCGGCAGGTCGTACTTCTCTGCGAGGAAGACTGTTGCCGCGTAGATCCTGGCCTGCTTGGCGACGTCGGCGAGCATGTGCTGATTGAGACCCGCGGAGGTGACGATGGCGATGGCTGGCAACTTCGCGACGGCCTTCTGAACCGGGACTGGGCTGCCGCCGAACCTCGTCATGAGTTTCTCTACTGCGGCGAGCAGCTTCTCGTCGGTGCGTAGCTTCTGACTCCACCGGACGCGTCCTTGTCCGGCCTTGAATGCCTTCGCGGACTTCTGCATCGCGCCCGTCTTCGGCGCGATGTCCTTGTAGGCGCGCCGCACCATGCGTTCGATCAGTTGTTGCTGGTCGGGGTCGGTCGCATCGAAGCCGTAGGCGTAGGCGACCCTGGTCGCGATCGCCGCCGTGAGCGCATGGCTGACGATGACGTCGAGCGAAATGGCCGCGAAGGTACCCGGGCCTGGAACGAACGCGAGAGCACCCAGGGCGCCACCTTCGACAGCCCCAATGGCCCTCCATGACAGCGACATACGCCGTGTGAAGTCGTCGAGCTCCTTCAGGTCGAGCTGCCGTAGATCGCTGACCGACTCCACGTCGTGGCCGTTCGACCGGTGGTGCTTCAGCACCTTGTCGGGCTTGGATAGCTCGGTGACGACCTCGGCGGTGAACTCAAGCAGCTTGGTCACGGCCTTGACGGTCGGTACCAAGGCGGCGTCCGCGGCCAATCCGCCGATCCGCTTTAACGTCGAAGGCGTCGCCTCGGTTACCTGGCGCCCCGCGGTCGAGGCCAATTCCTGACCTTTCTCTCCCACAGCGGCCAGGGCTCGGCGGGCCCTTGGCGGCAACCGGTCGCGTCGTGACGTGTCCCAGTGCGCGTTCAGCTCAGCCCAGCGACGCCTCTCGTACTCCGACATGACAGTTGTCAGCGACTCCCCATCCACGACGACGACGGTACGGCCCCGCGCCGACATCTAGCGGCGATTCGGAACCGATGGAGTCCGCGCCGACGGTCAGGAATCTGTCGACCGACCCCATGGGCTGCAGATTCTTCGGTCCGGCACTGTCGCCCATCGTCGCCTCCCCCCGAGCTGGCGGGTAGCAGCGGCTCGTAGATGTCACAGCCGCAAGCTACGCGGGCTTGGGCACTGGTTCTGCAGCCGTGGCCGTACCGCTAGTCGACCTCGCAGACCCTCTGCAAGACGGCATCCGGGCATCCGAGCAGTCGCAGGGAGTGCGCACGTACCACTTTCTCTAGGTGTTCCACGACGTCGTGGAGGTCGTGCGCGTTGTACCCGCGGTTGCCGTGGGCTAGGTCGTTCCGGACCGTGGCGAGTGCTGTGGCTACTCGATGTATATCCGTGCCGTCCGTTGTCGATGCGAGCTTCTGGATCAGTTCGCAATGGAGCAGCCGCGGGGTCATGTCGGTGGGGAGCATCTCAAGCAGGTGTCGGAGCGCCTCGTCCAAGCCGCGGGGAGGTCGACGCATGAGGTTGCGGTTCAGGAACCTGCGTTGGGCACCGTCGAGGATGCTCGCCTCGTCGACCGCACGAAGCACCAAGTCGCGGATCTGGGTGTGCTGTCTGCTTCGCTCGTCGTAGGTCGTCGCAGACTCGTGTCCGTGGAGTCCCTCCATGGCTTGGATGAGGAGGAGAAAGCGGGACCTGGGATGCTCACCCGCAATTGAGAGCATCGACCCGTAGGTCTCGATGAGTGGATGATGCTCGACTGTGAGCTGCTGCCAGTGTCGAACCATCTCGAGCAACGACATCTGGTCGGCCGCGATGTGAAGTGCGGTTGACGCCTTGCGTACGGCCTGCTCGGTCGACTGGTACGGGGACTGGGTGATGCCGGATCCGAACACTTGCCGCCGACGCCAGCGAGGCGGCGAGCCGGACTCGTTGGGGCTGCGCATAGCGAGGTAGGTGAGGTCCTGGGGTGCGCCGGTGGCGATCGAGGCGATTCGGCGCAGTGGGTCTGCCCACTCGTCAACCCATTCGCGCACGGTGATCGGCTCGCTGAGGTTGATGCGCACTACGGGGCTCACGACGAAGCGGAAGGCGTAAGGGTTACCGATCGCGATTGAAGCGTCGTACTCAAGGCGTAGCTGTGCCTTCTCGTCAGTCCACTCCTGCGTGGAGTCAGGGTTTCCCGAGATCGTCCAGTCGCCGTCAAGGTGTCGAGGCGACTCGTGGTTCGGGAATGTCCAATGGGAGAACGGCGACGTGCCGGCGATCGCGTCGAGTGCACCCACTTGGATCTCGGCGCTCGAATAGGTAGGGACATCGGCCGAGGCGTCGGTCGCCCGGGCGCCCTGGTCCGCATCGACTACCGCCGTCAGCAGCTGCCCTCCTGCGGGGGCGAATGACAGACCTACGGTCGCCGAAGCAGCCTTGATCGTGGCGCGCTCGGGTAGCCAGAACCGGACGCTCACGTCGACCAGGTCGACGATGTAGCCGTTGGCCAAGCGTGCGCGCAAGTGGTCGAGCGTGGTCTCTTGTGGAAAGCGCATGCTGCGTTGGCCGTTCCCCTCGTCCGTCCAGACGATCG
>JBOFLH010000455.1:0-1487 GCA_051657765.1 Nocardioides sp. | reverse complement strand
AGCGGACCGCGCTGGTGGCCCGGCTCCGGATTCCGCGTCCGGCTGAGTTCGGCTCGGGGGTACGTCGGGGTACGCGTCGCGGCGAGCGCGGTGTCTCGGAGTAGGATCAAGTGCCCGTTTCAGGCGGGCGCGCCGGTGTAGCTCAGTTGGTAGAGCGCTTCACTTGTAATGAAGATGTCGCGGGTTCGACTCCTGTCACCGGCTCCACTCGTGTGAGCTCGTTGAGCCCAAGGCGGGCGTACTGGGCGCCGCCGAGCACACAACCCGGTCAGATCGAGATTCTGGCGTATCCTCAGCTCGCGTGGGCGTCTATATCGGTCTGATCGTGGCCGATGACACCGTGCAGGAAAAGCTGAAGCAGAAGCCGAATCACGCCCCGCTGTGGGCCGTGCGAGAAGCCTTGCAGTGGCCCGCGAAGGCCGAGATCGCTCCCGAGGATCATCCAGAGCACGGGCTGCGGTGGGTCGCTGTAGGCAAGACCGCAGATGGCCGAGAGTTGATCGCGCAACTACTGCCAGAACCGTCGCACGAGGGTGGCCGAGCAGATACGTGGCGCTTGAAGTCCGCCCTGTGGCTATAGCGAACGGGTCCGCTCTGGCCATTGAGATTGATGCGGTAGGCAAGGATACTGAAGCTGTGAGCGATTGGGTCGAAGACGAGACGTTGACTCGGGATGATCTCCTTGCGAAGTTCCGCGCGCTCAATCCACAGCCAACAGTCGGTCCGCCTTCGATCGATGAGCAGCTTGTTCACTGGCATGGACACGCCACCACGCTCGTTCAGACACGCTCTGTGGGCAGCAAGCCGCTGCCACTCCAGGGCAGCAGCATGGCTCGGCAGTCAAGAAGTCTTGGTACTGGGCTCGTAAGGACGTCGAGTCACGCTTCAGCATGAGCATCTTCAGCGAGTGCCGCGTCGTCCTGTTTGTCGCTGACTACGCCGGAGTTGATCCAACCGGCAAGGTCAATGCGGTAGGTGCGCTATTTAACGTGACCCAGATCGACGCCGGGTCAGGCATGACGCCCCCACAGCACCTAGTCGTGCTGATCGAGGTTCCGCCAAAATACGTGAACGACACCTTCACCCTGGTCATCGATCTACGGGATGTCGCGACCGGAGAGGTTGTCACCACTGCAACGCCTACGGGACCCCAAGCCCTGCGCGTATCGCAGACTGTCCGAGTCGAACTCCCCGTGCTGTCGCGTGGAGTGCAGGTACCGACCGATCTGCGCGCCCGCTCCATGTCTGCCCTTGCGTTCCCAACCGGCCTTCCGCTCAAACCGGGAGCGGGATACCGCTGGCGAGTAGAGATCGACGGCCAATCACGACCCCAGTGGTACGCCGAGTTCCACGTACTCGAATCAACCCCTATGCCGAGAGTGGGCGGTCCCGCGCAACCAGCAGACCCCGAGCTACCCTCGGCTCCCTCCGTCGATGAGGACGATGTCGAGGATCCTGCGTAGCGGTCCTGCCCCCTGAGAGGCACG
>JBOFLH010000454.1:0-15121 GCA_051657765.1 Nocardioides sp. | reverse complement strand
CTCCCCGCGCGCGCGGGGAGATCGCCCCTACGTCCAGAGTGGTGGTGCCCAATCGGTCGGCGGCAAGACGTACGGCGGGCACTCCTCGGGCGGCAAGTCAGCCGGGGGCAAGACGTACGGCGCCAGTCGTTCTGGCGCCAGAACGACCGCTGGGCGAGCGTGGGGTGCCAAACGCGCCCAGACGTGATGACCAGACGTGACCACCCGACCCGATGATCAGACGTGGCCCCGGATCGTGGTCCAGTCCTGACCCACCGGCCGCAAGCTCACCCTGACCCGCCGGGGCTCGAGGCGCCACAGTAGGGTCGGGGTGGTTGGCTTGACCTGGTCACCGAGGAGTCACTTCGCCGCTGACCGAATCGGACGGGTCGGCTCACTCCAATTGGGTGCCGAGTAGCCAATTGTGGTCATTTGTGCCGGGAAGGTGTGCGTCTAGTTGACGTTCGCTTATTCCGTCATTAACGTCTCTCCAGGGCAGAGGGGCTGCCCGTATCAGTGGGGGCATTTCATGACTGACCACACTGGGTGTGGAGATCTCGGTGGTGCGCGGTGACTGTCACCACCGCCAGCGGGCCTGCTCCATGCCATGTTGCGGGGCCTCGCTGCCAAACAACGCGTGCCAAGGTGCGCTTGCGCGACCGGCCTCGGTCTCGCTTGCCGTCGCGTTGGCCACTTGTCACCTCGACGTTGGTATTCAGCGTCTAGGGGACGTCATCCGAGGAGACTAGGTAAATGAGAGCCAAAGCAACCATCAGGCTGACGGCAGCACTTATCACCGGGCTGCTGGCAGGTCTTGGGCTGGTGATGGGTCTAGCGACCCCTGCCCAGGCGCACCGTAACAGCGTCAGCCCGACAGTCGAGTGCGGCGTGCAGCCGCAGACCTGGACGGTGACTTGGACGATCACGAACCAGCAGAAGGTCCTGAGCGAGACCATCATCGAATCCAGCCGACCGGACTTGGTGCCGGTCGACACCGAGATCGAACCCGAGAAGACGTTTGTCGCCGTCGAAGAATTGACCGAGCCGGCCGACCTCTCCTTGGAAGTCACCGGCAAGTGGACCAACGGCGTGGTCAAGGTCAGCAGTGGCACGCTGTCGAAAGACGACTTCGACCTCACCTGCTGGGACGGCAGCGGCGGCGGCGATAGCATCACCTTCTGTCACCAGGGTGCGTTGACTACGTCCAGCGTGGCCGAGTTCTATGACGGCGGGCACCTCAACACCACCGAACCGGCCCATCAGAACGACGTGTTCCCGGCCGGCTCCATCATTGTCGACGGGGAGACCGTTGACTGGGAGGCCTACGGCGATCAAGACCTATTGATGACCGATTGTGCGGCGTCCACTACCGACTGTTCGGATGACTCCGGAGGGTCGGTGGGTGAGGAGTGTGTATTGACCACTCCGTCGATCGAAGTCGTCGACGAGTGCGGCCCCGACAACGACTCGGTCACCCTATCTGTCAGTGACCTCTATACCGGAGTTGACAACGGCGACGGCACGGCCACCTTCACCGCCGATCCGGGTTTCGCCTTCGAAACCGCGGATGGTCAGGTGACCGAGTTGACATTGACCTACGCGCTGCCGGATTCGGCGCCGTGTCCGGTCGCGGCGAGCCAGGTGACTACTGAGCCGCCGACCTGCAAGCGTGATGGAACGCTGACCATCCCCGAGCAGCCAGCCGGTGTCACTGTGACACCGGAGCCGGGAACCTACGGCCCCGGCACCTATGACGTGAAGTTCGCCGCGATGAGCGGATACGAGTTGAAGAGCGACCTCTCGCTCCAGTACACCGTGAAGAAGGCTGGCAGCGCCAAGAAGTGCTCGCCGGACGTGCCGGACACCGGTGGAGAGCCGCCCGCTAACAACCCGGATACTCCGGTGCTGCCGGATACCGGAGCGAGTAGCGGGATGATCGCGGCACTCGTCGCCGGGTTCTTGGTGATCGCGGCTGGTCTGGCGCTGGTTGTGCGAGGTCGTCGACTGACCTGAGCGTGGCGGGTCCGTGCGGTGGTCGTAGGCTAACGATTCGTGGCTACCTCACCGCAAGTGTCTGCTAACCGAGTCGGTCCATCGCCTACGGCGTACGTCGTAACCCCGAGCGCGACGTACGCCGTAGTCATGTCTGCGTTCTGCGGGCTGTTGCTCATCTCGAATGTGAGCGCCACCAAGCTGATCACGGTGTTCGAGCCCGTGCCACTGATCGAAGGCATCTACACCGACGGGGGCGTGTTCCTGTTCCCGTTGACCTATGTGTTGGGCGATGTGCTGGCCGAGGTCTACGGCCTGCGTAACGCCCGTCGCGCGATCTTCGCCGGCTTCGCACTGGCGGCCCTGGCGTCGGTCACCTTCTTGGTAGTCGGCGCGGCGCCACCCGGCCCCGGCTATGAGAATCAAGCTGCCTTCCAGGCCGTGCTGGGCTTCTTCCCGCGCATCGTGATCGCGAGCCTAGTCGGCTACGTCGCGGGCCAGCTACTCAATGCCTATGTGTTGGTCTGGATGAAGAATCGGGCGAGTGGACACGCAAGTGTGCCGGGACGGCTGTGGGCGCGATTGGTGGGGTCGACTGTGGTCGGCGAATTCGCCGACACCGCACTGTTCTGCTTCATCGCGTTCGTCGGAGTGTTCCCGACCTGGACGTCGCTGCTCAGCTTCACCATTATCGGCTACCTCTACAAGGTGGCCATCGAGGTCGTCTGTCTACCAGCTACCTACGCGGCGATTCGAGCGATCAAGCGTCGGGAGTCCTACCCGCTCGGGGCGTAGTAGCGACCCAGGAAGTCGGCCTTGAAGTGGGCGAAGGTCCCGTCCTCGATGCTCGCCCGGATCTGATCAACCAGGCGGATGATGAAGCGTTCGTTGTGAATAGTGGCCAGCGTCGAAGCTAGCATCTCCTTGGCCTTGAACAGGTGGTGCAGGTAGGCGCGGGTGTAATGCGCGCACGTGTAGCAGTCGCACTCGTCGTCGATCGGTCGGTAGGCGCGCCGATTGGCGGCCACCGTGATGTTGAATCGGCCGTCGGGTGAATAGAGCGCCGCGTTGCGTGCGACCCGGGACGGGGAGACGCAGTCAAAGGTGTCCGCGCCGTTCTCGATGGCGGCAAAGAAGTCATCCGGTTCCGAGATACCCAGAAGGTGTCGTGGTTTGTCGTCCGGGAGTTCCTCACTGACCCAGCCGACGATCCGGCCGAGGTTCTCTTTCTCGAACGCGCCACCGATCCCGTAGCCGTCGAACCCCTGATCGTGCTCGGCCGGGTCCTGGTGGTTGACTCCGCGGACACGCAGCACGGCCAAGTCGCGTGCGGCCTGCCGGCGTAGGTCTTCGTACTGAGCGCCTTGGACAACGCCGAACAGTGCCTGGTAGGGCCGGTGTGGTCGGGCGACGGTTTGGCTGACGTGCTCGATCAGGCAACGTGTGGCCCACGCGTGGGTCCGCGCCACTGAGCGCTCCTGGTACTCCCGTGTGTTCATCAACGTGGTGCATTCGTCGAAGGCGAAGATGATGTCGGCACCGAGCTGATGCTGGATCTGCATCGACACCTCCGGGGTGAATCGATGTCTGCGTCCGGTGAGGTGGCTGGTGAACGTGACGCCATCGTCGTCGACCCGGGCGAGTCGCTGTTTGCCTGCCGCGATGACGTCGTCGTGGCCGAGCCCGGCAGTGTCCATCGCCAACACTTTCTTGAAGCCCACGCCGAGAGACAGCACCTGGAAGCCTCCGCTGTCGGTGACGGTCGGGCCTGGCCAGTTCATGAACGCGCCGAGTCCGCCGGCTTCGTCGACGATGTCGGAGCCGGGTTGAAGATACAGGTGGTAGGCATTCGCCAGCACGGCCTGCGCACCGAGCTCCGCCATGGTCTCCGGCAACACGGCCTTGACGGTCGCCTTGGTGCCCACCGCAATGAAAGCCGGGGTCCGGATCTCGCCATGCGGCGTGGTGATCACGCCGCTGCGGCCCAGGGTTCCGGGGAGATCCGCGCGGGGCTCGAAACCGAAGGTGCGCACGATGCCCGACACTAGTCGGCTGTGCGCGAGCCGCGCCATTTGAGCGGGTTCGGTTGTTCGCTAGCTTCTTGGCCGGGTCGAGTGCTTGCCAGTGACAGTCTGTCAATGACCGTCTGCCATAACCGTCTGCCATAACCGTCTGAGGGTGGCCGTGGTGTTGATGTGGATGAGCGCGATCAGCGTCGCCGCGCGCGCCTGTCGCGGCGTTCGAGCGGATCTTGTGGCGGGGGCCGAACTGATCAATGACTGGGTGAACGGGCCGGCAGTTGTGACACCATGACGCCATGCGTGTCTCCACCAAAGCCGACTACGCATTGCGGGCGCTGATCGAGATGACCCTCCGGGCCGACCGGGCAGCCGGCGATTCGGATACCGTGATTGTCTCGGGGGTCGCCATCGGCGCGGACACCACGGCCTCGTCAGCCGACCGGATCTCGGCGGAGAGTGAAGCGGTGAGCGCCGAGGAGCTCGGCCGGGCTCAGGACATTCCACGCGGATTCCTGCAGGCGATTCTCGCGGACCTGCGTCGCGCCGACCTGGTGGTGTCCCAACGTGGCCAACGAGGCGGATGGCGCCTATTGCGAGCGCCTGAGGAGATCTCGGTGGCCGACACGATCCGCGCCGTCGACGGTCCGCTCGTGTCGGTCTATGGGCTTCGGCCCGAAGCGGTCACCTATAACGAGTCGGCCCAGTCACTCCAGCACGTTTGGATCGCGGCACGCCATGCGTTGCGTGACGTGTTCGAAGACGTCTCGATCCGGCACCTGGCGAACCAGCAGCTGCCTGAGACCGTTGCCGCCCGCGCCGCTGATCGAGGTGCCTGGGAACCCCACTGAGCGGCATCACCATGCTGCTGTCGCGAAGTGCCGTAACTCGACGGCGCCCGCAGTGAGCGGAGGACTCGGGTCAAGCGCCAGCGCGATGCTCGTACTCGTGTCACAGTGGTTGCTCCATTGGTAGTGATGGGGTCTCGGCCCAGGCAACCAAATCATGATCGGTACCTGTCGTACCCCATGACGGAGCCGAACAGGCGGCGCCTGGGTCAGGACACGAGAAGGGAGAGCACATGCGCTCGTCCGAACGAGATGCGGAGTTCACCGAATACGCGGCGGCGCTGCGGCCCCGGATGCTCCGGGCTGCCCGATTGTTGAGGACCGGCGATGCTGCTGGTGCCGAAGATCTCGTGCAGACCACCCTGACCAGGTTGTACGTCAACTGGCCCAAGGTCAGGCGGGCCGGCAACCCGGTTGGCTACGGCCTGAAAGCGCTGACTAACGCCTTCATCGACGAAAGTCAGCGTGCCCACCGCCGCCGCGAACACAGCGCCGAGGTGATCGACGTCGAAGCGGCGCCGAGCGAGTCTACCGACGTCAAACTGACGGTGTTGGCCGCGCTCAGGGGCCTGCCACCGCGTCAGCGCGCGGTGGTCGTGTTGCGGCATTGGCTCGACCTGGACGTCGAAACCACCGCTCAGGCGCTCGGTTGCAGCACCGGCACCGTCAAGTCACAGAACGCAAAGGCGTTGGCTCATCTCCGCGTTTGCCTCGGAACCCACCTACAAATGGAAGGCAGCACCTCATGAACGACCTTCGCGAACTTCTCGACCGAGCGGCGAGGCTCGACACCGACGACCTCGCGACCGGCCCGACCGTGCAGGCGGACACGCTCCGTGGTCGCCGGGCGCTCGCCCAGCGGCGTCGGGTGCGTGCCGCCGCGATCCTCGGTGGCGTCGCGGCCGTGGCCGTGCTCGGCTATGCCACCGCCGCGCCGATGAGCGCGGTGTTCGACTCGCCGTCGTCCTCGGACGCGACTACCGCAACGGCGGGCTCCGATCGTTCCGACCAATCTCGGCGGCCGGGCAACTCCGCCGTCGGTGGATTCGCGTCCGGGCCGGTGGACCTGGCCAAGTCGAAGGTCACCGCCGGGTCGTTCCGGTTCGGGTTGGCCCCGCAGGGCTGGCATGTCTCGGACAGTGATGCCTCAACGGTAATGTTCGCGCCGGACGGCACCAATCCGACGATTGAGGAGAACGACTTCGTCGGGAAGCTGATGATCTTCTTCGGTGACGACTCAACCCAGACTCGAGATAAGTGCCCCACGGTTAAGCGAGCGGATCGCACCTTCTTCCTGTGCGACGTCAAAGGTCGCTACGACGTGGGACTTGACGCGGTCATGGTGCGTACCCGGTCATCGGAGAGCCCCGGCTGGATCACGGTTCAGTACCCCAGCGATGCCGGATTCACCCAGCAGCAGCTGGTGGACTTGACGGACTCGGTGGAGGTGCTGGGCAGCGCGGCGCCGAGCGTTGGCTGAGCGCGCTCACCGTCGCTACTGCTGGCGCGTGAGCCGCTAGTCGTCATACTGCGACCGCCCGCCGCGAGAACGCGGTGGGCGGTCGCGGCCGACCCAGCCGAGGGGTCACAAATCGGTGCGAGGCGTCACAAACGGCGCCACCACTTGTGACGCGTCACCGGGATTTTGTGACGCGTCGGCTAGCAGGCGCCAAGCCAGTCGAGCAGTGGCTTGGTGGCTCGCCAGTCGTCGCGGATGATGTCCACCAGTCCCGGCGTGTGGATCACCGGAGCGAAGCCGTGGGAGCGGCCGACAGTCAGCGACTTGTGCCGCAGCAACTCGATGCGTTGATGGTCGGCGGGGTAACCGCGAGGGCTTGTCTTGAGCCGCTCTCCGCCGACTTCCCACCCGGCTCGCTCCAGCGCCCGTAGCCGACGAACCAGAAGCGGACCGGTCGTCTTGTCAACGATCGCCTCGCGCACCGCCATCAGGCGCTCGGCGCTGGCTTCATAGCAGCCGGCACCGGTCCGGATGCCGCGCGCCGACAGTTCGACGTACCACCCCGTGGCCGGCCCGGTGGGCACATAGGCACCCTGGTTGGTCTTGTAGGGCGCCTTGTCCTTTGCGAACCGCACGTCTCGGTGGGGCCGGAAGATCTTCGCCGGGCCCCAGGCTGATGAGCAGAACTCATCTGATAATGCCGTGCACAGGGCCGTCATCGGCTCCTTCGCCGCGGCAAGGTAGGTCTCCTTGTGCGCCTCCCAAAAGGACTTGGTGTTGTCCATCTCCAGGTCCTCGTAGAAGTCGAGCGCGGATACCGGGAAACCGACGAAGCTCATGGGCCGAGACTAGTCCGATCACCTCGTCAGCCGGTGTCGTACCGACCCGGGCAAGCTCCGCCGATTCCGGTCGCCGCACGCGATTGGGGCCATGTTTGCCTACCCATCGGTACGGCATCTAGCCCGCCGGTCTACTCCACCGACGCGGTTACCTGTTCGTCGCCACCTTCCGACTTGGCGCTGATTGTCAGCTGGGAGCCGCCACATCGCGGAGCGGTGAGGAAGCCCGGCGATCCGGGCGTTTCGTAGGCGATGCTTAGCGCATCGGCGTGCCAGCGCAAGAGTCGGGCGGGTTCGCCCTCGCGGAGTGGCTGCTGGGTGAAGTACGCCGAATCGCCACACCAGGTCAGGCTGCCGGTATCACCGGCGCCGAGTTCCCGTTCCTGGCCGGCCGAGTCGATCGCGAAGAAGGTGGCCTCCTCGATGCGATTCGGCTTCGGCGTCTCCGACCAGATCGCGCCGTCGGCGGTGACCAACCCATCCCAGCCGATGCACTCGGTGACACCATCGATCGTGGTGGCCTTGCCGTTGCCGATGAGCACCGGAGTGCGACAGCCGTCTTTGCCCAGGGTGAAGCTGAGCACGGTGAGCCCGGCCGGCGTGATTCGGGCGTCGTTGAACCCGTGATTCTTCGGCGCGCACCAGGCGATGCTCGACTTCCGGCTCACCAGGTCGACGCTGGCCAGGCAGTAAGACCGTTGCGGGCCGTAAGTCGCGTGCACGAGCTGGCCCTGGCCGAGTGCCCAGGTGCCGCCGTTGACGGTCGGCACCGAGGACGATCGGTCGATGACGAAGGTCGTGCCGTCCGCGGTCCATATCGTGGCTCGGCCGGCCCGTTCCTCCTCGGGGTCCTGGGCCACCACCACGCCGTACGCCTGGTCCAGGAGCACGTCGGAGATCTGATCGGGCGCAAAGTCCTGGGTGCGGGAACCAGTGGCGGGTTCCACGAGCACGGTGGTCTTGTTTCGGATCGTGAAGCTACGTCGGCCGGCTTCCACGGTCTTGGTGGTCGGTTGCCAGTCGAGGATCGCCGTGGTTGGTCCAGCCTGCTCCGCTGAACTCGGGGGTGGCGACGATGCGCGCGAGTCTGGTGGTCGGGTCGGGGCCGGGCCGGCAGACTCGGCCGGTCGACGGGCGTTGTCATCGGCACAGCCGGCGAGGCCGAGAACCAGCGCGGCAACCAACCCCGCGCAACACAGGTGCGGTTGTCGACCTCGCTTCATCACACTCCGATGTTGTGGAGGAAGTGCGCCTTGTTGGCTCGATAGCTCTTGTAGGCGTAGCGCCATTGGACCCGCTCGATATATGGCTCAGACGGGTCGAAGCGCTGCTGATTCCACGGTTCGAAGAAACTGATCGCGGTCATCTTGGCGCCGTTGTTGTCGTACCCTCGCCCCACTTGATAGTGCCCCGAGCCGTCGTCGTCGAGATAGGGGTAGTACTCCTTCAGGAGAACCGGATGCAACACCAGCGGCGCCCGGTAGTCGACGATGTGTCGGCGGATCAGCATGACCCACTGCCGGTAGGAGAAGTCCGCGATATCCAGCACGATGTACTTCCCGGCGCGTTCGGGACGGTCCCAGTTCGTGCGATTGTTGATGACGCGGACCATGTCGGTGATGTTGGTACCGCTGCTGGTGGTGCGCAGGCGGCGCGCCCAGTAGGACTGGTAGCGCACCGGATTCCACCGGTTCCAGGCGATCATCTGCATCGTGGTCGGGCCGCACCAGTAGGTGCGCCGCTGGTCGTTGACTCGCCTGCGGCTCAGCATCTTCGCCATCGGTGGATAGTCGATGGCGGTCTTGACGGTGTCGGAGGATCGCGCGTTCGCCCGCGTGGTGGTGGCCCCGCGTGCCGCAACTTCAGGCCGCACGCTGACCTCGGGGTGTGCCTCCAGGAAGCCGTCGGGCAGTGGCGTGCCCTGAATCTGGTGTCGCAAGAGCCAGACCTTGGCCACTGATCGAGCCGCCGCTCGCAGCTCTCGCCGCTCAATTCGGGCTCGTTCCTCGGGCGGCAAACCGGCGCGATATCTCAGGGTGGCCAGCGCGCTCCGGTCGCCGGTCGACTCGGTAGGGGTTCCCCGGCGGCCCGCGACCGCTTCGGTGGTCGCCGCCTTGGCCATCCGGGCCTGCGTGGCCCGCGGTTGCGACGTTGTCCAGCCGACGCCTAGGCAGTAGCGCTGGCCCTCGAAGGTGGCGCACCGGACGGTCTGCTCGGCGAGCGCTGCTGGGGCTATTCGTGAGGATAGCGGTGGGCCGTCGATCTCGGCCATGACCCGCCGGATCTCTGCCTTGGCCGCCGCAGTGAGGGGGCCGCGACCAGCGGTGGCGGACCTGAGATCGGGTGTGAGGGTTCGGCGCTCGGCGTACGCCGCGGGCCCGGCGCTAGCGGTGGGCGGAGCGCTGGTCAACAGAGCGGCGAGACAGCCGAGGGCCACCGAAAGCGCGATGGCCCGACGATGGGCCGGTGGGCGGGCCAGGGAACGGGCCGGAAAGCAGGAGGGCATGGGGGAAGTCCCTTGAGTCGGCAACGTGTGCGGAACGGTCAGACGAACAGGGCGCCGGCCGTTCCGAAGAGCCCGACTCGGCCGACACTCAAGTTGACTATTGCCCCAATAGTCACACGGATAGTCAAGTTTATCCAACTGGTCCGGGCCCCCGGAGACCCCCAGCTGGCCGGTCGGCAGCGCACTCGGCTGGCTCACTGGGCGTCGGTGATCTTGGTCGGGCCGCCGCTGGCGGGGTCGTCGGGGTAAAGATCAGGGATAGCCCCCATGTACAGCTACGGCGCGCACATGGAACCGTTCTCATGTCGTCCCACCGCACCAAGCCACCAGACGACAGCCACCCGCGGTGCCGACCACGACAGGCTCGGCAGCACGGCACACTCATTGAACGTCGACCGCTGGGCCGGGGAGCCCATGGTCAACCAGGACAGGAGTCTCCATGACGTATCGCGATCGGCTCGACGTCATCGCCACGACATCGCCGACCAGGCGGACCAACCTTGCCGGCCGGATGGGGCGGTGGAGCGCGGAGCACCGCGCCGTCGCCATTGTCGGCTGGTTCGTGCTGTGCGGAGTGTTGGGTGTGGTCGGCTTCACCCAGTCACCCCAAGAGTACGACCCCGGAGATGGCACCGGTGAGGTCGCCGAAGCGGCCCGAATCATCGACCGGGCTGAGTTCGCCGACGACCCACCCGGCGAGCAGGTGCTGATCCAAACGCGCACCGGGTCAGTGCAGGATCCGGCGGTGCAAGCAGCGATCGACGACACCGTGGCCGCGCTCAACGACACCGATCACGTCACCAACGTGCTGTCGATCAAGAAGAAGGCCGGCGCGGGCCTGGTCAGTGAAGACGGCCGATCGACCTTGGTGACCTTCGATCTCGAGGAGGCGGCTTGGGAGGACAACGAGTTGGTTCAACCAGCCTTGGACGCCGTCGCCAGCGTGCAGCGGCAACATCCCGACCTGGTCGTCGAGCAGTTCGGTGACGTCAGCGCCAATAAGGCCGTCGACGACGCCATCGGCGATGACCTGCGTCGGGCCGAACTGCTTTCCGTCGCGGTGACCGCCGGTATTCTCCTCGGTGTTTTCGCCGCCGTGCTGGCGGCGCTGTTGCCGATGGTGTTGGCGCTCACCGCTTTCGTAGCCTCCCTGGGCTTGCTGAGCCTAGGCAGCGCCCTGGTCAAGGTGGACCAGAACGCGACCATCGTGATGTTGCTGATCGGCGTGGCCGTCGGCGTGGACTACAGCCTGTTCTACATTCGCCGAGAACGCGAGGAACGGGCCGCGGGACGGGACCCGCGCCAGGCGCTGCTGATCGCCGCCGAGACGTCGGGTCGGTCCGTGCTGATCTCGGGCATCACCGTGCTCATCGCGATGGGCGGGCTCTTCTTCGCCGGCGACGCCACCTTCATCGCCATCGGTTGGGGCACCATGCTCGTCGTCGCAGTCGCGATGCTTGGTTCGCTGACCTTCCTACCGGCGACCCTGGCCGCGCTGGGCCACCGGCTGGAGTGGTTGCCGGTGCCGATCCTGCGGCGATTCCGCACCACTCGGGACAGTCGCGTGTGGGGCGCCGTCTTGCGGCCGGTGTTGCGGCGCCCGTTCGTTGCTGCCGTGGTCGGCATCGGTGCGATGGTTGTCCTGGCCGTCCCGGCGTTCTCGATGCGAACCGCGCTCCCCGGTTTCAGCGACGAACTCCCCGACAGTATTCCGGTCAAGGCAACCTATGAACGCATTCAGGAAGCCTTTCCGGGCGGTGCCGCCCCGGCGACGGTGGCCATCTGGGCGGACAACGTCGAGGACCCAAAGGTGCAATCCGCGATCGAGGACTTGCGTCGGGCCGCCTTGGCGACCGGCGTCATGAACAATCCGATCGAGGTTGAGACCAGCCCGAACAACCGGGTAGCGCTGGTGTCGGTGCCACTCGACGGGACCGGATCAGACGATGCGTCGATCGACGCGCTGAGGACGCTGCGCCAATCGGTGATCCCGTCGACGATCGGGGCGGAGGACGGCGTCCGGGTCGCGGTGACCGGAGACGCCGCGTACACCGCCGAGTTCAATGACACCCAGCGCACGCACGCACCGCTGGTGTTCGGATTCGTGTTGTTCTTCGCGTTCGTGCTGCTCCTGGTGTCGTTCCGATCGGTGGTGGTGGCGGTCACCGCCATCGCGCTCAACCTATTGTCGGTAGCCGCGGCGTACGGCGTCCTGGTCGCCGCATTCCAGTGGGGCTGGGCCGAGGGGCTGCTCGGGTTCGAGTCGTCGGGATCCATCGCGTCCTGGTTGCCGATGTTCTTGTTCGTGCTGTTGTTCGGGCTCTCGATGGACTATCACGTGTTCATTTTGAGCCGGATCCGGGAGGCCTTCGACCGCGGCAACAGTACGTCGTCGGCGATCCGTCACGGCGTGATGTCCACGGCCGGGGTCATCACCAGTGCCGCCGTCATCATGATCGCGGTCTTCGCGATCTTCGCCTCGTTGAGCCAGCTTTCCCTGAAGCAGTTCGGCGTCGGCCTGGCGGTGGCCGTGTTTCTCGACGCCACCGTGGTTCGCGGCGTCATCTTGCCGGCGGTGATGATGGTGTTGGGTGAGCGCAACTGGTGGCTCCCGGGCTGGCTGTCCTGGTTGCCCACCCTCTCGCACGGCGAGCGGTCCGACGCCGAATCGGCGGCCCCCGCAATCGCGGAGCCGGCGAGCGCGGGCGCGGGCGCCGACAGCGCAGAACCGGACTTCGCCGGCAGGTAGTTTGCGCCCAAGAAATGGGGTGGTTCGCTGGCTTCCAGCGGCCCACCCCGTTTGTTGTGGACACCTGATCGACCAGAATCTCTGGGACTCCGCGAAGAAGGTCGGGGCACTCTGGGGGCATCTGAGGCCGCTGCCGAGCGGGGAGCGGACGCCGACACCGACGAAAGGGTGCGGGACCTGCGGTGGAACGTGGAGCGGATGACGAGATTCGAACTCGCGACATCGACCTTGGGAAGGTCGCGCTCTACCAACTGAGCTACATCCGCATCGCCGTGTCGAAAGACGTGGCTCGGAGATGCTATCAACATTCGCATGTGGACTCGCCGCGGCGTTGTCTGACGAGCCGGCGTGGGTCCCTCAGCGGGTTGCCGCGTGGCACTAGTCGAGCTGGTCGAGTGTCGGGCGCCGAGGCCGGAGTTCGTCGCCGCTGGACCGACGGCGCACCCGGCGCAGCAGCCAGGGCGCCAGGTGCTCGCCAGCCCACTCCCGGTTGCGCATGGCGGGCTTGTCGGGATCCGCGTGTCCGTCCAGTGGCAGTGGTCGCAGGGGGTGGGTGACACCGAGGGTGTCCAGCACCTTGATCGCCATCGTCTGGTGGCCGGCCGGACCCATATGCATCCGGTCGGGATCCCACAGGCGCCAGTCTCGATACTCTCGCATCCGCCAGAAGTCCACCACGGTCGCATCGTGCGCCGCCAGCTTCCAGCGCAGGAGTTCGTTGTAGACCGCGAACCGGCCGCGGGTCAGCCGGAAAGTCGCCGAGCCTCCAGGATCGAACGCGGTGAAGACGACTAGGGTGGCTCCGGTTCCCGCGAGGCGACCGAGCGCGGTGTGGTAGCGATCCACGATGGCGTCGATGTCGACCCTGGGACGGAGTATGTCGTTGGCGCCGGCATAGATCGTGATCAGGTCTGGGCGCATCGCCATTGCGGGTTCGACCTGTTGGGTGAGGATGTCGTCGAGTTTTCGTCCGCGCAGCGCCAGATTGGCGTAGCCGAAGGTTTCCGAGCGGGCTCGTGCCCGGGCGGCGAGGACCTCGGCCACTCGGTCAGCCCAGCCGCGTACGCCGTTGGGCCGGGACGTGTCGACATCTCCCACACCTTCGGTGAACGAGTCCCCCAGTGCGACATACCGATGAAAAGCCATGACAGGTAGGTTACGACCCGTGCTGTTGAGTGATCGCGACATCCTGGCCGAGATCGAGGCTGCCCGGGTGGTGATGACCCCGTGGGACCCGGCCATGCTGCAACCATCATCGATCGACGTTCGCCTGGATCGATACTTTCGGGTCTTCGAAAACCACCGCTATCCGCATATCGATCCGGCGGCCGATCAGTCGGATTTGACCCGCGAGGTGGAGCCCGATGCCGATGAGCCGTTTATTCTGCATCCGGGGGAGTTCGTGCTCGGGTCGACCTACGAGGTGATTAGTCTTCCCGACGACATAGCGGCCCGGGTCGAAGGCAAGTCATCGCTCGGCCGCCTGGGTCTGCTTACCCACGCTACCGCGGGTTTCGTCGACCCGGGCTTCTCCGGCCACGTCACCCTGGAGCTTGCCAACGTCGCTACCTTGCCGATCAAGCTCTACCCCGGAATGAAGATCGGCCAGTTCTGCTTCTTCCGGCTGTCCTCGCCGTCGCAGCATCCGTATGGCTCGGCGAAGTACGGTTCCCGTTATCAGGGCCAACGCGGCCCTACCCCGTCGAAGTCGTTCCAGAATTTTCATCGCACCGAGATCTGATCGGCCGGCCATCTTGGGCCCGTAGTGCCTCATGTGAGAGTGCGGATTTATCGGTGTTTCTGGCCTGACACGTCGGGTGTGTGCTTGGCAGGGAAGGTGCCGTGATGACCGCGACACTAAACGGTGTGAATTCAAGGATGAAGAAGTCTGACCCAACCACTGAAGAGGCTGCTGCCGCTGGGTTGGTGAAGCTCGCTATGGACCAGGGTTTGTCACTGACTGGCCCTGATGGCCTGCTGAAGCTCTTCACGACGAACGTGCTTGATGAACCGCCTGTAAGTGTCGGGGGTGGCTGGCCTGGGGCTGGCTGGCAGGGTGGTGCCGGCTCTTCCGGCCCGACGTGACTCGTGAATCGCCTGGCCCTCATCCGGGG
This sequence comes from Nocardioides sp., assembly GCA_051657765.1. Lineage (GTDB taxonomy): Bacteria > Actinomycetota > Actinomycetes > Propionibacteriales > Nocardioidaceae > Nocardioides. Next base: position 617 of record JBOFLH010000454.1, on the reverse strand, counting down.
TGCCTTGCCCGGGATCTGTCCGTCAGGTCGGGAAGGCCGGCGCCGTCCTGGCCCACCACGATGGCTTGATTAGAAGCTTGTCCAACCCTGATGGGTTGTGGCCCCTTACAGGCATGTCTCGTAGTGATCTTCTCCCGGGCCGACGCCGGTCACGAGGTCCGCTCACTACAAGGAGACATCGCGTTGTCCATCGTTGCAGATCACTATCGTTTCGTCGTCGGCGTCGATACTCACGCCGCGACCCACACCTACGCCATCATCGAGTCACCGTCGGGCAAGGAACTCGGGACGGAGACGTTCCCGACCACGACGGCTGGCCTGAAACGGGCTGGCGCCTGGATCGGTCGCCGCACCGGCGGCGACGTCGACGGTGTGCTCATCGCGGCCGAGGGCACCGGCTCCTACGGTGCCGTGATGGCCGAGCTGATGTCCGAGACTGGCTACCGGGTCGTCGAGGCCCCGGCCCCATCGGCAAAGCGGTTGCGTGGCACCGGGGGGTCTGCCCCAGGTTTGGTTGACACTCGGGGTTGATGGTTCTTACGCCGCGTTTGCGGCTGCGTAGATCATCTCAAACTCGACCGGGGTGAGCTTGCCCCGGGGCACGTTGCCGACGGCGG
>JBOFLH010000453.1:0-6122 GCA_051657765.1 Nocardioides sp. | reverse complement strand
CGACCTCACTCATAGCTGCGCGCAACGTACGCATGCCAGCGGCCGCGACTGCGGCGAGTAATTGATCCTTGTCAGCGAAGTGTCGATAGGGCGCACCCCGGCTCACGCCGGCGGCCGCGCCCAACCTACGCAGGGTTAGCGCATCCCGGCCAGCGGATTCCAGAATCTCGCCCGCCGCGGCGAGCAGGGCGCGCCGAGTTCGCTCCGCCCGCAATGTGTGGCCGTTGGCAGGCTCGTTGGGTGGCATAGGCGTCTCCACGCTAGTTTGTTGACAACGACATCTTTGTGGTCGTAGTGTTGCTGACGCTGTCAGCATATCTAGTCGGAAGGGCTCCTGGGATGTCGGAACGCTCCGTTCGTGTCACAGTCCGCGCCTGGACTGTCGCCGAGCCTCGTGCCACGTTCGACGTTGTTGTGCCGATCGATCTGACTCTGATCTTTACTGGCTACGGCCCGCTGCCCGCGGTCACCGACATCCGGGATCCGAGCGGGCCTTGGGATCACGTCGGAGCCACTCGGATCCCCGTTCTCAGTGACGGCACCACCGCACGTGAGGCCATCACCATCTACCAGCCGCCCGCACGGTTCGCCTACGAGGTTGGGAGATTCACCAACGTCTTGGCCAGGTTCGTCCACGGTGCCCGCGGCTCCTTCACCTTCACCTTCGCCGCCGCCCAGCGTGACAGACAAGGGGGCGCCGGCACCACTATCGAGTGGGTCTATGTCTTCCGGCCCCGCCGGCTATGTTCGCTAGCCGTCCGCCTGTTCGTGGCGCCGTTGTGGAGGCGGTACATGCGCCAAGCCTTGGCCCTGATCGTCGCCGAGGTAAACCGCGGTGGGGCAGTCGGCCCTTAGCGTGGGTAAGTGGCTGATTTGGCGCAGGGTGTGCGCCGGATCAACCACTCAAGCGCCAACCCGGCGAACGTGATCGGGATTCGTGACGCCTCACCCGGCGCCGCTAGGCGAGCGATGCCTATACCAGCGGGAGACGCTTCTGGCTCCGCGGGAGGTGTTCGTAGCCGCGGCGTACCGCGTCGCCCAGCTCGGCAGCGGGAAACGGCCAGGTAGCAACCGCGATTGCTTCGTCGGCTGGGATGCCACGACCGGCGAGGTCGCGGATGGTTTCGGCGACGATACCGATATCGCCCCGCTGTTGTTCCACGAAGCCCCGGTCCACGATCGATCCGTGCCCCGGCACGATCACCGATGCCGTCGTGGTGAGGCCCAGCACGATGTCCAGGGTCAGCGGCCAGTCCATCGGCCAGCTGTCGATGCCGTACACCGGCGGGCCTGATTCCTCGACCAGGTCGCCAGCCACCAGCACATTGGCATCCGGGACGCTGAGAACGAGGTCTCCGCCGCTGTGCCCACGACCCGGATAGACCATTTCGACCATCCGATCCCCGAGGTCCAGCACCCGGGTCGAGGAGAAGGTCTCGGTCGCCGGCACGATCGTGGTGGCCAGCACCTCGGCGCGATAGTCGTCGCCCGGTTCGTCGACATAGGTCGCCTTGAAGTACTCGCCGGAGCTCACGGTGTTCGCTGCGGCGACTTCGTGAGCGAACATCGCGATCTCGCCGTATGCCGCGCGAAAGGCGGCGTTGCCGAAGGTGTGATCGAAGTGCTCGTGGGTATTGACGACCGCGGTGACCTCGCCGAGACCGAGGCGTCGGATGTCGCCGACCACGCGGTGCCCCTCGGCTTCGGAGCCATGGGTGTCAACTACCACTAACCCAGTCGCGCCGCGGATCACGGTGATGTTGAGGTGGTACCACGGCGAGCGGGCCACCCAGATCCGGTCGGCTATCTCGACGAACTCGGGGCGGCTCACTCGATGATGCTAACCCGCTCCGCGACGGAACCGATCACCTCGCAGCGAGGCCTGCGTCGGGACCTTGCCTGGCCGCTCGCCGGCGAAGTCCGCTAGGCGGCGCCCATTGAGTACGATTGGCACTCGGTGTGCATGAGTGCCAAGGTTCGCTCGGGCGCTCAAGCAAGGGTGTGCCCGCTGGTTCGATTCGGAGGAGGGGAGCCGATGGTCGAGGACCGCAAGCTCGCCGTCCTCCGCGCGATCGTCGAGGACTATGTCGCTACCGAGGAACCGGTCGGCTCGAAGGCGCTAGTGGAACGACACGGCCTGGGGGTGTCGCCGGCCACTGTGCGCAACGACATGGCGGCTCTGGAGGAAGAGGGCTTCATCACCCAACCGCACACCAGTGCGGGCCGGGTGCCGACGGATAAGGGTTACCGACTCTTCGTCGACCGACTGACGAGCGTGAAGCCGATGAGCGCGGCCGAAAAACGGGCGATCTCGACGTTCCTTGAAGGTGCGGTAGATCTGGACGACGTAGTGCGGCGCAGCGTTCGGCTGCTCGCGCAGCTGACTCGGCAGGTGGCGGTTGTCCAATATCCGACGCTGTCCGGCTCCACGGTGCGGCACATCGAGATTGTCGCGCTGGCTCCCACCAGGTTGCTTGTGGTGCTGATCCTGTCGACGGGTCGTGTCGAGCAACGACTGGTCGAGCTTCCCAACGCAGTGGAGGACGATCAGCTGAGTCTGCTCCGCGGCCGCATTAACCAGGCAGCCGCGCGAGCCCGGATCGGGGATGCGTCCCGCGCGCTCGGCGCGCTCGTGAGCGAACTGTCGCCCGACGATCAGCCGATCGCCGAGGCCATCGTGACCTGCGTGACCGAAGCGATGTCTGATCATCGCTCCGATGAGCGGGTGGCGGTCGGTGGCACGGCGAATCTGGCACGCTTCGGCGACAACTTCGACGCCACCGTGCGGCCGCTTCTCGAAGCCCTGGAAGAGCATGTGGTCCTGCTGAAACTGCTCGGGGAGGCCAACCCTGGCGGCCTGGTGACCGTACGTATCGGCCACGAAGGTCCGTATCAGGAATTGGCTGCCACCAGTGTGGTTGCCACCGGATACGGTTCCCGAGACAACGCATTATCGACACTCGGCATTGTCGGCCCCACGCGGATGGACTATCCCAGCACGATGGCGGTTGTCCGCGCAGTGGCCGGCTACGTCTCACGCATCCTGGACGAGGCCTAGCCGTGCCGCCAACCTTTAGCCCCGTTTCGACGATTGGAAGTATCTGTGAGTTCTGACCTTTACGAGCTGCTTGGTGTGCCGCAGGATGCGGATGCGGACGTCATCAAGAAGGCCTATCGCCGGCTGGCCCGACAATTGCATCCGGATGTTAATCCGGACCCGGCTACCCAGGAGCGGTTCAAAGAGGTCAGCCTGGCCTACGAGGTGTTGTCCGATCCGGGGAAGCGAGCCGCCTACGACCGCGGCGGCGACCCATTCGGTGGCATGGGTGGCTTCGGCCAGGGCGCCGGTTTCTCATTCACCGACATCATGGATGCGTTCTTCGGAGGTAATGCGCCGGGGCAAGGACGGGGTGGTCCCCGACCTCGGGTACGCCGCGGTCAGGATGCGCTGGTGCGGATCGAACTGGAACTGGCCGAAGCTGCTTTCGGGGTGATCCGCGAACTCAAGGTGGACACGGCCATCGTGTGTGCGAGCTGCGCTGGTCGGGGCGCCGCGGCGGGCAGCTCACCGCACACCTGCGAGACATGTCGCGGCGCGGGTGAGATCGCCCACGTTCAACGTTCGTTCCTGGGGGAGGTGCGGACGCTGCGGCCCTGCAACGCCTGCCGCGGCTTCGGTAGCGTGATCCCAGACCCGTGCCGGGCCTGCTCGGGCGAAGGCCGGGTACGCTCTCGGCGTACGCTCACGGTCAAGATCCCGGCCGGTGTGGACACCGGCACCCGGGTGCAGCTAGCCAGCCAGGGCGAGGTGGGACCCGGTGGCGGTCCGGCCGGTGACTTGTATGTCGAGGTGCACGTCGCACCCCATCCGAGGTTCACCCGCCACGGCGTCGACCTGCACTGTACGGTGTCGCTGCCGATGACCGCCGCGACGCTGGGCACCGCGCTGCAGATTCCGACTCTCGAGGCCGATCTAGCCAAGCCCGACTCCGAGGTGGAGACCTCTTTCGAGCTGTTGGTGGCTCCTGGAACCCAGTCCGGCACCGAGCAGATTCTCCGCGGGCGCGGTGTCCCGGGTTTGCGGGGTGGCGGACGGGGAAATCTGATCGTTTCGGTCGTCGTCGAGACGCCAACCCGGCTTGACGCGCGGCAGACCGAGTTGCTCACCGAGCTCGCCGCGATCCGTGGAGAGCAGTCCCCGTCGGGGACGGTGAGCGCATCGGGTAAGTCGGTCTTCGGTCGGCTTCGCGATGCTTTCAACCAGCACTAGCGGCCAAGGTCGCCAACGTATCGAGTCGAGGCCCCCATGTCGCTGCCGGTCTATCTGGTGCCTGCGTTGGCCGGAGTAGCCGACGGCGATCTGGTCGCCGTCACCGGTGATGAGGCGCATCACGCTGTGGTGGTGCGCCGGACCCGGCCGGCCGAGTTGGTCGTCCTTACCGACGGCCGGGGCAGCCAAGCTACTGGCACAGTCGAGTCCGTCGGCAAACAGCTCATGCAAGTCCGGGTGCGGCGAGCCAGCTTCGAAGCCGAGCCGACCCCGGCGCTCTGGGTGATACAGGCGCTCCCCAAGGGTGAGCGGGGCGAGCGAGCCGTCGAAGTGCTTACCGAGGTCGGCGTGGCGCGCATCATTCCGTGGGCGGCCGACCGCTCGATCGGGCAATGGCGTGGTGATCGGGCGGAGAAGTCGCTAGCGAAGTGGCGCGCCATCGCTCGCGAGTCAAGCAAACAGGCGCGTCGGTCCTGGGTCGCCCACGTCAACAGCCTGGCCCGCACTCCGGAGCTCGCGGCGATCCTCGCCGAAGCGGATCTTGCCTTGGTTCTGCACGAGGGTGCTGAGCAGTCACTCGCGGACGTCGGTGTGCCGGCGCGGGGCACCATCGTGGTGGTGGTCGGCCCCGAGGGCGGTCTCAGCGATCGTGAGGTCGCCGCCTTGCGCACCGCAGGCGGTCGCCCGGTCCGGCTGGGCGCGGAGATCCTGCGCACCTCGACGGCCGGGGTGGTTGCCGCGGCTGCCGTGTTGAGCCGAACTCCCCGCTGGCAAACCGGGTAACCACTCGTGCGTATCCTGGCTGCATGACCGATTGTCCGTTCTGTCGCATCGTGGGCGGTGACACCGCGGCCGATATCGTGTACGAGTCGGCATCGTCGGTCGCGTTTCGAGATACCAACCCTCAGGCGCCGACTCACGTTCTGGTGGTCCCGAAGGTGCACCACCGGAACGCTGCTGAACTCGCCGAGCGAGAGCCGGGGCAGCTGGCTGATCTGGTGCTGGTGGCATCGGCGGTCGCACACGCCGAGCGAATCGACGCCTATCGACTTGTGTTCAACACCGGTGCGGCTGCTGGGCAGAGCGTGTGGCATACCCACCTCCACCTGCTGGGTGGTCGGGACCTGACATGGCCGCCCGGATGATGGCGGCCCAGATGATGGCCGCCCGGATGATGGCGGCCCAGATGATGGCCGCCCGACTGCGCGCCAATAGCAGGATGTCCGGACGGCGGCTAGCTGTAGGTGCTACCGCTGTGCTCGCGCTGAGTCTGACCGGCTGTGGCAGCGCGGTCGATTCGAGCCGAGCCGGCGGAGCGGCTGAGGGCGGGCACACCGCCGGTAGTCACTCGCCGGCGCCGTCGCACGGCGAATCTGATCACTCGACCGGCAATGCTGTCGAGGACCCGGTCTCGGCGCCGCTTCGCGACGGCGAAGCCCATCAGACAATTGCCATGCCCGAGGAATACACTCCGGCGGCCCCGACCGGCGTCGGCACTGATGACTATCGCTGTTTCATGCTGGACCCGAAGCTTGACCGGGACGTGTTCTTGACCGGAACCCACGTCTTGCCCGGCAACCCCGAAGTCGTTCATCACGTCATCTTGTTCCGGGTGCCACCGGAGCAGGTTCCGGTCGCCGAAGAGGTTGACGCCGGCGAGGCCGGGCCTGGCTGGACCTGCTTCGGCGATACCCGGCTGGGCACCGGACCGCAGATGGATGATGCCCCCTGGCTGGGGGCGTGGGCGCCGGGCGGGGGCGAAGCGGTCTACGGCAAGGATCTGGGCGTGCCGCTCGCGAAGGGTTCGCGGATCATCATGCAAGTGCACTACAACTTGTTGGCCGGCAAGCAG
>JBOFLH010000452.1:0-2363 GCA_051657765.1 Nocardioides sp. | reverse complement strand
GCCTGAACGACGTCACCAACGGCGCCAACGCGTTCAGCGCTGGGCGGCAGGTCAAGACCGCGCTGGAACAGGAGAACATCGGCGACGCGGTCAACGGGTTGGTCTCCGGTATCGGGTCACTCACCGGCACCAGCGGTTCGGACGTCTTCAGAGGCCTCGACCTCGCGAGCAACCTCGCCTCCGGCATCGAGAAGGGCGACGCCAACGCCATCGTCGACTCGCTCGCGTACGGCACCTACACCATCACCGACATCGCCGCCCGACCTAACAGGGCCGACCAGATCTTCACCACCGATACCACCATCCCCACAGGCTTAGTCGTCGACGACTGGTACACGATCACCGCACCCGCAACCTTCGCTGGCGACACCATCCAGTCCGACAGCATCGACACCCTTGCCGACGGCGTCATCGAGCACGACTCCGCCGGCCACTACGACATCGCGGCAACCTCTGGGACCTATTTGGAAGTTTCCAGAAGTCTGGGCGTACTAGTTGCAGGTGATTTGTCGCTGCTAGGTGTCTCGGAAGTGCTACGCGCCATTGAAGTGGAGAATAGTCTGCAGGTGCTGCGAAACATGGTCAAGGCGGCTCCGGGGTTTGAGAACGTAGCAGGCCGGACAAATTCAGGCGTTGTGGATGTTTTCGGCCTTTACGACGCTGCGACGATGCCCCGAGGAGTCTTGACGGCCCGATCGGTGAACCAATCGGTCACGGTCCGCACGACCGGTAGCAATACGGGCTCCTCAGACTCCATGGGTGGCTTAAATCTGGCGAAGCTCGACTTCAGCTTCACCTTCGACGTTGTCAAGCGAGCAGGTGGTGGCCGCGAGGTCAAGAGTGTGTTCCTGAGAAAAAACGACTACCAACCCGGGGCTGGCACCTACGTGCCACAAGTTTTCTTCAAAAGAGAAGGAATTGTGGAGACCGCGCCAACCACCATCGGAAACTACATCTACGGTGATATCACACTGCCCATATCGATGGGCCCGCAAGCGTTCGGTATCGAGTTTACCGCGAGCAAGAAGCTAACGATCAGATATGCGATCGACCGCATGACTGGTCTTCTTTATTGGGAGTCAGTCGACGCTAGCGTGTTTCCCAGCGCAGTTCACACGCCACGCCCGCCGGTTCCAGATGTAGTTGTCAATGCTGTCTGCAAATTGTTTCGGATTTCCTGCCTGTGAAGCTCTTTCCAATTTGTCATGGACATAGTCGGTTAGTGCCCGTGGCTATAGCGAGAAGTTCTCTGAAGAAGTGAACCTCTCTTCAATCGATAACTCGATTCTGATCGAAAGAGGGCTAGAAGAGTACCAAAAGTCAATTATACAAGATGAGCAACGGGACGGATCGGAAACTTTTCGCATCTAGCGATGGGGCGAGAACAACAGCGCGCCGGTGCCCTAGTTTAGCTGGAGCGAGGTCGAGGTCCCCGGTGACCACAAGACTCCAGCCTCTCTACTTCGGCCGAAGTGTTGATACGAGCATGAATTAGACCGTCGCTCTTCTTCTGTGCAAAACTACGGTTGCCCCCGAGAACGACGGGAACACCGATCTTCGCGCGCGGCCGCGTACGGTGGTGTTTGGGTTCCAGTGTCCTGGCTCAACGGTACTCGGCTCAGTGACGGACGATTGACGTCGCTGGACGCGAGGTTCACCTGCGACATCTCAGAGGACCGCAGGCACGCGAACACGTGCAGGTACCTCATCGCGGACCTCGATCTTTCCGGCAACGCTATTGAGGCGGACGGCTACTTGATGGGCCGGAAGGTGGCCGGCCTCGATTGACCGATTCCGTCAGACTCACCTCGCGGCCCGCGCGGTCACTCGTCAGGGACTCGCGTCGTGGCCGGGGTGGCCGCTGGTGCGCTCGCGCTCCTTCATCTCCGCCTCGTACACGTGCCGGCGGCCGGCCACGAGCTCGTCGCGCACCCGACGCTCGTGCTCCCGGAAGGTGGCGTAGTAGCCGTCGTCGAACTCCTCCATGACCTGAAAGGTCCACCGGCCCGCCAGCACGTTACGTCCGACCACCTCGACGTCGAGGCGATCCGCGGTGTCGCGGTGCCCGGCGTCCCGGAGCAGGCCGACCGCCTCGCCGAGGGTGAGGTCGGCCCGACCCATCAGCCGGTGGAACGCGTAGAGATGGCCGCGGGCGTGCTCGACGGCCTCGAACGCCTCCGACACCTTGCCGACGGCCTCGACGGTGGCGTCGCTGGTGCCGGGTGGGCGGGAGTGGCGGTCGTCGACGGAGGGGGTGCGGTCGTCATCCGAGGTCATGGTGGGCAGGGTAGGCGAGCAGGCCCGGCTGGATGAGCTTGCGAGTCGGCGCGGTTCGACACCCGCTGGGTCGGCTCGGGGGCGGC
>JBOFLH010000451.1:0-2222 GCA_051657765.1 Nocardioides sp. | reverse complement strand
TTTCAACGACGCGTCCGGTAGTGCAGCAAGCAGGCCGATCATCTCGCGAAAGCGGGGGTCCGCGTGGATGTTCCCGGGTTGGAAGTCGTCGTACCCATCACCCATTCGACTAGTGTGCCCTACCTGGCGAGGTCCGGCCCGCGCGATGCGCTCCCTGGCCCGCGGATCGCCATAGCCTCCCAAGCGGCGGCCATCCTGTCGGTGTCGGTGCTGCACGAGACGCTAGCGATCGCTGACATTCCCCTGCGTGAGGGGTTGATCTTCGGAGGGACGAACTGGTGATGGCCGATCGAGTGTGGCTGGACGTTCCGTACGCCGAGAAAGACGACGCGAAAGCAGCTGGCGCCCGGTGGGACCCGCAAGCGCGGCGATGGTTCGCGCCACGACCAGGTGTCGCTGGTTTGGCGCGGTGGTCTGCGCTATCGGACCTCCCCGAGACTCTGCCCGGCGAAGACCGCAACTTCGGTACCGGCTTGTTCGTGGATCTCGTGCCGCGGTCTTGTTGGTTCACCAACGTCCGCTCCTGCACCGACTGCCGGGATTGGGACCGGCTCCGCCGGATGGTCTACGCCAGGGCCGGACGCCGCTGTGAGGCCTGCGGCCAGGGCGAGGACCGGGACCGGCAGGTCCGGCTCGAGGCCCATGAACGGTGGCACTTCGACAACACCACCTTCACCCAGCACCTACGCCGGCTGGTGTGCCTATGCGGACCGTGTCACGACGCGACCCACTTCGGGCTCGCGATGCTCCAACACCGCGACACCAGAGCCCTCGCGCACCTGGCCGAGGTCAACGGATGGGACCACCACACCCTCACCGAACACCTCGACCACGCATTCTACATCTGGGGACGCCGCAACCTCAACACCTGGACACTCGACCTGTCCATCCTCACCACCGCCGGCATCCGCCTCAACCCACCACCAGACCCCGCCACCCGGCGCCAACATGCCCAGCGTGGCGTGACACAAGCCGTTGACCTTCCTCGCCCCTGAGGCATCAACGCATGCCCGCAGCCGCGGGCCGGCGGTGGTATCGTTGTTGATGCGAGGGGCAGTAGCCCTGAGAAGTTAGCCCGGCAGTTTACCGGACGGTGAACGAGCCGGGCTTGCGCTTTCCCAGGGGGCCGTCAGCGGAGTTCGACGGTGTCGGTGATCATGGGTTCTATGCGAGTCCGCCACTCCCCACCCCGTTGGTAGGACCAGGCGATTGCGTCGCTGACCCACAGCAACGGTTCCTCTTTGGCTCGGAGTTGCCGATACATCGGCGGGTCGTCCTCTCTACCGAATCGCGCAGCCACCAGATGGCGATCAGCGGCAGCGACAGACTCGTCAAGCTCCAGCACCAAGTGCGAGGCACCCTCCGTCAGCACCCAGTCCAGTATTCGGCTCAAACAGGCCCGCCGGCCCGCCCGCTGATCACGGGTACGCATCACGTAGACCCCCGCACGAACCTCCAACCCACTCATCACATCGAGGACCTGCCTACGACGAGCTGAGCGTTCGTGGTTGAAATGCACCCGTTCCTGTCCCGGCAACAACAACCCACGCAACTGACGCCGCGCCGCCGACACGGTGCCCGGCGAGATCGCTGCTGCGACCATGACGTAGTCACGTGCCTTCGTCTCATCCACGAAGACCTGGGGTCCGGCCATCAGCGTCAGCCCTGGGCGATCTGGTCGCCGCCGCATGGGTGTTCAGGCCGCGTTGCGTCGGACACGGCGGCATGTACTCGGTTCACGACTTCCTGGACGCTCACGTACTGCGTGTCTGCTCGTAGATCGGGCGAGAGCAGCGGGGCCGTCGCGTCCCAGGCATGTAGTCGTGCGTCGAGGTCCGCGTTGCCGCGGCTGATGAACCGCTGGTGGGCGGATGTGCGCGAGCACCAGAGGCTGACGGTGACCCAGCTCGTCGTGGGGAAGGCAAGGCGTACGCGGTCGACGCCGATGGTCTGGCCGAGCTGAAGAATTGGGATATGGCTAGCGCGTAGTGCTGCTGCGAGGGATGAGCGGTCGATGACGTATGTCGATCCGTACCGGATGTTCTCCCATACGACCTCACCTGTAGTCCGAAGTCGGTCGATGTGCGCGGCGATCACATCGATTCCTTCATGCAGATACCGGTAGGCGGTCGCGATCGAGACGTTCGCGTCACGCGCGAGGATCCGGACATCGGTACGTTCCTTGAACCATCGCAGCACCATCACGGCTTGGACGTAGGGGG
>JBOFLH010000450.1:0-3126 GCA_051657765.1 Nocardioides sp. | reverse complement strand
CAAACAGCGCACCGACCTGACCGGCACCGTGACACTCGGAGACCTGGCGATGTATGGCGGGGTGGCGACCATTCGCGGAGCCGACCAGGCCGTTGCCGAGGCAGAGTCTCTGGCTGCTGAGCTGTGGGGCGCGGACTGGTGCCGCTTCGGGGTGGGTGGCTCCACGCAGGGCAACCAGGCACTCGCCATGGCGGTAGCTCGTCCGGGACAGAAGGTCATCGTCGCCCGGACCCTGCATCGTTCGATGTTGCTGGGACTGGTGCTGGCCGGGCTGGTGCCGGTGTGGATCAGCCCACCCGTCGATCCGGAGTTCGGAGTGCCGCGAGGTGTCGACGCCGATGATGTGCGGCGAGCGCTGACTCAGCACCCAGACGCCCGCGCGGTCTTCATCGGTGACCCGGCCTACGTGGGGACCTACGCCGATGTGTCCGCCGTCGCGGATGCCGCTCACCAGCACGACATCCCGCTGATCGTGGATGCGGCCTGGGCAGCCTACTTCGGCTTCCATCCCGAGCTGCCGCCCCATGCCCTGGCAGCCGGCGCGGATGCCTTGGTCACCAGCGTGCACAAGTCCCTGCCCGCGATCAACCAGGCCACCTTGGTGCTGGCTCGCGGTGACCTCCTGGACCGAGCCCGACTGACCCGGTGTTTCGAGGCCGGTCACACGACCAGCCCGGCCGGCGGCATCATGGTCAGTATCGATGCCTGCCGCGAGCTGCTCGCCACGCACGGCCGGCGCCTCATTGACGACGTGATCACCTCCGTCGCCGGCGCTCGTCGCCGGATGGCACTGGTTCCCGGCGTTCGGGTCCTGCAAGGCGACGGTGTCGACCCGCTGAAGTTCGTGGTCCTGCTGGCCGAGACCGGGGCCAGTGGCTATCAGGTCGAAAACGAACTCATTGCCGCCGGTGTCCCGGTTGAGATGGCCGACCAGGACACCATCGGCGTGGCCACCTCGATAGCCGACCGTGCCGAGGACTTCGAGCGACTGACCGAAGCGTTGACCGCGGCGATCGAACGGCACCGGGGCACGCCGCGGGAGATCCGTGCCGCTGTCTCTTGGTCGGTTCAACCCGAGGTGGTCGTGTCACCGCGGGACGCGTTCTTCGGCGAACGAGAAGTGGTCTCGGCCGCTGACGCCGGTGGTCGGGTCAGCGCCGAACTCATCGCGCCCTACCCACCCGGCATCCCGGTGCTGGCCCCCGGCGAGCGGATCGGCGCGGACACGTTGGCGACTCTGCAAGCAATGCGCGCAGCCGGCGGTCGCATCGCCTATGCCGCCGATCCGACGCTGGCCACCGTTGAGGTGCTGGCACGGCCGGCGCTTGGCTAGCGCGCGGCACTGGCGCCACTTCGCTGAGCCGCGAACGCCGCGAACCACCCCCGTCAAAAGCCAGTCGCCCCCGACGCCGCTAGGGCGCCGAGGGCGACAACGTCTGCCAACCCGGGTTTGCCGGCCAGGGTCGCCGGGCCGGGTCGCCGGCTAGGTCGAGCCCAACCGCCTAGTGGCCGTGGCCGTGGCCGTGGCCACCACCAGCCGCGGCTTCCTCTTCTTCGGGCTTCTCCACCACGAGTGTTTCGGTGGTGAGCAACATGCCCGCGATCGAGGTGGCGTTGATCAGCGCCGAGCGCGTCACCTTCACCGGGTCGAGCACACCTTGGGCAACCAGATCACCGTATTCGCCGGTGGCCGCGTTGTAGCCCGTACCCGCCCCCGCCTCGCGGACCCGAGTGGTGATGACGTAGCCGTTCTCGCCACCGTTCTCGGCAATCCAGCGCAGCGGTTCGACCGTCGACTTCAACACGATGCGAACTCCGAGCGCCTCGTCGCCGGTCAGACCGAGATCACCCTCAAGCACCGACGCGGCGTGGATGAGCGCCGAGCCGCCGCCGGGGACGATGCCCTCCTCGATGGCCGCGCGAGTTGCGGAGACCGCGTCCTCGATGCGGTGCTTCTTTTCCTTGAGTTCAACTTCGGTGGCCGCACCAACCTTGATCACGCAGACGCCGCCGGCGAGCTTCGCGAGCCGCTCCTGGAGCTTCTCCCGATCCCAGTCGGAGTCGCTGTTCTCGATCTCGGCCTTGATCTGGTTGACCCGCCCGGTCACCTCGTCGGACTTGCCGCCGCCGTCCACGATCGTGGTGTTGTCTTTAGTGATCACCACTCGTCGCGCGGTGCCCAACACGTCCAGACCGACCTGATCGAGCTTGAGTCCGACCTCGGGCGAGACCACCTGACCCCCGGTCAGGGTTGCGATGTCCTGCATCATCGCCTTGCGACGATCGCCGAACGCCGGCGACTTCACCGCCGCCGCGTTGAAGGTGCCACGAATCTTGTTGACCACCAGCGTGGACAACGCTTCACCTTCGACGTCCTCAGCGAGAATGAAGAGTGGCTTGCCTGCGGCGATGACCTTCTCCAGCAACGGAAGAAGCTCCTGAATCGCGCTGATCTTCCCCTGGTGCAGCAGAATCAGCGGATCGTCGAGAACCGCTTCCATGCTTTCGGGATCGGTAACGAAGTACGGCGAGAGGTAGCCCTTGTCGAACTGCATTCCTTCGGTGAATTCCAGCTCGGTGCCCATGGTGTTGGACTCCTCGACCGTAATCACGCCGTCCTTGCCGACCTTGTCGAACGCCTCGGACAGCAACGAACCGATCTGTTCGTCGCGGGAGGACACCGTGGCCACCGAGGCCATGTCCTCGCGCGACTCGACCTCGCGGGCGGCCTCGAGCAGTGCATCGCTGACGGCCTCGGACGCGGCGTCCATACCCCGTTTCAGGCTCATCGGATTCGCACCTGCGGTCACCGAACGCAGACCTTCGTGGACCATCGCCTGGGCCAACACGGTGGCAGTCGTCGTGCCGTCGCCGGCGACGTCGTTGGTCTTGGTGGCAACCTCCTTGGTCAGCTGCGCACCAAGATTCTCGAACGGGTCGTCCAGCTCTACCTCACGAGCGACGGTGACACCGTCGTTGGTGATGGTGGGCGCGCCCCACTTCTTGTCCAGGACGACGTAGCGGCCCTTGGGGCCGAGGGTCACCTTGACGGCATTGGCGAGCGCATCGACGCCGCGCTCAAGCGACCGACGAGCGTTCTCGTCGAACTCTAAGATCTTGGGCATT
>JBOFLH010000449.1:0-9894 GCA_051657765.1 Nocardioides sp. | reverse complement strand
GACAAGGGTGGATGGGTCGAGAAGACCCCGCCCGGGTTTACGCCGGTGCTGTACCGGCTCCCGGCCCTGACGGAGTGGATCGCCGAGGGGCGACGGGTTTGGCTGTGCGAGGGCGTCAAGGACGCTGAGCGATTCCTCGAGCTCGGCGAGGCTGCGACAACCAACCCCTCAGGCGCGGGGAACTTCAAGCCCATGCAGGCCGCGAGCCTGACAGGCGCGCACGTTGTCGTGGTACTCGACCATGACCTGGCCGGATACCGACGTGGCCTCAAGCTTGCCGAACTGCTCGTTGACATCGCGTTGTCGTTGCGGCTGGTGCTGCCGGTGACGACCGGTCGGCATGAGGACGCCAGCGACCACTTTGATGCCGGGCATGGCCTGGAGGACTTCGTCGACGTTGCGCTTGAGGAGCTGTGGCTCTTGGAGCAGGCCGCCGAGGCCGAGGAAGCGGCTGTGCTGGCCGGCGAGGCGGCCGCTGAGTCCGCCGCGAGGGCACAGCGGGCTGCTGCGGCCGCTGCTGGTCGCGTCGACGATGAGACCCGGTTTGCGGGACGGTGGGCGGCCGAGGCGGGCAAGCAACTGGTGCGTGCGGTCACTGTGCTGGAGACCGCTGTCGGTCTCGGCGGTGACGGGGAGGAATACCGGAACCGGATCCTCGCGGCAGTCAGCGCCGCTCAGGATGCTGCCCTGGCTGCCCACGTTTCGGCTGCTGCACCGGTCCCGGCCGAGTTGGAGCCCTACCTCGAAGAAGCCGTGCTGCCGGGCACTGAGGACGAGAGCGCGGGACCTACCGACGATCTGGATCACGCCGGCGGGCGAGTCGTCGAACACCCGACGTCGGCACGTATGCCTGCCCCTCACGGGCAGATCCAGACCTCGAAGGGTTCCTGGGCCTACGAGCTCGGTGGCTCAGGTCGTCGACGTCGTGGGGTCTATCAGCTCCAGGACAGCCGCTGGACGTTCATGGCGCCACTGCCCTATCTGCACGCTCGGGTGATCGCTCGGGATGGTTTCGGTCGACCGACCGGGCTGCACTATCTGGTCTCTGCCCAGCGCGACAGCATCCGGGTGCTGATCGGCAACGACGAGTTGAGTCGGCACACCTGGCCAAACATTCTCGGTCTCCCGGCCCCGTACGACACGACGATCATGAACGCCGCGACGACGGCCCTGGTGCTGGCTGCGGCCGAAGAGACCGAAGAGGTCGAGGCCACACCCCAGGTCACGCCTGAAGGCAAGATCTCTCAAGCGGTTTCCGAGACGCTGCCTCCTGGCTATCTGATCGCCAGCCCGCTGACCCGGGGTGAGGCGCTCGCACGATGGGCCCAGGTCGTGCACCTGGTCGCGCAGAGCCCGCGCATGGCCATGGTGCTCGGCGCGGCCGCGTTCGGCCCGTTCCAGGGCGCTGCGGATCGTCAGGCTCACATCGTGTCGCTGCATGGTGACCCCTCCCAGGGCAAGTCGGTGACGCTACGGGCGGCCGCGTCGATCTGGGGCAGCCCGGGAGGCAAGGGGTCCTCAGGACTGGTGGAGTCGTGGAACCAGTCCGGGCAAGGCCCGATCTCCTATCTCGGCATGCTCGGCGTACTGCCGGCGTTCTTCGATGAGAGCGCCATGGCGGGCAAGATCAACCCCGCCGCTTGGGGCAAGCAGATCTACGACATCTGCAACGGCGCCTCCCGCGGCCGACCGGCACCTGCCGGGCGGATCGGCTACCACCGCGGCCGCGGCTGGTACGGGATCATGTTCTCGGCCGGCAACGGTCGCCTGCTGGCCAGCGTCGGAGCCGGCGGGTTCGCGGGAACCCCGCGCCGAGTCGTAGAACTCTCGACCCCGTTCACTCAGTCCGAGGAACACGCCGATGCGATCGAGGAGCTCTACAAGGATGCCTATGGCCACCTCGGGCCGGCATTGCTGGAGAAGAACTCGACCGATACGGCGCTGGGCTACCTCGCTTTCGCCGAGGAGCTGCTCGGCCAGGTCGACTCCGAGGACCGCATGGTCAAGGAGATCACCAAGCACCTGGTCTCCCACATCGCCGGCGCGGCCATGATCGACGACCTAGTCGGCACCGGTGGCCTGCTGGCGGCAGCGGCAGCGGATGGGGCGATCGAGTACCTCACCGAGTGGGAGACCCCGCTCCACGACGCGGACCGCATCCTCGACGCCATCCACGACAGCCTCTTCCAAGAGCCGGCGTGCTGGCCAACGATCGCCCAGCACGTGGAGAACATCTCTGCGCCGACCTACGCCGCCGGCGACTCTACCGAGATCGCGCGGCATGGGGTCGCTCTCAAGACCAAGGGCCTGGTGGCCAACGACCAGGCCTGGATCGGTGTCTACTCCAACGTCTGGAAAGACGTGTGCGACGAGCTCGGCGTCGACTCCGACGTCGCATGTCGAGAGCTCACTAAGCGGGACGTGCTCAAGCGCCAGGGCTCCTCACGCAAGCCGGGCGCTCGCAACCACACTTCAGTGATCGCGATCGGGTCCAAGCGGATTCGGGTCTACAAGCTGGCCTACCCCGAGGTCGAGGACCCCGAGGCTCCGCACTCGATCGAGGGGAGTCCCATCGATGGGCCGGGCGATGATGACGTTCCGACCTCCGGGCCGCACGGCGAGCCGACCATTGAAGAGCAGCCGATGATTCCAGTCGCGCAGACACCCGATGTTACGGCGCCCGAGCTACCGGTTACGGCCCCGGTTACGGCACCCAAACCGCCTTTGACCAGGGAAGTTACGGCGGTTACGGCAGTTACGGCACCTCTCGCGCACGTGAGCGCGCACGCGAGGGAGATTCATTTTCCCGACGGAGACCAGCAGCCCAGCGAGGTCCCCGGACCGACCCAGCTCGAGGACGAGGCGGGGACTGTTGAGGAGCTGGTGAAGCTCGACCAGCCGGCGCTGTGCACGGTGTGCGGGGAGCCAACCCGCTACGCCATCAACGGCGTGGTGATGCACGGCGGCGACTGCGCTGCGGCGCTGGCTCCGCCGCTCGCAGCAGCTTCACAGCCCGCAGCCGCCGGGCCGGCGACCCGGAAGCCGCGAAGCACTGATCGGCGTGTAGCTCGGTTCACTGCGCCGGCGGCAGTCCTCGACGGCGAGGGCGTCCACCTGGCCGATGGGTCGGTTCGGCCGTTCCCGCAAGTCACCCACATCGGAGAACTCGCGGCACTGACGGGCCGCGACCAGCTGCGCCTGGGCTGGGGCGGGGGCGAGGACCGGCTTCCCGATCAGGGGCAGATCTGGCTCACCGCGGCGGCGCTTGAGCGGCTCGGGCTGCCCGCGACGCAGCCCGCGCTGCCGGACAAGGCACTGACCAAGGCTCAGCGCGCCAAAGAGTCCTCGAAGATCTTCGGGCGGCTCGACAACCACCCGATGGTCGCCGGGGCACTGGAGACAGGCTGGCAGCTCGGTCAGCGCGGTCACCTCGACGTGTGGACCCGGATCTGGCACACCGAACTGCTACCCCAAGGCGCGCTCCTGGTCGGACTTCCGTGGCATCGCATCGAGGGCGTGGCGCTCTTCGAGGACGACCCGACGCCCGGCGAACTCGCGCGCCGGCTGCTGCTGTTCGCCCAGCGCGTCGGGATCGCCTACCGGATCACCTCAGCCGCGACCGGCCTGGACCTGATCGACCACCACCGGCCGGCGCGGCGCGATGCATTCGATGACCGCGGCCAGAGCCGCCACCGGGTGGCACTAATCCGCAACACCGCCGCAGAGATCCCACCGTGGCGGGCCAAGACCACCGACGCCCGCTTCACAGGCCTGGAGCAGGACTTCTCGTGGTGGCGGCCCTGGGACAACCTCACCGGCGACGAACAGAGCTTGCGCTACGTGCACGGCTACGACCGCAACGCCTCCTACCTCGTGCCGTGGCGATCCATCGAGCTCGGTGTCGAGGACCTGATCCACCGCACCGGCGACGCGGCCGCGTGGGACGGGAGAGAGAAGCCTGGCTACTACCTGGTCGACGGAGGCTGGGAGTGGACCAACTGGGGTCTGCCTGACCCAGGAACCGCGGCCGGCGCACGAGTCGGCAACAACCGAGTCTGGGTCACGGTCCACACCCTCAAGCAACTCAAGGCACACGGGATCACTCCGACGGTGCACGAGTCCTACACCTGGGGCATCACCTCCCGCTACCTCGAAGGGCCAGGCACCGCGCTCGGTGAGGCTCGTACGGCGCTGACTGCGGCCGCGGGGGAGGACCCCGGTGCGGATGCGGTGCTGGCCACGGTCAAGGCGCTCTACTCGGCCACAGTCGGCAAACTCGCCGAACGAGAACACCGTGGTGACTTCCACCTTTGGCGGCCCGACTGGCGCGACCACGTGATCGGCGCAACCAAGACCGCGATCCTGCACACCGTCACCAAGGCCCAGGACCTCTCGGGTGTGAGCCCGCTGGTAGTCGACCGTGACGCTGTCTTCTACGCCAGCGACCTACCGGACCCAGTCGCTGCTTGGCCCGGGGACCCGGCCAAGCTCGGCAGCGGCCTGGGATCGTGGAAGCCGATTGGCTCGACCGAGCTCGCTGAGTGGGGGCCGATGTTCTTACCCAAGCGGACCGGGCGCTGGCACTACGCCGACGCTGTTGCTGCCCTTGCCAACCACGATCGGCAGCCCCATGACTAGGCAGGTCCGCCTGCGTTCTCTAGCGAGCAGAACAAGCCAACTTTGGAAGCGCCTGAGTGCGCATGCTGATGCTGACACGGCGCCACGTCGACCTATAGAGGTCGACAGTGACGAGCTCGAGCGGGCGGAACAAGCCTGGTTGAGCGACAGAAGTGAGTCATTGACTCTCATCGTGGGACTGGTGCTCATGACAACGACCGTGAGTGTTCTCGCTGAGAGCGTGAAGTTGGAGGTACTTCTAGATCTCCCAGGAGTGGCGAGCCCTGAGGTCTACTTCAGTGGATTCGGCGCAATCGTAACGATCCTGATCGCAAGAGCGGCCAACGCCTACGTTGGCTATGCAGGTCCTGGGCCGACCATGCCGCCGACTGTGCAGATAGCCGTCAGTGAGCGGGTCGATGGGCTTCTCGAACTGGCTGGCCGATTGTGTGCTGTCTCCCTCCTAACGTTGGCGCTCCTGACGCTTGGTGCATCGATCAACCCGGACGGTCCAAGCCCGGCCATTGCTTTGATCGACCTGACAATCGCCATTGCAGCAACTCTTGCAGCAGCCGCTCCGGTCAGGCTTCATCTCACCCACTTGGGTTCTGCTCGCGTCAGGCTCCGTCAGGCGCGTGCGCGACGAGCTCATACCGCCCTTGCGAGTGCTGCCGAATCTTCGCCCCCGGTTTGGCAGCGTCCCGCTCTAGCTCGGTTGGCCAGGTGGACACCCACGCTCTTCATTCTCATGTGGGGGCTCGCGACTGACCCGATCACTACGCTTGGCGTACTCCCAGTTGCCGTTGTGTCTGGCCTCCTGTTGATCCTCTTCGTTCGCATGACTTTCACCCTCACCCTGGTGCGGCCCTATCCAGATCCAGTCACCCGATACAGCTTGCGAACTGGGCGTGTTGGTGCGGGTTGGAGCCGGGCGATCGCCTCCTGGGCTGGGTCTCTCGGTCATTGCCTGTGTGTTCCAGTCGTCTACTACGCCTTGCTTATTCCGGTTGGCGGCTTCGAGCTTTCCCACCGCGCAGCCGCAGTGGGTGTCGCTGTTGCGGTGGTGTCGTGGCTTGTCGATAGCTCGATCACCAGCTATCGCCCCAACAGCGCCACGGCCGACCAAGCCAGACGGGCGTGGAATCAAATCAACAGAGAGCTAGGGGCCCTCGAAAGAGAGGCTGCCGAACGTGCATCGTTCCTGGCTAAAACGTCAGAGGGTAGGGGTTCTTGATGACTAGTCGATTCAGCCTCCGTCGGCATGCAGAACGACTGGCCGGATGCACCACACGCCACGCACAGGGTCTGAGCAATGCCTGAGCAAGCGCGTCGATCGCGCGCTGAGGCCTTGTGGGCTGCGGTGCGCAAGGCGTCGGAGAAGGCTCCGACGCCGGGCTCGATGGTGCTCGACTTGTTCGGGGTGACCCGGCGGGGAACCCCGAACAGCAAGGAGGCCGCGGAGCGGCTTGGGGTGAGTCAGAGGACGGTGCAGCGGTGGATCAAGCAGGGAATGCCTATGCGGAGTTCGGCGGCTGCGGACCTCGCTCAGCAGCATGGGTCGTGGCGCAGTAGCCCGGGCGGTCGACGGGCCCGGTTGAGTACCCGGCGTGAGTCGCGGCTGCGGAACAAGGGCACCCAAATGGTGTTCTACGGCAAGGTCCGTGTCAGTTCTGACGTGCGTAAGCGCGGCACCACAGTGACTGTCGACCCCGAGCGGATGGGGCAGATCCTCGACGCCTCGCTGGCCGGGAACGACCAGCTCGCGCTGGGCCGGCTCGAAGACGCCTTCGGTGATGCCTTCGGCGGGTCGGTGACCCTGGTCGAGATCGACAAGCTCGACACCTTTGGATGATCGGCCTGACAGCAAGGAGTCTCGGATCATGACGATCTCTTCCAACCTCCCGACGCTGCATGTGCCGGCCCGCATCCTCAGCCGCGGCGTGCTCAAGTCGCGGGTGTGGTTGGCCAGGTGCACGTGCGGCGCCGAGGGGCCCACAGTGACGGATCCAGGGCTGGCCGAGCAGGCCCTGGTCGACGATCATGGGTGTACGGAGCCGGCGGGATGTTACGTCTGCGGACACGTCGAGCCACAGAGCGATCGCTGGCCGACGTCGTGGCGCCGGTACTGGTATCAGGAGGTCGACGGGGAGTGGGTCGTACGGTGCCGGCGCGCATCCTGTGGCCAACAGCAGCTCGGGCTTGTCGCCGCCGCTGAGCAGGCCACGGAGGCGATCGCGGCGTGGGGTGAGGACTTCGACCCGCTGCGCGATGGCAGCGGAACGAGCCAGGCCTTCGAGGTCAGCCTCCAGGCGCCGTACGAGGGGATAGTCGACGATGGCGGCGTTACCTCAGCGACCATGAACTTCCAGTTCGCGCGGATGAACAGCCCCCGAAGCTGGGCAGAGATCACGACGTCAGCGCGGGACCGGCGGGCCTTGGTCGCTGGGGCCGTGGGCCTGTACGCGCTGCTCGACGTCGCCAGCCATTCGGTGCGGCACTGGGTGCTCGCGGCCAGGCGGGCGGGCGCGACGTGGGACGAGCTCGCTGATGCGATTGAGTTCGGCGACGGCGAAGAGTACCGCCTGCACTTCATCAAGGCGGAGGTCGAGGGCTTCGACTGGCCTCTGCCCATCGATGGGTCGGTGCTCGGGCCTCTGCTCGGGCCGGACGGTGGTGACGCAGAGTGACGCCCGGCAAGCGGGTGAGTACAACGTTCCTGTCCGTTTTCGACCAGCAATGTTGCGCCCGTGATGAGTCAGCTTTTGTCTCGTTACCGTTGACAAATACTGATGCGGCTCAATTCCCGAGGCTGGGTCGCAGCATTTGTCAACAGAAGTTGATACAATCGTGTACATGGCGCAAAGGACACTTACCTCTCTCGCTGCCATCGCCGAACAACGCTGGGGCCTGGTGACGACTGCTCAGGCTAAGGCTGCCGGCGTGACCCGGCAGCAGATGTCACGGTGGTCGAGCAGCGGCGTCCTGGAGCGCGTGGCTCAGGGTGTCTACCGCATGGCCGGCGCGCCGCCCCAGCAGCACGAGGAGGTCTACGCGACCTGGCTGGCTCTAGGCGGAGCTACGACCCCCGGGCCGGCGCCGGGTGTTTCGTCTGTCGTGACAGCCGGGATCACCGCGGCCGTGGTGCATGGGCTGGGTGACTTCTTCCTGGATGAGTTCGAATTCATCGTCCCGACCCGCAAGGTAACCCGACTGCCCGGGGTGCGGCTGCGGGTGCGGCAACTCACCCGCGAGGAGGTCTTCCCCGTGGGCGGACTGCCCGCTCTGACGGTCGAGCGCACGATCGCTGACCTGGTCGAGCAGTGGGTCGACCTCTCCCTGGTCGCCGGCGTTGTTCGCGATGCGGTGGCCGCCGGGCGCCTCATCTCGCCGGATCGGCTCGTGGGCTACCTCGAACGGGTCGCCGCGACGCAGAAACGCACCGGCGCGGAGGGCGGACGTGCGCTGGCCCATCATCTGTTCGAGCTGGCGGGAGTCTTCCCCGACGGGTGGGCCCGATGACCAGCGAGGAGTCCTACGGCAGTTGGCGGGCGCTTGAGCTCGCGACCAAGGAGGCCGCGAAGAAGCGGTCTCGGGAGGCCGGGCCTGGGGTGAAGGCCGCGACAGTGGATGCCCAGATACGACAGGCTCGCTTCGACAGGTTTCTCTCGCGGGTCTTCGCTGATGGTGAGCAGTCGGGCTGGATGCTCAAGGGTGGGATGAGCATGCTCGCCCGCGTGCCGGCCTCGAGGACCACCAAGGACGTCGACCTGGCGGCCGGCAGAGCTGCTGATCTCGCGGAGGCTGAGGCGGCTCTGTCTAGGGCCGTCGACGTCGACCTGGGCGACCATATGACTTTCCGGCTGATCGGGAGCGCACCAACGGGGCTGGGGGAGAACCAGCCCGGTCTTCTCACGCGCCGATACACGTTCGCCTGCATAGACACCGACACAGACACCCCGCGCGACCAGGTGCACGTTGATGTCGTGGTGGGACCGGAACCGGTCGGCCAGCCCGAGGTGGTGGACCCCGCGAACCGGCTCCGGCTTGGCCGGCCGCTGGTCACCCACCCTTACCGGCTCTACCCAGTGACCGATCAGATCGCCGACAAGGTCTGCGCCACGATGGGCTCCTACGGCGAGGACCGCCTGGCGAGCAGCCGGGTCAAGGATCTGGTCGACCTGGTGGTGCTGGCTCGGACACAGAAGCTCGACCTTGACGAACTGCGGGTGGCGATCGCGAACAAGGTGGCGCTGAGCCGAGTCCGTCCGTTCGAGAGGTTTCGCATACCTGTCGGGTGGTCCGAGCCCTTCCTCCGAGCGGCCCGCGGTGTCCCCATGGCCGGTGGCGGCAACCTCAAAGCCACTGGGGCCGAGAAGCTCGTCGCAGAGATGGTCGACCCGGCGCTGGCCCCTGCGGACGGCCAGGCGGCCGTCTGGGTGCCTGGCGCTGGGTGGATGGCGCCAGACGACGTCGCGGCCGCGGAGGCGACTGTGGCGGCAGATGTGGCCGACGGTCGGGACGTGTACGTGCGGGAGCACTGGCGCGCTGATCGCGGGACCGCCGGCAGACGCCGGCCTGGAGCTGGCGAGGAGCACAGCTGATGGCGCGGCAGCGGAGGGGACATACCACCCACGGGCCGGCCGGCCAGGTCGCCGAGAGCGGGCAGCTTGCGCTGGACTGGGTGCCGCCGGCGGCCGCGGGCATGACCGACTTCGTGTGTTGGTTGTGGGCGGCCTTCCCGCCCCGTGACGGCAGGCTGAACGTCTCAGCGGTCGCCAAGGCGTTGGGGGTCTCAGCTACGACCCTGCGGCGGTGGATCGCCAAGGACGATCCGAAGTTGCGCGCCGCGCAGAGCCGGCGGCTACGTCAGCGGGCGATCCTGCGCGGAAAGGGCCACTACTTGTGGCCCGACCTCGATCCGGTGGCCCGGCGGCGCAGCGAGCTGGTCTATGCCGACGCGGTGCGCAACGACGAGATGATCCGCACCGAACCGGAGCGGGTCGCGCCGCCTTGGCGGAAGAACGGGACCCTGGACCCGCATGTGGTGCAGATCGTGTTCTTTCCCAAGGCGCACGTGTTCGGGGTATCGGCAGCCACCCACGAGAAGGCGCAGGCGAAGGTGCGGCGCCGTGGCGAGATCATCGAGTCGACGGTGGTGCCCAACAAGTTCGCGGCGATCGCACTCAAGCATGAGATCCTCACCCGCTTCGATGAGCATCGTTGCATCACGCCTCGGCGGCTGGTGCCGACCGGCCGCACCGAGACTTGGCGCGAGAC
>JBOFLH010000448.1:0-6684 GCA_051657765.1 Nocardioides sp. | reverse complement strand
GAACATCGGGTGCGGCGACACCTTGACTACCAGTGCCGGGTCCCCGAACCATTCGGACTCCCGGATCTGCTTCATGGCGACTTTGCGGGCGGCCGGATCGAGACGGTCCACGAACATGACCCCGTCCAGATGATCAGTCTCATGCTGCAACGCCCGGGCCAAGATGTCATTGCCGCGCACCGTCACCGGCTCGCCGTACATGTTCTGGCCATGCGCCACAACCGAGGCCGACCGACGACAGGTGATCAGCAGCCCGGGGATGGACAAACACCCCTCTTCGCCGTCCTGGGTTTGTTCGGACAGCTCCAGGACGGGATTGACCAGGTGTCCGAGTTCCCCGTCGATCTGCCAGGTAAAAACTCTCAGGCCCACTCCGATCTGCGGGGCCGCCAGACCGGCACCCGGCGCGTCGACCATCGTGTCGGTGAGATCGTGGACCAGGTTGCGCAGCTCGCGGTCAAAGTCGACAACCGCCACCGCCGGCCGGCGCAGCACAGGGTCGCCGAGGAGCCGAATCGGTTGGATCGCCACGCCGTCTCCTGTCTGATGATTAAGCGTCGGCAAGTCTATGCGGCCCCGCAGGGCCGCCGCCGCATCGGCCCACTCGATGTCTTGGGGCCGGCGGGCGGACATCACCTCACCACGAACCTCACAGCGTTGGCGGATCGACCTGGATCCGGACAGGATCGAGTTTGCGAACCGATCGCAGTCGCTGCAGCTCACCGAGGGCCGCCGACAATGCCGGCCCGTCGCGCTTAGGCACTCGGACCACCACCCGCACTTCGGCGTCGGCCCGCCCGGCAGCCGAACCACGCTGTGACACACCGATCGGGGGCACAGCGACCGGGGCCGGGCCGAGCAGCTCGGCGCTGGGCGGCGCGGCGAACAAAGTCACGGCGTCGTCGATCGCACCAGGCGCACCGGTGATGCTCGCGATGCGGGCCGCCGGGGGCAGATGGGCGGCCGCGCGATGCTCGCTCTCCCGAGCCGCGAACCCAGCCGGATCCCAACGGATCAGGGCTTGGATCGCCGGATGACCACTCTCACCAACCACCATCACCTCACCACCGGGGCGAAGCAGGCCACCCGCGTTCAGCCAGCGCCGGAGTGCCTCCTCGTCGACTCGGAGATCAACTCGAGTCAACGGCAACCAGGTGTCCAGCAGGATCACCGCCGCATAACCGGCCGCGGCTACCGGCTCGGCACCCGGCGTCGCGACCACCAACGCCGGCGCGTCCGGAACGTGCGGTACCACCTCGGCGCTGTCCGAGAGCCGGACAGCCACCCCGGGAAAGGCGCGACCGAGCTCCTCCGAGGTGCGCCGCCCGCCCACCACCGGAGCGCGAAGACCGCGGTGGCCACATTCCGGACAGGCCCAACTCGCCGCAACCGAGCCGCACCACGCGCAGGCTGGGTGCACCGTCTTCCCGGCGAGCGACAACGCCCCGGTGCACACGCCACACCGGGCCGGGCGACGGCATCTCTCACACGCCAGTGACGGGGCATACCCGGCGCGCGGAGACTGCACCAACACCGGCCCGGTCGCCAGCCCGCGACGTATCGAGTCGAACAGCACCCGAGGCAGCCGGGCGCTCTGACCGTGCGGGTCGCGGCCAGGGTCGATCTCCGCGCTGGACGCAACCACGGTGGCTCGCTCGCGCAGCACGGCGCGTGGTACGGCGATCGCGCGCGCCCACCCGGACCGCACCAACCCATCGGCCTCCACCGATCGAGCGAAGGCACCCAGTAGCACCGCGTGCCCGCCTCGCGCGGCCCGGCTCAGCAGCACCTCGCGGGTATGCGGATAGGGAGCCCGAGGCTCGGCATAGAGATCGTCGCCGTCATCCCACATCATCACCAGGCCCAGATCGTGTACCGGCGCGAAAGCCGCCGATCTCGTGCCGGCGACGATACGGCGGGTACCGCGGGAGACGGCAAGGAAGTCGCGATATCGAGCGGCCGGACCCGCGTCGGCTCGGAACGTGACGTGGTGCCCGGCGCCCAGGACGTCGGTGAGTGCGGCGTCGACCCGAGCTAGGTCTCGCGTGTCCGGAACGGACACGATAACGCCGCGACCGCCCGAGTAGGCCGCCGCGGCAGCATACGCGAACAACAGCGGCCAGTTGTCTCCCGGAGCCGCCGCCCACACCGCCCGCGGCTGCCCCCCCTCGCCGACCCGAGAGAGGAATGCCGACGCTCCGACAACCTGGCTCCATGACGACCGCCCAGCGCTCAGCAGTTGCGCGACCGCGGGCACCGGTGGAGACTCCACGCTCTCGGCGGTCTCGGCCCGCGCATGACGCGGCGGAATCGCCAGCCGGAGAACATCAGATCGAGTACCGGCGTAGCGTGCGGCGACTTCACCGGCCAGCTCGGCGACTTCCGGCACGAGCACCCGTTCGGCGCTGACCACGCGACGCAGCGGAGTCAGCCGGCCACCATGAGGAGACCCAGCAACCCGGTCGAGTACGAATCCGCCGCATTCACGACCCGCAAACCGCACCCGCACCCGCACCCCGGGCAGCGCCGTCTCGGCCATTGATGAGGGCACGGCATAGTCGAACTCGCGATCCAGGTGGGCCAACGGAACGTCGACCAGCACCCGAGCAATCGGATCCACATCTGCCCAAGGCTCGTCGGCACCAGCCACCCGCGCTCTCGATGCCTGCCCCCTTGGCCTTCGGACCGCGGCCCGGACCAGTCCGGGCAGGGGCTGGGCAGCCGGGTCGCCGGCCACCGCGGGCGATGTCACCGCCGGGGAGATCGCCGCCGCGATCGGCACCGCTGAGGCCTGATCGCGTGCGGGGGTCGTAGCCATCGTCACATTCCTACCAGGTGCCCCCGACAGATCAGCACCGACTGCTCACCACTGGCACCTCACCACTGGCACCCACCGCCGACTCCTCGCCCAGGGCACCGCTCGGGACACTTGCCTTGCCAGGCCACTCCCCCGAAACCTCGATGAGGGGTGGCGGTTCAGGCCGATACGGCGGCCTTCAACGCCTCGGCGCGATCAGTACGCTCCCAGGTGAACTCGTCCAGCTCCCGGCCAAAGTGGCCGTAGGCTGCGGTCAGCGCATAGATCGGCCGCAACAGGGCCAGGTCTCGGATGATCGCGGCCGGACGAAGATCGAACACCGCCAAGACGGCCCGCTGGATTTCCTCATCGGGCACCACGCCGGTGCCGAACGTTTCGATAAACACCCCAACCGGATGCGCCTTGCCGATCGCGTAGGCGACCTGCGCCTCGCAGCGACGAGCCAGACCAGCGGCCACCACATTCTTGGCGACCCAGCGCATGGCATAGGCCGCGGACCGGTCCACTTTGGACGGGTCCTTCCCGGAGAACGCGCCGCCGCCGTGTCGAGCCATGCCGCCATAGGTGTCCACGATGATCTTGCGGCCCGTCAACCCAGCGTCGCCCATGGGGCCACCGGTCACGAATCGTCCGGTCGGGTTGACCAGCAACTGGTAGCCCTCAGAAGGGATATCGAAGGTGGCGAGCACCGGGTCGATCACGTGCTTCTTCACATCGGGTTCAAGCACGGTTTCCAGGTCGACGTCCGCGGCGTGCTGCGAGGACAGCACAACGGTCACGATGCGGACCGGGCGATTGTCGGCGTCGTACTCGATGGTCACCTGGGTCTTGCCGTCGGGACGCAAGTAGGGCAACGTGCCATCCTTGCGCACCGCGGTGAGCTGCTCCGCGAGCCGCTGCGCGATAGTGATCGGTAGCGGCATCAGCACGTCGGTGTCGTCGCACGCGTAACCGAACATCAGGCCCTGGTCGCCAGCACCCTGCTTGTCGAGTGCGTCCGCCGAGTGGTCGCGGCGTTCCTCGTAAGCATCGTCGACGCCCTGCGCGATATCGGCGGACTGCTGGCCGATCGCGACCTGAACTCCGCACGAGTTCCCGTCGAAACCCTTGTCGGAGGAGTCATAGCCGATCGCGAGCACCCGATCTCGCACAATCTTGGCAACGGGCGCATAGGCCTGCGTCGTCACTTCGCCGGCAACTACCACCAGGCCGGTGGTCAGCATCGTTTCCACGGCCACCCGACTGGCCGGGTCATGGGCTAGCAGGTAGTCCAGGATGCTGTCGCTGATCTGGTCGGCCATCTTGTCGGGGTGGCCTTCGGTTACCGACTCGGAGGTGAAGAGACGTCCGGTCACAATCATTGCTCGCTTTCGTTGCGGGAGGTGCTGGTTGATCGCTGGTCAAGGATGCGCACCACACGGTCCCAGATCGTGTGCGCCAGAGCCAACTTGGTGCCCATCGGCACCTGATGCGACGAACCATCGCATCCGAGGATAACCGCCTCATTGTCATTGCTACCAAAGACCGATCCACCGGTGACGTCGTTGACCACCAGCAGGTCACATCCCTTCCTACTCAGCTTGGCGGCGCCGAGTTCGGTCACCGAGCCGGTGTGGTCGCCGGTCTCAGCGGCGAAGCCGACGACCACCTGTGCGCCGCGAGGGCGCTGCGCCAGCTCGGCCAGGATGTCCGGATTCTGAGTGAGTTCGAGCGCGGGCGCCGAGCCGTCCCCGGACTTCTTGATCTTCACGCCACTGCGCCAAGCCGGCCGAAAGTCGGCCGGCGCGGCCGCCATCACCACCGCATCGGCTTGAGCCGCAGCGGCCAGCACCGCGGTGCGTAACTCGTCGGTGGTCTCCACCGGCACCACGTGCACGTTGGGCGGATCGGGCAGGGTCACGTTCGCGGCAACCAGGGTGACGGTGGCTCCCCGGGCGGCGGCCGCGCTGGCCACCGCATAACCTTGCCGACCCGAGGATCGATTGCCGATGAATCGCACCGGATCGAGGTACTCCCGGGTGCCGCCGGCGGAGACCACCACCCGGCGTCCGGTGAGGTCACGACCTCGCGCCGATCCGTTGAGTTCGGCGAGTACGGCGGCGAAGATCTCCGATGGCTCCGGCAACCGCCCCTTCCCCGAGTCCGCGCCGGTCAACCGTCCGATGGCCGGCTCCAGGATCACGTTGCCGCGCTCTCGCAGCGTGGCAACGTTGGCGACGGTCGCCGGATGTGCCCACATCTCGGTATGCATCGCCGGCGCGAAGATCACCGGGCATCGCGCGGTCAACAACGTGGTGGTCAGCAGATCGTCGGCCAACCCGTGTGCGGCCCTGGCGAGCAGGTCCGCGGTAGCCGGCGCGACCACCACCACCTGCGCGGCTTGACCGATACTCACGTGGCGGACCTGGTCCACCTGGGTCCACACATCCTCGGTCACCGCTCTGCCCGACAGCGCGGCCCAGGTCGGGGCACCGACGAACCTCAGCGCCGCCGCGGTAGGCACCACGGTCACCTCGTGACCCGCTTCGGTGAGCAGTCGCAGCAGTTCACACGCCTTGTAGGCCGCGATCCCACCGCTGACCCCCAGCACGACGCGGGTGGGGCTGGCCACGGTCAGTTGCCTGGGAAGAACTGGCTCGGCTGATTCAGAGCGGGGCCGCGAACGGGTCGACGACGGTGGCCGCGGCAGCTGCGGCCGCCGCCGCCTCCTCGGCTGCCAACTCGGCCGGGTCGATGTCTTCGCAGGTCAACAGATCCTCGTTGATCTCGCGCAACGCGATCGACAACGGCTTCTCCTGGACGTGCGTGTCGACCAGCGGACCGACGTACTCCAGCAGGCCCTCCCCCAACTGGGAATAGTAGGCATTAATCTGCCGGGCGCGCTTGGCGCTATAAAGAACCAACTTGTACTTGCTGTCGGTTTTGGTGAGCAGATCGTCAATCGAGGGGTGCGTGATCCCCTCGGCGGCGGAGCTAGCGGAAGACACGAAGAAGCCTCACAAGTCTGTTGCTTGGTGTGGGATGGGGTCTCGCCCACGGGTGGGCATCATTAAGGTTACCAATTGGCTGGCTGCTTCGTGAACTTCATGATTGACGATCGTCGTGTCGAACTCCCGTTCCGCGGCCAACTCGCGCTGGGCAGTGGCCAACCGACGCTCTCGCTCCGTGGCCGATTCGGTGCCGCGTCCGACCAAACGCCGAACCAGTTCAGCCCACGATGGCGGCTTCAAGAACACAAAATAGGCATCCGGCATGCTGGTTCGGACCTGGCGTGCCCCCTGCAGGTCGATCTCCAGCAGGACCGACCGGCCCTCGGCCAGTGCGCGCTCCACCGGCCGTCGCGGGGTGCCGTAGCGCGCGACGCCATGCACCAGGGCCCACTCCAACAGCGCATCATCGGCAATCAACGCGTCGAACTCGACCTCGGAGACAAACCAATAGTGCACGCCGTCCACTTCACCCGGCCGCGGCTTCCGGGTCGTCGCGGACACGGAGATCTCGATGTCGGGGTAGTCCGCCCGCACCGCGGCGGCCACCGTACCCTTG
Source organism: Nocardioides sp. (assembly GCA_051657765.1). GTDB lineage: Bacteria > Actinomycetota > Actinomycetes > Propionibacteriales > Nocardioidaceae > Nocardioides. Next base: position 320 of record JBOFLH010000448.1, on the reverse strand, counting down.
CCGACTGCGGTGGGACCGGCCAACACGAACAACCGCGCGACAGCTGATCCCTCCGTGCCGGGCCGGCGACCGGGCGGCAGATCGAGACTCTCAATCACGATCGGTGAACTCGTGCTCCAGTGCGGCAAGCTGCTTGCTCCCGAGCCCGCGCACTCGACGGCTCTCCGCGATACCGAGACGCTGCATGATCTGACGAGCCCGCACTTTGCCAAGACCCGGCACCGACTGCAGCAGCTCGATCACCCGCATTTTGCCGATCACCTCGTTGGTCAATCCCTCGCCGAGCACGTCGGCGATTGACGCTCCGGAGTGTTTGATCC
>JBOFLH010000447.1:0-3220 GCA_051657765.1 Nocardioides sp. | reverse complement strand
CACCGCCGTCGTGAAGCCACCGCTGCTCCTTGGCAAGCAGATCGTCCACCTGGCGCAGGTCCGCCGCCAGGGGCAGCGCAACGGCGACGAGGATCATGGCGTGGAGGCCGACCGTTCGCCACCGCCCGAAACGCCAACTCGAGATTCCTTCGCGCACGGTCTCGCGCAGCGTCCAGTCAGCCACGCGCGACCTCGCTCAGCACTCCGTCGTCGAGTCGCAGCAGCCGGTCGCAGCGGCCGGCCAGATCTGTGTCGTGAGTCACCAAGACGAGACCGCGGCTACTCGTTGCTGCCAGCAGCGCGTCCATGACGCTCCGACTGGTCGCGGAGTCGAGTTGGCCGGTCGGCTCATCGGCCAGGAGGAAGGGGCGGCGCGAGGCCAGGGCGCGCGCGATCACGATCCGCTGAGCCTCCCCACCGGACAACACTCGAACCGGATCGTCTATCCGCGAAGCCAGGCCGACGTGGTCGAGCGCGGTCAGCACACGACGATCGACCTCGGGGCGGGACACCCGATCCGCGAGACACCCGAGTCGGACGTTGTCGAGGACGGACCGGTCGGAAAGGACGTTGGTCGTCTGCAGGACCCACGAGATCCACGGCCCGGGCACCTCGAACCCCTCGGTTGCGGTCTCCACACCGACGACTCCGGCCCCTGGAGCGATCAGGCCACCCAAGATCGCGAGGAGGGTCGTCTTGCCCATGCCAGAGGGACCGATGACCGCGACGCTCTCCCCCGGCCCGACGGTGAAGTCCACCCCCGCCAGCACTTCACGATCAGCGTAGGAGTGCCGCAGGCCGCTGCCTACGAGTCGCATGACAGGGCGTCGAGGACTTGCCCCGGATTCGCCAGCACTCGGTCCAGGGCCGCAATAGGTCGGAGATCCGCGACACCCAGCTCACCTCCGATGACCTGCACCTCGACAGGCGACTCCCCGACATCCGGATAGACACACGTGCCACCGCCGGCATCGACGATGACGCTGGTCACGGGCACCCGCAGTACCGGCATGGCAAGCTCGGCGCGCAACGTCCCGGCCGCCTCGCGATCATCGGCGAACCGCTTCTCCAACCCGGCCAGAGCCTTTTGCCCATCGATCTGGCCGGAACCTTGGCGATACGGCACCGTGACATCCCCCACGGACAGCGCGTAACCGCCGTCGCTGGCTGGTACGCCGTTGGCCGGCTCGGCAACCACCACCCGCGCCAGTCGCAACCGGCCGCGCAGCAGCACCGAGTCCACGCTGACCCGGTCTCCGACGCGAACGGCGACTCCGCCGACCGGCATCGAACTCGGCCCGATCCAAGAAACCGTCGAGGCCAGAAATGCAGAGCCCGCGGCGGTCTGACCGAGGTCGGCGTTGAAGTCGCGCACGGCGACCGCCGTCGCCACTCCGAAGTAGTCCGTCGGCTCGCCGCTCAGCCGACCGGTGGCAGCGAGGAATCGAGCCAACCTCAGTACGTCGGGCCCGGAGTCGCCGGGAACCAAGTCGCGCACGAGCGGCGCGGAGCCCACGAAGGCGACGACGGGCCGGTCGTCCAGGGAGACCAGTCGATCACCGGCATCGACCGTGGTGCCCGCCCGCACGGCTATGCCGGTCACGATGCCGGAGGCGCGGCTGCGGACGACACGCCGCGCGGCCAGCTCCGCCTTCAGAGAGACCTCGTAGGATCGCCGCGCGTCAGCTTGCTCCACGGGAACGACCACAGCCTCCGGCGCCGCAGAGCTGAGGGTCGGGTTCGGAGCCCACCGATCGGCGACGATCGCCAACCCGACCATCGACGCGATGGCGACCGGTACGACGACCAACCCGGCCAGCCACCTGCCGCTCTTGACGCGCCCTCGAAACGCTCTCACCTCAGGTACATGCTCGCTACCCCGCGAATCCCGCTTCGGCGAAACAGTCCGTCCCCTGACCGCCGGCTATCTCTCGCACCTCCAACTCGACATCGGCCCGCGAGGCATCGCCGTCGATCGTGCTGCCGGCCGAGTTGAGACACTCGATGATCGCGGGCTTGCGCTTCTCGAACTCCGCCTCGATCGCCTCCAGGGAGGTCGGCTGATTCTGGTACCGCTCCTCGACCAAGGCCGAGTACTTCGCCATGCAGCCGTCGGCAACGGCGAGTGTCTCATCGTCGCTGCGCCCCTCCGATGAACCGGAAAAACTGTAGTTGATCATCGGAAAGCCACGACTGTTATCGGTCTGGTCGCCACCCACGACATCGATTCCGGCATCTCGGATGCACCCGAGGCTTCGGGTAACAGCATCTCGATAGTCGGCAAATGAGATCTCATCACCGGCGTCGAGAATAGCCAACTGCGACGCGTCAGCCATCGCCCGTTGCTTACTTTCACTGACAACCGTGGCGCCATTGCCGCCATCGTCACCCAGCACCTTCCCAGGCGACTTCGCATCTTCCTCTGCGGCGCACGCACCGAGGGCGACCACAGCTAGTAACGCCGCGGATACACGTTGCTTACTACGGTGTGATGGCCGTCTGACCTTCATACAATTCCGCACTCGAAGCGCTCTGAGCGTATGTGGTGCCACTCTTCCAGTTTGTCCAATAATTGTTCGCACTCCATGGCGGATCGTAGTGATGGCGAACCTTGCCGGAGGTGCAGCTCCTCATCGACACCCACCGATAGTCATTCGAGTACACGTTCCCCGTATCCCATTCACAGCCTGCGGCCGAAGCCGAGCCGGTCGAGATCCCCAGCCCGATGGCCGGAACCGCGATCGTGACTGCTATGAGGCGAACAAATCCTTTGTGTCCCATGGTTACCCTCCCGATACAAGTGACCCGTGATTGGGAGGCTACTACACGGCTCGGCGCTTGTGCCGACTCTCGATCCTGCGTCTCACCGCCACCCGAATCACGCAAGAGCCGCTCCTGAGCACCCGTGCTCTCCGACCCGCTCCCGAAGCCGACTCCGCACTACCAGGATCGATCATGGTATCTCGCGATACCATCATCGACGTGGCGATGACACTGCGCTTGAGCGAGGACGATGACCGACTGCTCACCAAGCGGGCGCGGAGCGAAAACCGCAGCAAGCAAGAGGTCGCTCGCGAGGCAATCCGCTCCTACCTCACAGACCAGGTCCGACGCATCGAGGATCTAGAGGACGAGTTGGCGCTCGCCCGCTACCGGTTGCGCAAGCAGTTGGGCGAGGTCACCTACGTTTCGCACTCCGAGGCCAGGTCTTCCCTGGGAC
>JBOFLH010000446.1:0-3334 GCA_051657765.1 Nocardioides sp. | reverse complement strand
GGCACAGTCAATGAGGACCTTGTCATCGCCGGCCTGTCCTGGGTTGCGGTCTTCGACGGTGCGACAGCTCACCCCAGCGCACGCAGCGGGTGCATTCATGATGTTTCGTGGCTCGTCCGCCAGCTCGCCGCCGGCCTCGCCCCGCCGCTACTCCGGTCGGACGATGTGACACTCGTCGACGCGCTAGCCGACGCACTCGAGACCACCTGCGCTGGCCACGCCCGCACCTGCGACCTCGGGAACCCGGACAGCCCATCCTCAACCGTCGCGATCGCGCGCATCGGCGCCGAGCACATCGACTACCTCGTCCTCGCAGACTCCCCGATCATGGCCCGCTACGGCAATGGCTATGAAAACATCACCCTCATCCAGGACACCCGCAGCGCAAACCTCCCCAGCTACACACCCGAAGCCATCCGCGAATCCCGCAACAACCCGGAAGGCTTCTGGGTTGCCTCCACCAAACCAGAAGCCGCCGAAGCCGCCGTCACGGGAACGCTCGACGGCAACCCAGCGCTCTACCTACTCACCGACGGCATCACCCGGTACGTCGAACTCCTCCACCTCGGCAAATGGGAAGACCTCGCCCAAACTATCGACCAAAGCGGCCCGCAACAGCTCATCAAAAGCATCCGAGAGGCCGAGCGCCACACCCTCCCCGAACTCTCAGAACAACCCAACGGCCGCCGACTCAAACGCCACGACGATGCCACTGTCGCACTCGTCACCTGAAAAGCTTGAAGCACTTGCGAAGTTCAGTTCACCGAGCGACTAGATGCCGTAAACAACCAGTTTCGTTTGCAGGCTACTGACACGAAGATGCCTGTCTCAGGATTCGCTAGCTTCAGTTCCCGCATGGAGACTCCAGAGCTGCAAGCAGGTCACGGAACTCGCAACGCCTCAAGCTCGTCAATGAAGCGAAGGCAGATTTCCACGCACCTCACAATGGTGGAGTCATCGACTAGTACACGATGCTGGGCATGCTCGACACCAGCACTGGCAAGGTGGCCAAGCATCGTTGTGTGTCTGGGTTCGACAAGTTGTCCACTGGTGAAGTGACCACCCGCGTGCATGATCGCCGTTCGAGCTTCATAGAACCCTCGCACTGCCGCGAGCGACGGGCAGGCTGCCGTCATATCGACGCCGAGTCCGTTCCACTCCTTCACTTGCCCGTCCCAGGTACGGGCCTTATTCTCGGCGACACCGCGACCGATCAGAACATCCAGACTGAGGTGTTCGACGACGCCGACGATGCTCGCCACCAGGAGCTGTTGGGGACGTTCGGCAAGGTGATCGGTTCGGATCCGTCCGCGTCGGTGCCGTTGGAGAGTCGAAGCTACTCGATATTCGTCGTGCATCAGCCGGATATCGGTCTTGGCTTGCTCCGCAGCAGCGCTCTCGACCATTCGATCAGGCAAGTGCGACACCCCAGTCGTAGGCCATTTCCGACAAGCCATCTTCGCGACACAGTGCGGCTATCGCCGCATCAGACTTGTTTGGTTCGGCAACGCCGATCGCGGCAGCGATGCCCGGACGCCCCGTCTCGGAAAAGCGGTCGTACGCAGCTAACAAGTCGTTCTTCTCGATGAGTTTATGGCGCGCCAAAGTTGTCGCCAGCCCCGACTTCACAGGTTCGGAAGCAGCAGTACTGTTCCACACCGACTGAAGCCAGGCGGCGCGTTTCGAACCGCTCTTCTTCGCCGTGAACTTGGAAGAACGGCCAAGATGCGGACCCAGCCAAAACGTCTGCCACGGGGTGATGTACGGATCCGACATCAACAGGCCATCGAAAACATTGAGGACCGCTGCCTCGTCGAAGGCAACCGCAGCACCCAGGTAGCGACTTATCTGCGGGGTTAGCGTCTGCTCAGTGCGGAGCATCTCCATACATAGTTTCAGCACATCTAAATCAACTTCGATCTGATTCGCATGCACAGCCTCGCTCAATCTGAGCAACGCACTCGGCAACAACCCCAGGAGAGTTTGAAGCACCTTTGGCTCCTCCTTATCACCGACCCGGTGCTCGCCATAGCGCAGCAGGACACGGCGGCTAGCCTCCAGCTGGACGGCGCTTTGGTCTGGTTCGAGGATCATGATCTCGTATTCACTAAAGAAGTCGAAGTCAGTCAGATCCAGTTCCGCTTCGTCTGCGACCTCTTTCAAGACCGCGTCTCGATGTTCGATTTCATCCGAATAGGTCCGGATAGTGCGGATGATCGTCTTGGAGTCATTCAACGTCAAACCGATGCGGCGGGCCTCATGCTCAAGCAGATCGACTGCATGAAGCGCCTTCGACCAGGAAGCTGTGGTGATGCGCCAGTCGTCGTTGTACCGCCACACTCGCAGTCCCTTTCGTACGAGACGCCGGTGGATGATGTCGATGTAGGTTTCAGCCAACAAGTCAGAGGGCTCGGATTGTTGTGGCAATCCGTAGGTGCGACCTGTGACGCCCTCCAATAGGTCCAGTAGCGCAGTGACCCTGTCAGCATCGCCCGTCCGAATCAGCAACTCCTGCGCTAGCACGTTGTAGTCGATGTACTGGTAGAAGGCCGACACATCCGACGAAACAACGTACGCCGCCGTTGTGTCCGAAAGCGGCGCTCTCTGGAAGTCATCGAACCCCTGGGTCTCCCGCGAGACAGGCGGAAGGTCGCTTGCCCATGAGGTCGCAAGGGCGCGGTATAGCAGCTGGTCCCGCAAGAACAGTTCGGCCACCGGCCGGACTCCGTGCCCATGCTTCCTTACCGGGACAACCTGCTGCAGCACAGGGCGGAACGTTCCTGCGACACGACGCAATGCCCAGTCCGCAATCTCATCGGTCTTACAAAACAGAAGTGACTCGATGGGGCCAGGCGGCATTAGTGATCGAACGGCACAGCACTCCGCATCGGCAGCCGCCTTGAACGCGGCTTGGTCAACCATCTCGCCACGGAGTTCCATGCTGACTGTCCCGTCTCGTGTAGTGGGTAAACACTTGGCAAAGTTCGTCCCGGTGGGTTCAGACGCTGGGTGGGCAGCTCAACGAGCGCTTGCCGGAGTTTAGCGAATCGCGCTGCTGCGAACTCGAAACGTCTGTGGCGCCAAGTCCACCGGGTTCGAATCTCGGCCCACAGGGCCCACCTGCCGATCGGCTATGCCTCAGTTGTGCCTGAAACAGGACCCCTCGGGCGAAACGAGCTGGTCAGCGCGTCGCGGGCAGACCTCTACGGATCAGAAGGTTTGGGGTTCGAATCCCTACAGGCGCGCCACCCACAACCGGCCCTGACCAGCGTCTGCCCAGGTCAGCAGCCCGGCGGAGGTACTGCGGCTCCGCGCCATGAGCGCCGTAGAATCT
>JBOFLH010000445.1:0-3751 GCA_051657765.1 Nocardioides sp. | reverse complement strand
CTCGCTCCCTCTGCTGTCTCGGTGCGGTCCCTTCAGAAGCTTCGGGGCCTGCATAGATGAGGACTGGTTGTCGACGGCTGGTTGCTCACTACTGGGCCGTATTGTCCGCTGCCTGCCGAAGGTCTCGCCGCAGCTCGGGCGGCAGCGCGAAGATCAACGACTCGTGAGCGCTGTGTACGGCGCGGGCATCGGGATATCCGTGATCGGCCAAGAATCCCAACACCCCCTGGACCAGGTCCTCGGGCACTGAGGCTCCCGAGGTGACGCTGACATTTCGCACGCCCGCTAGCCAGGCTTCGTCGATTTCGCTGGCATCATCGACCCGATATGCCGCGCCGGCGCCGGCTTCGAGGGCCACTTCGACCAAACGCACCGAATTCGAAGAGTTTCCCGAGCCCACCACGATGACCAAGTCGGCGTCGCCCGCGATCTCTTTCACCGCAAGTTGGCGATTCTGTGTGGCATAGCAGATGTCGTCGCTCGGCGGATCGAGCAATAGCGGGAACCGCTCCCGGATGGCGGCAACGGTCTCCAACGTCTCATCCACCGACAGGGTGGTTTGCGACAACCAGGACACCTTCGCCGGATCGCGCACGGTGATGCCGGGCACATCGGCCGGCCCCTGGACGAGTTGGATGTGATCGGGTGCCTCACCCCACGTGCCTTCGACCTCTTCGTGGCCGGCGTGCCCGATCAGCAGAATGTCATAGTCGTCGGCCGCGAACCGCCTGGCCTCGTGATGCACCTTGGTCACCAGCGGGCAGGTCGCGTCGATGGTCTTAAGCGATCGATCGGCCGCCTGATGATGCACCTGTGGCGAGACCCCATGCGCGGAGAAGACCACCGTCGCCCCGGTCGGCACCTCGTCCAGCTCGTCGACGAACACCGCTCCTCGCAGCTCCAGGTCGGACACCACGTGCCGGTTATGCACGATCTGCTTGCGGACATACACCGGAGGGCCATACAGATCGAGCGCCTTCTCCACCGTGATGACCGCCCGATCAACACCCGCGCAATAGCCTCGCGGCGCCGCGAGAAGCACCTGACGCTCGGTGTCCCCGGTCGGCAGCAACGTCGGCGTACCCAGGTCTGTGCTCATGGCGCCGAGTCTACGACCCGTTGCTGAGGGTGGCTTGCCCTAGGCTCGCCATGTGGCTTTCGATACCTCAGCGTCTAAGCCGGCGCCGGTGCGTCAGATCGCCAACGCGATCGCCGGATGGGTCGATCGCCTCGGTGCCGTGTGGGTGGAGGGCCAGATCGCCCAGATCAGTCGGCGCCCCGGCGTGAACACGGTCTTCATGACCCTGCGCGACACCGTGGCCGACGTATCAGTGCCGGTGACCTGCAGCAAGGGACTCCTCGACGGGCTTAACCCACCGTTGGTGGAAGGCGCCAGCGTGGTGCTGAATGCCAAGCCGTCCTATTACGCCAATAGGGGCAGCATCTCGCTGCTCGCGCGCGAGATCCGGATGGTCGGCGTCGGCGAGCTGCTGGCCCAGTTGGAGCGCCGCCGCCAACTCCTGGCGGCCGAAGGTCTGTTTGCGGCCGAGCGCAAACGACGCCTACCGTTCTTGCCGCGGCGAATCGGTTTGGTCACTGCTCCCAACTCGGCGGCGGAGCGAGACGTGATCGACAACGCCCGGCGCCGGTGGCCGGCCGTTGAGTTCGCTACGGCATACGCCGCCATGCAAGGGCCCCGCGCGACAACCGAGGTGATCGAAGCAGTGCAGCGCCTCGATCGCGACCAATCCGTCGATGTGATCGTTGTCGCCCGTGGCGGCGGCGCGATCGAAGACTTGCTGCCATTCTCCGACGAAGCGCTTGTTCGCGCGGTTCATCAGCTCACCACTCCCCTGGTGTCGGCGATCGGTCACGAGCCGGACAGCCCATTGCTCGACCTGGTAGCCGACGTCCGAGCATCCACCCCTACCGACGCGGCCAAACTGATCGCGCCGGATATGGACCACGAGGTGCGTCAGGTGCTGGCCGGTCGGGACCGGCTTCGTGCCGTACTCCGATCCGCCATCGGCAAAGAACAGCTCGCGCTGGACGGATTGCGGTCGCGGCCCTGTCTGGCGGACCCACGCGGCGGCCTCGCCGCCCGCTCAGCGGAAATCGCCCAGCTCAGGTCGCGGGCCCGACGAACCCTGCGACACCGCCTCGAGCGCGCCCGCGACGATGTCGTCCACCACCGAGCTCGCGCTCGGGCGTTGAGCCCGCTAGCCACGTTGGAGCGCGGCTACGCCGTGCTGCTGACCGAGGCCGGCCGCCTGGTCTCAGCCATTGACGACGTGCAACCCGGTGACCCGATCCAGGTGCGCGTGCACGACGGCCGGGTCACGGCGCAGGTCACAGAAACCCACCCAGTAATACTCGACCGTGAGGAGTCCGATGACTGAGAAGGTGCCGACGGCTTCCGCGGGCCGCGGCAAACGCACCACGGCCGCCGCAAACATCGGCGCGCCACCAGCAACCTATGAGGCGGCTCGTGACGAGCTGGTCGAGGTCGTGCGCCGACTCGAGACCGGTGGAACCACCTTGGAGGAGTCGCTCGGCCTATGGGAGCGAGGCGAAGAACTAGCCACCATCTGCCAGGACTGGCTCGACGGCGCGGTGCGCCGACTGGACAACGTTGCCGAGCCAGCCGCCGATTCGAGCATGTGATCGGTCTGGCTGAGGTTTCGCCCCCGGAGCGACAGCTGTTGGACTAGCGCGTTCGGGGTGCCTCAACCACGCCGTATTCGATCATCGAGTCAGCCATGGCGATCGTCATCTCCTTCAGGTCTCGTGGCTGCCAGTCCAACATCGAGCGAGCCTTGCTTGAGTCGAGATCCTGACGCACGCCGAGGCTGCTGAGACCCAGTCGCGCGGTGCGATCCCACAAGGCGACGATCCGCATCGCAAGGGCCGGCAGCTTGCCGGTCGGAATCCGGAAACCTTGCGGCGATAGGTGCTCATCGAGGATCTGTGCGATTTCCCGCATCGAATGGTTCTCGATGGCACAGATGAACCGCTGCCCTGCGGCCCCCGGCACCGTCATCGCCGCGACATGGGCTGCCGCGACATCACGGACATCTACCACCGCATAGTTGATATCGGGGATAGCCGGGACGTCCCGGTCCACGATCTTCTTGATCAGTTCGCCCGAGGTCCCCCAGTCCTCCGACAGCAGCGGGCCCATCACGAATCCCGGATTGATGGTGACCAATTCGGTCCGCACTGCCCCACTGATCTCATTGACGTAGTCCCAGGCAGCCCGCTCGGCAATAGTCTTCGACTTGGCGTACGCCCCGATGCGTTTGTCGCCGAGATCGGACCAGTCCGCCTCGGTGAAGGTGCGATCACGGTCTCCCTGATAGATGATCGCCGCGATCGACGAGGTCAGCACTACGCGTTCCACACCACCGTCTGCCGCGGCGCGCAGTACCCGCAACGCACCGTCGCGGGCCGGCACAATAAGGTCGTCATCGTTCTTGGGCGGCGTACGCGGTACCGGACTCGCCACATGCAACACGTAACGGCAGCCACGAGCTGCGTCTGCCCAGCCGGCATCGGCGGTGAGATCGGCCGCCACGATCTCGAAGTCGTCGGCCAGTCGGTCGCGGGCGGCGCCGGACAGGTGCGGGGCCACAATCGCCGCCACTTCCTGGGTTCGACCCGACGAGCGCGCCGTCCCCCGAACTCGATAGCCGGCGTCGAGGAGTTGCTGGATGCAGTGTTGCGCGATGAAGCCCGTGGCTCCGGTGACCAT
>JBOFLH010000444.1:0-4595 GCA_051657765.1 Nocardioides sp. | reverse complement strand
GATGACGCGGTTTCCGTCCCAAGCACCCGCCCCCGAGGTCCATAGGGCTGTGGGGGCGTTGAAGCCGCTACCGTTGTTGGCCCATCCGAACAGCGTGGTCTGCGACCCGTCGTACCGGTAGTAGGCCACCAGATCAGCTCGACCGTCTCCGTTGTAGTCGGTGACTCCGGAGGGGATGACGCGGTTTCCGTCCCAAGCACCCGCCCCCGAGGTCCATAGGGCTGTGGGGGCGTTGAAGCCGCTACCGTTGTTGGCCCATCCGAACAGCGTGGTCTGCGACCCGTCGTACCGGTAGAGCGATACTCGGTCGCGACGTGAGTCGCCGTTGTAGTCCGGCCCAGCCATGCCTTGCGAGAAGTAGAGCTGGCAACCGCCGGCTATTGGGGCTTTGCGGTCGGGGCAAAGGTCGGAAGTATCGGGAAACCCATCGCTGTCACGATCAGTGACGCTTCCTCCACTTTGTGCGGGATGCCTCGCAAGCCACGGCAGTGGGTCAACAAGACTGAACGAACTGTAATTACTACACGAAGTGCGGCCGCGCACCATTGCGGCGGAAGGAGTTTCACCAGGCGCGAGCGGTCGAATGCCGAAGTGAAGGTGACTGTTGCTCCCCCAATTGTAAACAGTCCCGATCTGTTGGCCGACAGCGACGGATTGTCCGGCCGTCAATTGTGTGTCGATGTGTCCGTAGATTCCGATAAACCGTGTGCCGTCGCCTGCTACATGCTCGATCCCCACGGCATCTCCGGGCCAGCCGGTGATTTTTGCGACAACCTTGCCGCTAGCTATAGCGACCACCGAGCTATAGGCCGCCGTGCCTTGCGAGTCAGCGCCGAGGTGCGCGTAGCTCACGCCATGCTCCGTCGCATAGGGCGGACTGCAGGAACCAAATCCCCAATCATCAAAGCTTGCCTGAACCGGTGCCCTCCAACCTGCTCCGGGCCAGCTTCGGAGTGCAGCGTCTGCACGTGGTACGTATGCCCCGACAGCGAGGAGCGCAAGAGCAAGGGCAACAAGAACTGCGGCTAACCTGGGACTCAAAGCCGAGTCCGGAACCATGGCGGCATCCTCCGGGCCTCTGAAGTGCGATGGCATCCTGGCCGTCCTTTCGACTCTGTTTACAGATCAAGCCCACGACAAGCGGTGTCAATGATGCTTCCCCAAGAGCCTGAGGCCTGACTATCCCCCCTTGGGGGGAACAAGCTCGTTCGGACGGCAAGCGCATGATCTACTCGGTCCTACCAGGTGAGGCGTAGGGGCGCCGATAGACATTTCGATGCTCCAGAGGCGCGAGTGAAAGGGGCTGCGATACATGGGCGTTGACGACAAGACATTGATCCGTGTTGCCGCTGTCGATGATCATCCTGTGGTGCTAAGGGGTCTATCGGCGGCATCGCAGGGAATAGGAACGCATCGGCTGGTATGCGTTACGGCAACCGTTCAGGACCTCCTCGCGCGTCGGCCCACTGAGGTCGATGTGGTGTTGCTGGACCTCAATCTCCGCGACGGGTCAAGACCGCGAGACAACGTGGTTGAGCTTCTGGAAGCAGGGGCTCGCGTGCTCGTATATACCGAGGGCGGTCGTGCCGCGTGGATCGCTGATGCATTGCGAGCTGGCGCGCATGGGTTGGTGCTGAAATCACAGCCTCTGGAGGAGCTCGCCAGGGCCGTAAGCGCCGTAGCAGCGGGAAACCATGTGATATCGGCGGAGATCGCAGAGATCATGCGCATGGACGCGCTGCTGCGACCGGTTTTGACGCCTCGCGAGGAGGAGGCTTTGCGGCTGGTGGCCCTGGGACTCGGGAACAAACAGGTGGCGACTGCCATGGGTATCACGCAAGACACGGTCAAGGATCACCTCAAACACGTACGTGGCAAGTACGAGGAGTTGGGACGTCGTTCAGGGTCCCGTGTTGAATTGTCTAGGCGCGCCGCAGAGGACGGCATCATTGAGCAACCGTAGGTCGCTGTCAATCGGCGTACCTCGAGGGCACCGAATCCGCTCCATGATCGGGATTGGATTGTCACGACACCCAGGCGGCTCGGCGTGGAGAGCTCAGGTGCCCACATGGCCGCGCGTTGATCCGAACAGAGCTGCTTCGTGGTTGCTAGCGGTGGCTTTGGCAGCATTGCTCGTGCCAACGGCTCTCAATGCATGGAGCCAGCGCCTGGATTGGGCAGTCGGCTGGAGCGCGACGTGGTGGGCGGCCAGCGTTGCCGGTTTTGTATTGAGTTGTCTCGAGCGACCCGTCATGGCCAGTCGAGTCATCTTCGTCGCGAGCTGCGGTTCATTGGCCACCGTGGGCTTGGCTTATCGCGGCGCGGAAGCAATTCAGTCGACGCCGTGGCCAGTAGCTTTGTACATCACCGCGTGTGGTGCGACATGCCTTCTGACGCGCCGTACCGGACTCTGGCTGGGGTTGCTCGCTGGTTTGGTGATTCTTCGCTGGTACGCGGGGGCAGGTACATCGGCATGGCTGCCGCCTGCCAAACTGCTAGCGGCAGACGTCCTGTTCGGATTCGTGATGGCTGTGATCTGCAAAGTGTGTCTTGATGCGGCTCACGCAGCTATGTCGCGAATTGAGGATGCCCGGAGATCCGCGATCGCTCGCTACACCAAGCAGCAAGCAGACGCCGAAGCTGAACGGGTGCGGGCGCATTGGGACAGCCTGGTTCATGACGAAATACTTACCGCCTTGTCCGCGCTCGCTATGGATGCACCAGAAGCCTCGACGATGGCAGCTAACGCGGTCGCGGCCACGACCCGACTTGCAGCCGGCGATCTCGCGGCGCCAGAACTCACGGATGGGCTACTGGCCGCGGCGGTTGAGGTCTTCCCCCAAGCGCGCACCGAGGTGACGGTATCTGATCGACCTTGCAAGATTCCGGCTCGGGTAAGGCTTGCGATCGTCGAGGCCGCCACCGAAGCACTGCGGAACGCAGCGGCTCACGCCTGGCCTAGCAATGCAATCGGCGCCGTAGATCTAATCGCCGCTCACGACGAGCGAGTTGTCCAGGTCACGATCCAAGACAACGGTGTTGGCTTCTCGGTCGACCGAGTCGAGGTGGACAGGTTGGGGATCCATGTTTCGATCAGGGACCGCATGACCACAGTCGGCGGTGTGGGCGACGTCCAGTCGCGACCCGGGATCGGAACCAGGGTTACGCTTTCCTGGCCAGACCCAGATAGCACCGTCCGATGAGAACCAATCCACCATCATACGTCCGACTTGCTTGCGTGATCGCCGGCTGCCTCTGGGTGGGACTGCACGTCTTTCTGGGCGTGCTCTACCGTGAGGCCGCTGCCGACAAAGACCGCATGTATTGGTCTGCGATGGCCCTACTTGTGGCCAGCTCACTCGTGGCGATGGCTCCACTCTTGAGCCAACGGCCCGTTTGGGACAGCACCCCAGTGATCTGGGCCTTGACTGCGGCGGTGCCTATCGTCCAGGCGGCGAATGCCACCGCCCTGCAACCCGGATCGTTGACCGGCTACGCCAACTGGGCTGCTGGCGGGTTGGGTGTCATCTTGGCGTCGTTGGCATTCCGTGGGCACCTGCCTCTGGCCTTGTTCGCTGCTGCGGGCTTGACGGCGTCTCAGACATACGTCTACTTCCTCCGACCGGGTTCTGACGGATTCCTTGTGGCAAAAGCCGCACTGCTGGCCGTGCCGCCGCAGGTGTGGATCGCAGGGTCGTGGGCGATGCGACGAGCAATTCGACGCTCGCTTGCCGCAGCACACTCGTTGGATGCCCGGGCTCTCGATGGACACATTCCCGAGAGCGAACATGATGTGCGATTCCTCGAGCTCGTCGCAGAGGTGATGCCCCTACTCAGGCGAGCAAGCAAACCGACGCTGGAACCAGATGATCGCGAGACCGCGGCAATGCTGGCTACCCAGCTACGAGACACCCTCGCGGCGCGCGCCCTGATGACCTCCGAAACCATGACCTCGATAAGGCGCGCCCGATCACACGGCATACGCGTGACGGTCGCTAGCCGAGGTCTGGATGAGGCCACGGCAGCTGCCCTCCGAGATGCATTGACAGCATGTCTCCGCCTTCCCGACCTGCATGCCGTGACGCTCCGTGCCTCATCAACAGATGAGACTGTCGCCTTCTATGTTCGCTGCGCAGACAGCAAGGCTGTGGATCAGTGGTGGCGGACATTCAGGCCCCACCAGGACTCGGCTCTGGTGACGCTGGATCAGAACGAGTGGTTGGCGATATGGGCCCCGAACGGATCAACGGGTTGACTCGCCATCGATCAGGCCGACGACGGGTCGGCTGTCGCGTAGCGGATCTTGGCATGTCTCACCCGAAGCGAGTACGAGACGGAGCCTCATCTGCAGCGAGAACCAATCGGTCCCGAATGGTGAACATGTAGATGATGCGGGCCAGCGTGGCCGCAGACCACTCGGATCTCACGTACGCCGCCGGCTAGCAAGAATTCGGGACGTATTCGGGACGGATGGCCGGATCCGGCCGCTTCTGGCCGGATCGAGCCGGACACGCCGATCGCAGCCCTGATCGGGCATCTGCGCAGGTCAAGGGCGTGTTTGGGTTGGTGGTGCGGTGGTACCCCCAACGGGATTC
>JBOFLH010000443.1:0-3711 GCA_051657765.1 Nocardioides sp. | reverse complement strand
CTCCCGGTCGGCGGCGGCATGCTCGCGGTGGCCGGCTATGCCCGGTGGCGATGCGGCGCTTGGCAGAACGGTCACCACCCACCGCGCTGGCTCACCAGTTCCGCGACCCTGCTGCTGCTCGGCTGGTTGGCGGCAAGCGTGAGCCTCGCCCCGGCCCGAAACAACTCCTACTTTCGCCGCGAGGCCAGCGCCGCGACCATGGCCACCCTGGGTCAGGGCGGCGAAACGTTCGCCTGGGTCGCGAGGCACTCGTTCGTTGGCTGGCTGGTTCTTCAAATAGTCTGCACGGTAGTGACCTTCCTGCTCTGGAGGCGGCACACCCAGGTGAACTCGAGACCACGACCGCCCTCTCTCGACCCGGCCCACCTACTGTTCGGGGTGTTGGCGCCCGCGCCAATCCTCCTGCTGATCTTGGCTGCCATCGTCAGCCCGTGAACACAGCCGCCTTGCCCGGCTGGCTATCGTGCGGGTCATGACAATCCCCACCCTCCCCCTGAACGATGGAACCACTATCCCCCAGCTCGGCTTCGGCGTGTTCCAGGTGCCACCGGGCGACACCGCCGCCACGGTCGGCACCGCGCTGGATCTCGGCTACCGGCACATCGACACCGCACAGATGTACGGCAACGAGGCCGGTGTCGGCGCGGCTGTGCGCGCCTCGGGGCTTCCTCGTGAGGAGGTCTACCTCACCAGCAAGTTGAACAACGGATTCCACCGGCCCGACGATGCCCGGCGGGCCTTCGACCACACCATGACCGCGCTCGGCACGGAGTACCTGGACCTCTTCTTGATCCACTGGCCGCTGCCGACGTTGTACGACGGGGACTACGTGTCCACCTGGCGAACGCTCGCCGAGTTCGTGGCCGACGGCCGCGCCCGGTCCATCGGGGTATCGAACTTCCAGCCGGCGCACCTGGACCGCATCATTGACGAGACCGGGGTTGTTCCCGTGGTGAACCAGATCGAGGTGCACCCACATTTCGCCAACGAGGCGACGCGGGCGGCGTCCTTGGCGCACGGCATACTCGTCGAGGCTTGGTCGCCGATCGGGCGGGGAGCGACGCTCACTGACCCGGTCATCGGCGCGGTCGCCGTCCGGCACGGACGGACCCCGGCTCAGGTGACCTTGCGCTGGCACATCGAGCGTGGCGACATCGTCTTCCCGAAGTCGTCCCACCCGGAGCGGATGCGGGAGAATCTGGCCCTATTCGATTTCGAGCTCACGCCCGAGGAAGTGACAGCTATCACCGGCCTGGATCGCGGCGACACCGGCCGGATCGGTCCGGATCCGGACACCTTCGCGTGGATTCCCTAGCGGGGAGCTGGGAGTTGCTAGTTCACGGTCACCACGACGACGTTCGACGTCTTCCCGTTGTCGGTGTCTCTAACCCGAAACTCGTTCTTGCCCTGGCGACCCGTCTCGACGTACGACGCGAAACGGTCGCCGTTGACGCTGATGGTGGCATCGAATTGCTCCCACCTGCCGCCCAGTCGGCGTTCCACCTGCAAGATCGCGCCGTCGCCGGACAGATAGGTGCCGGTGAGGTTCACTCGCTCGAAGGTAGCGACGCTGCGCGGCGCCGCGGTGAGCTTGATCAGTTTGGCGGCCGCCGATTCCTGATCCGGCGCCGCGTCCGTCGACGGCGCCGCCTCTTCAGCGGGCGGGGCCGCCGCGCCGTCACCCGCTGCCGTGGTGGCCTGCGGTTCGGGAAGGAACATGGTGGCTCCCGCGGTTGCCTGCGAGCCTGAGCCACCGCCACCGAGCCCCAGCACTCGGGTCACCGCGATCGCGGCCACGCCCACGAACAGACCGACCACCACAGCCACCGCAACCAGCGCCACCAGGCCCGACAGGATCGGGTGTCTGCTACTCGCCGCCGCTCCTGGCCACCGATCGGACCTAGCGCTCAGACGATCCATCTCGGTATCCTTTCCGTTACGGAGCCTTGCTGGCTCGGGGTGTGATCCCGCGCCGACCATGATGGGTGCGCCGGCGCCGCTGGCCAGGCCCGTAGTTCACCACGCATAAGCTTCCGGCGCGGGCTGCGCACCCGTCTCCAGGTTCGCCTTCGGTCCGACCGGCGGGAACAGTTCGTCAAGGCGTGCCAGGGCAGCGTCGTCCAGGATGACCTGCGGGGCCCGTAGGGAGCCGGTCAGTTGCTCGATCGTGCGCGGGCCGATGATCGGCGCGGCCACCCCCGGCCGGGACAACAACCAGGCAAGGCCGACGTTTGCTGGCTCCTCGCCGAGATCGGCACAGAAGGCTTCGTAGGCCGCGATGGTGTCGCGGTGCTGCGCCAAGCCCTCGGCAGAACGGCCCCCCGCGGACCGACCCGCCCCGGCCTCCGCCTGCTTGCGCAGCGCACCCGAGAGCAACCCACCGTGCAGCGGCGACCACGGAATCAGGCCGATACCGTAGTCGATGGCGGCCGGCAACACTTCGAGTTCAACCCAACGGGTCATCAGGTTGTAGATGGACTGCTCACTGACCAGCCCGAGGGAATTCCGCGACCGAGCCGCCTCCTGGGCCTTGGCGAGGTGCCAGCCGGCGAAGTTCGACGAACCGACGTACACGACCTTTCCTTGCGTGCGCAGCACGTCCATCGCCTCCCAGATCTCGTCCCAACCGGTGTTGCGGTCGACGTGATGCATCTGAAAGAGATCGATGTAGTCGGTCTGCAGTCGCTTCAGTGACGCATCACAAGCGCGCCGGATATTGAGCGCGGACAGCAGATTGTCGTTCGGCCAATCACCCATCGAGCCATACATCTTGGTCGCGAGAACCGTGCGCTCCCGACGACCCCCACCGGTGGCGAACCAGCGACCGATGATCTGCTCGGTGATGCCTTCACCCTTTTTCCAGCCGTAGACGTTGGCGGTGTCGAAGAAGTTGATGCCGTTCTCGTGTGCCGCATCCATGATGTGATGGCTGTCGGATTCGGATGTCTCGGGACCGAAGTTCATGGTGCCGAGACAAAGTCGACTGACACAGAGCCCGGTGCGGCCGAGTTGGGTGAACTCCATACCTCGATCGTAGGTGAGGGCGACCGGTCGGGCCACCTCGGTCACCATCTAACGGAGGTGATGTCGGAGGCGTCGAGCCCGCTCGCTCCCCCGATCTCACCTCAGCCCCCGATAGAGGATGTTAGCGAATGGGCCCGACGCCGTCTTTGCCAGCGTAAGAGGGCGGCTTTCACATATGGACTGCTGGTAATGTGAAAGTTCATCGACCTATCGAAGCGAGCCGCTGGCACGGCCGGGCGATCACCTGGACCGAATCCCATCGTGCCCGATCCGATAGCACGACACCGCGCGCGTCACAGTCTCTTGGCCAACAGGTACCGGCGGGAGGAGAATCGATGAAGAACACGATGCGGCTACCGGTGATCGCCGGACGTGGACATGCGCGCCGGGCGGACACACTCGGTGGCACACCAGCGGAGGCGAAATGAGCGCGGACCATCTGGAGCAGGGTGTGGCGAGTCGCGACGCCGTGGACCCCGAGAGTGACGACTTCGATGCGCCGTTCGCGGTCGCGCTCCGCACCGCCATCGCGAACCGAGGGGTGAGCTTGACCTGGTTGCATCGCCGCCTCGGCGAGGAGGCTCACCCCATTAGCATCGCCACCCTCAGCTACTGGCGGTCCGGTCAACGGCAACCCGAACACGCTAGATCACGTGACGCGCTCGGCATCCTGGAAGATCTGCTGCG
>JBOFLH010000442.1:0-1789 GCA_051657765.1 Nocardioides sp. | reverse complement strand
CCTCGACGATGCGCGCATGGTTGAGGCTGCTCGACTCCACCATGAACGGCGAGTGCGTGGAGTAGATGACCTGCCGACTCGTAGCCAACTTGGTCTCGATGGCCGCCAGGAGATCCAGCTGAGCTCGGGCGTGCAGTGACAGGCCGGGCTCGTCGAGCAACAAGATCAGATTCTTGTCTTGTTCGAACTCAAGGAACGCGGCCAGGAAGGAGATGAACCACTGGAAGCCCGTGGAGCGCCGGTCCAGTCGGTTACTGAAGTCGTGCCGTTCGTCTTCGACCCGGAACTGTAGCCACCGCCGCACGTTGACCTGGCCGGTGCTCGGGTCGGTGTACTTCTCCGGCTCCAGTGAGACCCGCAGCTTGAGGTGGTCGTTCTGGCGCCAGTGCTCCTTGACGCGCTTGGTGAGGAGGCTGGAGATCGCCTCCAGCTCAGCATTGGAGGCTTCGTAGTCCCACTCCTCAATGGCCTCGGGGACGGCCCGGGCGAGCGTGAGGAAGTCCGCGGCCGCCTGGACCGCGTCGTCATCGCTCCCGTTCTGCACGGCATCGAAAACCTCGGCGAGGTTGTAGCGGCCGTTCAGCTGAGAGTAGGTGCTGAAGTAGAACGTCCTGGGCATCCGCTCGCGGAGCCAGTCATCGACCGCAACGCGCAGGTTCCGATCTACCCCTCCAGTGATCTCCCATAGTTGGTGAAGTGCCTCTGTCGCGTCGGTCGCGATCGCCGATGTGTCCGCGCCGTCGCCATCGGCGTGCTCTGCCAGGTTCTTCAGCGCGGTGATGAGATCCAACGACGTGCCAATGCTCTTGCCCAAGGCCTTCGCAAGACGGGCCGGGCGCTCGCCCACGAACAACTCTACGAACGTTGCATCGTTGATCGGAGCGTCAACGCTGATGGCGCTGGGTTTGGCGTAGGACCGTGACGCGGTGAACGACGGCTCTGACAAGACCTCGACACCGAACTGGGCCGTGAGCTCAGCCATCTCCTCGGCCGTGAGGCTAAAGGTAGCTGTGATCGGGACAGCGCTGCCGATCTGGCCCGTGATCTCGTGCTCCTTCTTGAGCCACCGCGGGTACTCATCAAGTAGATCAAGAACCTGGGCGGGCTTCGCCGGGTTCAAGGCATGAAGAGCCTGCATGATCGCGGACTTCCCAGACTCGTTCTTGCCCACCAGGCATGTCACATCGTCGACCTCGACCAGCGTGGAGTCGATGACGTTACGAAACGTCTTCACAGTGAACGATGCAAGCCGCATACCCGAGATCTCCTTGTGCGCCAGGGGAGTGATCCCTGATCCTAGACGCCGTTGCACTCACTTGGCAGGCGATTCCGATCAAGGCCAGCGCCGGTTGACTATTCGACCTTGCACCTCTCATCCGCCCCTCAATGGGCACGCGACCTACAGAGGCGGGCCTGCGGCCGACCGAGCGTCAGCCCCCGTGTGCCATGACTCGTGACATGAACTAGCGGCAAACCACGGGGATTGACGCGATCAACGGGGCCAGCGGTGCGACTTCTGCGCCTGAGGAGGGCGCAGAGGATCGGTCTACACGCCCTTTCACGGCGGTAGCACGGGTTCGAATCCCGTTGGGGGTACCACCGCACCACCAGCCCAATCACGCCCCTGGGCAAACCTCTGTTGGGCCGCGCTCTTGCGGCAAGCGCGAGTTGAGGTCCGAGACGCCGCGTGGCCCCTGCGCATCAGCCCGCCTCGGCCAGCACTTCGGTGCGCTCGTCCTGCGAAAGCAGGCCGCCCATCGGGGAGACCTCTCGCATCTCGATCGACTCT
>JBOFLH010000441.1:0-14938 GCA_051657765.1 Nocardioides sp. | reverse complement strand
ACTGGTTCGAACCCAGTATCGCCCACCTGAACGCCTTTTTGTCCTGAGGCACCGAGGATCCTGAGCACGTGACCGGGACCGTGGCTCGACGCCTCCTCGCGCTGAGCAGTAGTCCGCCAGCCGCCAATGGGTATTGGCTGGCATAGATGAAGCGTACGGCGGTAAAGATCCCGGACGCGCTGGACGCCAGATTCCGCCGCGAAGCGCACGGCGAGGTGTCACCATCACCGAGGTTAGTGGTGAGGCGCTTGAGGCCTATCTCGGCGGTGGAGCCAGTGCTCGCGCCAGACTGGTTGCGAACCGCGGAGCTTGTCGCGCACTACCGCGATCTGCTGCTAGGGCCGGTTGACGCCTCAGTGGTGACCGTGGCGGAGCGTTTGGGCCTAGCTGAGGTCGGCGACAGTCGACCGACGCCACCTCGCGTGGCGCGGCCCAACCACGTTCGTGCATTCGCGCTGCTCCCGTGAGTCGCCGACACGGGCCCTCCCGGCGCATCACCTTGGGTCGGTTGAGCCACGCCAGCGCTAGCCGCCCGGATGAGTGGCGGCTGGTGACCAACTGAATGGGCGGACACACGTTGCCAGAACGGACACGAATCGGATCTAGCACCTGGGCTACGTTGGCTGAATTGCTACCGTTGGCCTTCGCGAACTGCGTCAGGACGCCTCCGGCTTGGTGCGGCGAGTCGAGGCCGGCGAAGAGTCACCATAGCCGTCTCCGACCGGCCGAGCGCGGTTCGTTCCGATCAAGCCGACCGCCTGGCGGTCGTGGGCTGACATCGCGGACCTGTTGGGCTGCTCCGTCGATAGCTCGGGCGATGTCGCCTGGCTGTACGATCGTGAGCTTCTTGACGCTGAGGTTCGTGATCCGTGGTCTTACCGGTGAGCGACCAGGTCGGGTGGTAGAGCGCGCAGTGCTCGACACCAGCGTCGCCATCGCAACCGCCATCGCTCCCATCACGGGCCTGCTTGCGGTCAGTGCGAGTCATGGACCTCCCCATTGCCGCCATCGCGCACGCGCACGACGCCAAGCTCTACACCCGCAATCCGAACGACTTCGCCGGCCTCGACGATCTGGTTGGTGTGGTTGCCGTGTGAGCGGGTCCGTGGTGAGCCGACCGAAAAGCCTGTGGTGCATTCGGCCGGATTGGTGACCAAGTCGCGGCGAGAGAGCTGCCCGGATCACGCCGTCGGTCGCCCGTCGGCATCACGGCAGTCACCACGACAATCCCGTGCCACACACTTTGACAATGTTAACGCCGTCCTCTAGGTTTTGGGCAACTTCTCAACTACCTTCTAGGGGGGGGGTACATGATGGCCAGATGGCTCAGAGCGTTTCTTGCAGTTGCCGCGTCAGTTATCGGACTCACCGCGTTTTCGGCCGCGCCGGCGAACGCCGCCTGCACTGGATCGTATTTTCTCTGCATCTATCAGTACACAGATTATGACGGGGCTGAGCTCCTCACTTCGAATTCTAATACGAACTGGGACTATCTGGGCAATCCATACGCCTTCCGTTACATGAATGATCGAATGTCCTCGGTCAAGAACACCACGGGGCGAACCTATGCAACAATCTCCGTACATGACGATGGTGGTGGCTACGATTACTGCGTGGTGCCACGCGCAACGCGTGAGACCGTGAGTGATAAGATCAATGACAAGAGTTCGAGCCATCTGTTCCGTAGTGGGTGTTAGCCAGAGGTTGTCGCGATGGCGGTCGACCGTGACCGCCATCGCGGCAACTATTTGGCTGACCCTCGCCGTCAGTGCATGTGGGAGCGCAGGGGACGATCGGCCGCTGTCGATTGGACCTGAGGACGCGCGGCGGGCTGCCGCGGGCATTTACGTCGGTTCGGGGCGGTTGTGGTATGTCGAGCAGCAGCTGATCTCTCGTTGTATGCGTAAAGCGGGATTCGACTACCAGGTTCTTCCGCAAGGTCCGGACCGGACCATGCGGACCGACTATTCCGATGATGTCGCGAAAGCCCGGGCAACCGGGTACGGATTATTGGATCAGATTCGCGCAGGCCGCCGCGTCATGGCGTTGGAGGAAAGCGAAGCGGGCGAGTCAGCGGCTAGAGACCGTGCCCTTACGGGGCCGCCCGGCGCAAAGGTGGTAAGGATTCGCTCCACGGAGGGCGACACCATTACATCGAGTTCGGTCGGCTGCGGTGCCGAGGCGTGGACGGAGTTGTATGGCAGCGTTGCAGAGGCGTTGCAGTTCACCGAGTTTCAGGCTAACACCGTCTATGGGATTCTCTATTCCGCCCGTGAGGATTCGGAGGCGACCAACGACGCGTTTGATCGTTGGAAAGAGTGTATGGAGAAGCGTGGTTACCCCGATCTGGAGGAGCGTGATAGTGCCCAAGCGCTCGCCTACGGTGAGTATGACAGGGGCGATGATGCGGCGGCCCGGTCGTTAGAACTGAAGATTGCCGAGGCTGATGCGCTGTGTGATCAGGAGAGTGGCTATACGTCGGCGGCTGTCAAGGCGGAGAACGCTGCGTTGGCGCGGTTCATCACCGACCATGAGGCCGAGATGGCCGGGTTCCAGGAGATCCAACGGAACGCACTCGCTATCGCGAGGGGCGTCGTGAACCGGTGAGCCCGGCCCGCGGCGTCTGTCTGCATGGGCGATCATGGCGATACCGGTGACAATCCGCAAGCTTTTGACAACGCCATGGATCATCTCTAGGCTTTTGACCAAGTTCTCCACTACCTTCTAGGGGGGCATAATGACCAGATGGCTCAGAGTGTTTCTTGCAGTTGCCGCGTCAGTTACCGGACTCACCGCGTTTTCGGTGGCGCCGGCGAACGCCGCCTGCACAGGATCGTATTTTCTCTGTATCTATCAGTATACAGATTATGATGGGGCGGAGCTCCTGACGTCGAATTCCAATACCAACTGGGACTATCTGGGCAATCCGTATGCGTTCCGTTACATGAACGACCGAATGTCGTCTGTGAGGAGCACCACAAGCCGTACTTATGCCAGAATTTCCGTGCACGACAATGGTGGCGGTTATGACTTTTGTGTTAAGCCTGGTAAAGATCTCGATACTGTGCCTGACAAAATCAACGACAAGAGCTCAAGTCATCAATTCCGTGATCGCTGTTAGGTCGAAATTGTTGCGATGGTGGTCGGCTGTGACCGCCATCGTAACAATCGGATTGCTGACGCTCGGTCTCAGCGGGTGCGGCGCTAGCGCGAGGGATGAGCGGGCCCTGTCGATTAGCCCTGAGGACGCGCGTCGGGCTGCCGCAGGTATTTACGTCGGTTCGGGGCGGTTGTGGTATGTCGAGCAGCAGCTCATCTCTCGTTGTATGCGTAAAGCGGGATTCGACTATGGGGTTCTTCCGCAGGGTCCGGACCGGACCATGCGGACCGACTATTCCGATGATGTCACGAAAGCTCGAGCAACCGGGTACGGATTGTTGGAGGAGCTCCGCAACACTCGCCGCGTCATCGCGGCAGAGGAAAGCGACGACGCGTCGGCCGCTAGCGACCTGGCGCTTTCGGGGCCGCCGGACGCGAAGAAAGTAAAGATCGGCACCCTAGATGGCGCCGTTGTGTCAGCGAGTTCGGTGGGCTGTCGCGCCGAGGTGTGGACAGCGTTGTATGGGGGCGTGCTCGAGGCGGTTCAGTTCACCGAGTTTCAGGATAACACCGTCTATGGGATTCTCTATTCCGCTCGTGAGGATTCGGAGGCGACCAACGATGCGTTTGATCGTTGGAAAGAGTGTATGGAGAAGCGTGGTTACCCCGATCTGGAGGAACGGGATAGCGCCCAAGCGCTCGCTAACGGTGAGTATGACAAGGGCGATGATGCGGTGGCCCGGTCGTTAGAACTGAAGATTGCCGAGGCTGATGCGCTGTGTGATCAGGAGAGTGGCTATACGTCGGCGGCTGTCAAGGCGGAGAACGCCGCGTTGGCGCGGTTCATCACCGACCACGAGGCCGAGGTGGCCGGGTTCCAGGAGATCCAGCGGAACGCTCTCGCCGTCGCGAGGGGCGTCGTGAACCGTTGAGACCGGCCCGCAAACGCTACCTAAGGATTGGCGCCGTTCTTGTCGCGCTCAGCATGCTGGTAGCGGCGACCTGGTATGTCGCCTCCCAAGCGGAGAGCCCGGTGTCGCGGAGTGCGCGGCGTGGGCCGCCGAAACCCTCGGTCATCACCGTGCCGGTCGTCGCGAAACGCCTAGTGGAGCGGGAAACACTGCCCTGCGAGGTCAGCCCTCGCGACGGCGAGACGATCGTGGTCACCGCCGCCCCGGACGCCGGTGACCCGATCGTCACCCGGCGGCCGATCCCGGACGGCGGACGGGTACGTGAGGGCGACGTGCTCATCGAGATCTCCGGCCAACCCGTATTCGCCATCCGCGGTCGCCTGCCCACCTATCGAGACCTGGCGGTGGGCTCGTCCGGGCCCGACGTCGACCAGTTCGAGGTGGCGCTGAACCGGCTCGGACTGCTGTCCAGCTACGACGTCGGTGGCAAGCTGACCAAAGCCACCGCCGTCGCCGTCAAGTCGCTCTACACCCGGGCCGGCTACGATCCGCCGCGCGCCGCCAAGCGGGGCACCGTGCTGGTCGGCAAAGACACCATGGCCAACGTGCGCTCCCTGCCTGGAGTTGTCCGCTCCACCAAGTTGCGAATTGGTCGATCCCCAGCCGACGGCACGCTATCGGTGGGCCCACCGGGCGCCGTGGTGCGATGTGACGTCGACGCCGGTCGGAAGAAGGAGTTCCGACAAGCGGTCCGATTCCGACTCGACGGCCGAAACGGGGACACCGTCGGCCTCGACCTCCGCGCAGTAACCCAAGCCGACGCGGAACAAGCCGACGAGGAGCCCCTGGGCACCGCCGGAGGTGTGTCGCAAACCACCCTGGTGCTCCAGCCGCGCACCGAGATACGTCGGCGGTCCGGCGCTGCCACGGTGGAGGTGATGCTAAGGCGGGCTTCATCGTCGGAGCTGGTTGTCCCAGCGACCGCGTTATGGCGCACCGCCGACGGCACCGACGTGGTGACCGTCTATGCCGAGGGCACCAAGGTCGACGTACCGGTCACCATCGTGTTTCAAGGCCTTGCCGAGGTGCAGGTCAGCTCACAAGCCCCGGGCGAGCTTGAGTCCGGCGATCAGGTCGTCGTCGGCGTCGGACCGTGACCCCCTCAGTTGTCCAAGCGGCCGCCCTATGCCGTTCCTACCAACTGGGCACGGAAACCGTTCGTGCCTTGGACTCGGTCAGCCTAGATGTCGAGGCCGGTGAATTCGTCTCGATCGTCGGCCCGTCCGGCTCCGGCAAGTCGACCTTGCTACACATCCTCGGCCTCATGGACTCACCCGACAGCGGCAACTTCCACCTGCTGGGCCATCAGATCGACCAGCTCAGCGTGTCGCAACGGTCGCGGCTACGAGCCGAAGCCCTCGGATTCGTCTTCCAGGCATTCCACCTGATCGACCATCGCCAGGTTGTCGACAATGTCGCGATGCCGTTGACCTACCGCCGAGTGCCGCGCGCACGCCGACGAGCGCAGGCGGCCGCAGCGCTGGATCGCGTCAGCCTCACGCACCGCCGCCACGCGTATCCGACCACGCTGTCCGGCGGCGAACGCCAGCGAGTGGCCATCGCGCGAGCGATGATCGGTCAACCACGGCTCCTGCTCTGTGACGAGCCGACCGGCAATCTCGATAGCGTGAACAGCGAACGCATCATCGAACTACTTCGGGACGCCGCAAACCAAGGCATCGCGGTCATCGTGGTCACGCACGACCACGCGATCGCGGGTCAGACCGACCGCGTCCTGACTATGGTCGACGGTCGCCTCACAGCCACAGCCACAGCCACAGCCGACGGCGGGACCACATCGTGATGATGCGAGAGATGGTGATTGAGGCCGTCGCGGCCATCTCGGGCCGGCCGGTGCGCTCGGTGCTGACCGCCTTAGGCATCGCCACCGGAGTCACCGCACTCACCGCCATCATCGGGATGTCCACGTCGGCAGCCGACTCCATCGACGCCGAGTTCGCGGCCCTGCAGGCTACCCGCGTCGAGGTTGCCGGCCCGGAGAGCGTCGGTGAGTTCGATGCGCTGATCGGCGCCCCAGGGCTAGCGCGAGCGGCAACCCTCAACGGCGCCATCGCAGTCGGGGCAAGCGCGACATCACGCGACGGGTTCGTCTCCGTCCGGGCGCTGCCTGCGGGCCGCCCCGCAGAGCTGCCACTGATTGCCACCCAGGGCTCGCTGTTGGCAGCGGAGAAGGCAACCGTGGTCGCCGGGCGACTTCCTGATGTCGCTCGCGACAACCAAGGCGACCGGGTCATCGTCCTGGGCGTCGACGCGGCGGCACAAGTAGGTGTGTCGGCCGACCGAATCCCCAGTCGTGTTGCGGTCAACGGAACCACCTTCGTGGTCGCCGGTATCGTGCGGGCCGGCGACCCGGCATCGATGATCCCCAGCGCGGTAACGATGTCCATGGGGGCGGCTCGCACGTGTGGCCTCGATGCGCTGCTCGGGGCGCCGGTCGTGGTCATCCGAAGCGCGCCCGGCGCGGGCGTACAGATCGGACGCGAGGCTCCGCTCGCGTTGAGTCCCACCCAGCCGGACCGACTCTCCGCCGCGGTTCCGCCCAGCCCGACATCCTTGGAGAGCGCGGTCCGCGAGCAAACCAGGCTTCAGCTGCTCGCGCTCGCCCTGATTTCGGTGATCGTCGGCGCGATGGGAGTGAGCAACACGACGCTGGTCGGCGTGATGGAACGACGGCCGGAAATCGGGGTGCGCCGGGCGGTCGGCGCGAGTTCGACGGCAATCGTCACGCAGTTCCTGTTGGAGAGCGCGGTGCTGGGGTTGCTCGGCGGGGCAGTCGGCAGCGTGGCCGGCCTGGTGGTGACCTTCGTGGTGACCGCGATCAACTCATGGCACCTGGTGCTGCCGGGGTGGCTCCTGCTCCTCGGTCCCGGCCTGGGTTTCGCGGTCGGCCTCCTCGCCGGTGCCTATCCTGCCTACCGGGCCTCCCGGATCGAGCCCATCGAAGCCTTGCGCGCCTGAAGTCAAGGCCACCGGCCACAATTCCGGCCACAGTCCCCGACCCTTGTCCGCCGCGCGCGGTCCCTGGCTACGGAGTCCACGCGGCCACCGGAGCACGCCTGAGGCCCCGCGACGGATACCATCCGAGTGCCTGTTCCCCGACCTAGGAGTCCCACGTGCCGGATCTCGCTGTCACTCTTGTTCATGCCGATGCGCGTGAGCAGCGACAGGTGCCGACGGGCACCAAGGCGTGGGAGCTGTACGCCGAGGAGCCAGCGGTGATTGCCGCCCGGGTCGGCGGCGTACTCCGGGACCTGTCCCACGAGCTGACCGACGGCGACCAGGTGGAGCCGGTGCGGATCGACTCGGCCGACGGTCGCGACATTCTGCGGCACTCGACCGCACACGTGATGGCCCAGGCCGTCCAGGAACTCTTTCCTGACGCCAAGCTGGGCATCGGACCGCCGATCGAGAACGGCTTCTACTACGACTTCGAGGTGCAGACCCCGTTCGTTCCCGAAGATCTGGAGAAGATCGAGACCCGGATGCGCAAGATCATCAAGGAGGGTCAGCGGTTCTCCCGTCGGGTGACCTCCGACAGCGAGGCTCGCGCCGAGTTGGCGGGGGAGCCCTACAAGGTCGAGCTGATCGGCCTCAAGGGCTCCGCCGCGGACGCCGCCGACGGCGCTTCAGCCGAGGTCGGGGCCGGCGAACTGACGATCTATGACAATCTCCGGCGCAACGGCGAGGTGGCCTGGAGCGACCTGTGCCGAGGCCCGCACCTGCCGACCACAAAACGTATCCCGGCGTTCAAGCTGATGCGCTCGGCCGCGGCCTACTGGCGGGGTGAGGAGAAGAACAACCAGCTGCAACGCCTCTACGGCACCGCCTGGGAGACCAAGGAAGCTCTCGATGCCTACCTGCACCGCCTCGCGGAGGCCGAACGGCGTGACCACCGCAAACTGGGCCGGGAACTCGACCTGTTCTCCTTCCCCGACGAGATCGGGTCCGGGTTGCCGGTGTTCCACCCCAAGGGCGGGATCATCAAACGGGAGATGGAGGACTACGTCCGGCGTCGGCATATTGAGGAGGGCTTCGACTACGTCGGCACCCCGCATATCAGCAAAGAGGGATTGTTCTACACCTCCGGTCACCTGCCGTATTACGCAGACGGGATGTTTCCCGAGCTGGATGTCGACGGCATGGCCTACCGGCTGAAGGCGATGAACTGCCCGATGCACAACCTCATCTATCGCTCGCGGCAGCGGTCCTACCGCGAACTTCCGCTGCGCCTGTTCGAGTTCGGCCACGTCTACCGGCACGAGAAGTCGGGTGTCGTGCACGGACTGACTCGAGTGCGCGGGTTCGCCCAGGACGACTCGCATTCCTACGTGACACCCGATCAGGCGCCCGACGAGATCCGGCACCTGCTGGACTTCTGCCTGGGCCTGTTCCGGGACTTCGGGCTCGACGACTTCTACCTGGAGCTGTCTACTCGGGACGACTCCAAGCCCGACAAGTTCATCGGCGACGACGACGAGTGGACGGCCGCGACGGCGGTGTTGCGGGAGGTCTGCGAGGGCTCCGGTCTGGAACTCGTGCCCGACCCGGGCGGGGCGGCGTACTACGGCCCGAAGGTGTCGGTCCAGGCGCGCGACGCGATCGGCCGGACCTGGCAGATGTCGACCATCCAATACGACTTCAATCAGCCGAGTCGTTTCGACCTCGAATACAGCGCCGCCGACGGGACCCGGCAACGCCCGGTGATGATCCACTCGGCGAAGTTCGGCTCCATCGAACGTTTCGTCGGCGTGCTTGTCGAGCACTACGCGGGTGCCTTCCCGCCCTGGCTGGCGCCGGTCCAGGTGGTGGGTATCCCGGTCGCCGAGCGGCACGTCGACTACCTGTATGCCGCCGCCACCCGGCTGCGGACCGCCGGCCTGCGGGTCGAGATCGATGACTCCGACGAGCGGATGCAGAAGAAGATCCGTACCGCGCAACTACAGAAGGTGCCGTTCATGATGATCGCCGGTGACCAGGACATCGAGGCCGGTGCGGTGTCGTTCCGCTATCGCGACGGGCGCCAAGACAACGGCGTGCCGCTCGACGAGGCGATCGGCCGGGTCACCGACGCCGTCAACCGCCGCGTCCAGGTCTGATCCGCGAGCAGCCGGACAGTCGATGCTGGACCACTTCAAGGCCTTCTTCACCGCCGTCTTGTCCCCGCTCGCTCGGCTGCTGCTGCGCTGGGGGGTGAGTCCGGATGCGGTGACCGTGATCGGCACCGTCGGCGTGAGCAGCATGGCGGTGTGGTTCTTCCCGCGAGGCGAACTGTTGGTCGGCACGCTTGCCATCACCGCCTTCGTGTTCAGCGACATGGTGGACGGGTTGATGGCCCGGCTCAGCGGCCGGACCAGCCCGTTCGGCGCCTTCCTCGACTCGACCCTGGATCGGATCGGGGACGCGGCGATTTTTGCCGGGCTGATTCTCTACTTCGCCAGCCCGCACGTTGTAGGCACCGAGGACCCGGGGCTCTATCAGGCGCTGGCCACCTATTGCCTGGTGAGCGGCGGAATCACCTCTTATGCCCGGGCGCGCGCCGAGTCGCTGGGCTTCCGCGCCAACGTCGGAGTCGCCGAACGGGCCGACCGGCTGGTGTTGATCCTGTTCGCGGCCGGGCTGAGCGAGTTGCTGCACCTGCCGGTGTTGCTGTTCGGCGCGTTGTGGATCCTGGCCGTGGCGAGCACGCTGACCGTCCTGCAACGAATCTGGGCGGTTCACCGGCAAGCCCGCCGAGCGATGGCCCCAACCGCCGAGTAGCGTGCTGTCATCCGGTCCGGGGCTTCCTCGAGGAGGGCTGGACCGAAACACTTGGGGAATCGCCTCGGGTTCCGCGCGCGCCGTACGATGGACGCATGGTTGACGTGAGTAGCAGCGTGCCGAAGACAGCCCCGGTAGCAGTCTCAGACCCGGACCGCACGGCGGACCAGGGCGCGCCTGAGGTCCGCACCGGGACCAGTCGTGTCAAGCGCGGCATGGCCGAAATGCTCAAGGGCGGCGTGATCATGGACGTGGTCACCGCGGAGCAGGCCACCATTGCCGAGGATGCCGGTGCGGTCGCGGTGATGGCATTGGAGCGGGTGCCCGCCGACATTCGCGCGCAGGGCGGGGTGTCGCGGATGAGCGATCCGGACATGATCGACTCCATCATCGAGGCCGTGTCGATCCCGGTGATGGCCAAGGCGCGGATCGGGCACTTCGCCGAAGCCCAGGTGCTGCAGAGCCTGGGCGTGGACTACATCGACGAATCCGAGGTGCTCACCCCGGCCGACTATGCCAATCACATCGACAAGTGGACGTTCACCGTGCCGTTCGTGTGCGGCGCGACCAACCTCGGTGAGGCGCTGCGCCGGATCACCGAGGGCGCGGCGATGATCCGCTCCAAGGGCGAGGCCGGCACGGGCGATGTGTCCAACGCGGTGACCCACATGCGGACGATCCGCGCCGAGATGCGCCGGCTGCATGGTCTCGAACCGGACGAGCTCTATGTCGCCGCCAAAGAACTCCAAGCCCCTTACGATCTGGTCCAGGAGGTCGCCCAGTCTGGCAAGCTCCCGGTGGTGCTGTTCACCGCAGGCGGCATCGCTACCCCCGCCGACGCCGCCATGATGATGCAGCTGGGCGCAGAAGGCGTGTTCGTCGGTTCCGGCATCTTCAAGTCCGGGAACCCCGCGGAGCGAGCCGAGGCGATCGTTAAAGCAACGACCTTCTTCGACGATCCCGACGTGGTGGCCAAGGTGTCGCGCGGGCTGGGCGAGGCGATGGTGGGCATCAACGTCGACGAGATTCCGCAGCCGCACCGGCTCGCCGAACGCGGTTGGTGAGTTCCTCGGCGGTGCGCT
Organism: Nocardioides sp.; assembly: GCA_051657765.1. Taxonomy (GTDB): domain Bacteria; phylum Actinomycetota; class Actinomycetes; order Propionibacteriales; family Nocardioidaceae; genus Nocardioides. The sequence goes on along the minus strand of JBOFLH010000441.1, from coordinate 4,008 downwards.
ATTGCGTCGCGGCGAACCTGGTTGGGATCCCCGAACGGGTAGGTCCAGCCGAACGTCGAACATGAGGACTACAGCCATCAGAACGTCGCCCAGGATCGGCGTTCTCGCGTTGCAGGGCGACGTTCGAGAACACCTGCAGATGTTGCACGGGCTGGGGGTCGACGCGCTCGCCGTACGTCGGGAGTCCGAACTCGCCGCCTGTGACGGGTTGATCCTGCCCGGCGGGGAGTCGACCACGATGGCGAAACTTGCTCGCGCCTTCGGGGTGTTTGAGCCGATCCGGGCCCGGATCACCGACGGTTTCCCGGTCTTCGGCACCTGCGCGGGCATGATCTTGCTGGCGGATCGAGTCGAGGACGGCACCGCCGGTCAGGAGACCTTCGGCGGTCTCGACATCACCGTGCGCCGCAACGCTTTCGGGCGGCAGGTCGACTCGTTCGAAGGGGGCATCTGCGTGATCGGCCTCGATCAGCCGGTGCACGCGGTGTTCATCCGGGCGCCGTGGGTGGAGCGGGTCGGCGCCGGCGTAGAGGTGTTAGGCACGGTTCCGGCGCTCGACGCGGGCCCTGAAAAAGGCCCTGAAAGGGGCCTCGAAGGAGGCCCTGTAGCAGGCCGGGTAACAGGTGGGGCCACAGACCGGGCACCAGGTCAGGCGACAGGTGGGGCAACAGGTGGGGCCGCCGGTAGGATTGTCGCGGTGCGACAGGGCCGGCTGATGGCGACGTCGTTTCATCCCGAGGTCGGCGGCGATCCGCGACTTCACCAACTGTTCGTGGACCTGGTCCGCACGGCGTAGAGACGAGAGCAGAGGACGCAATGTCTGGTCACTCCAAATGGGCGACAACCAAGCATAAGAAGGCTGTGGTGGATGCGCGGCGCGGGAAACTGTTCGCCAAGTTGATCAAGAACATCGAGGTGGCCGCCCGGATGGGTGGCGGCGACATCGGTGGCAACCCGACGTTGTACGACGCCATCCAGAAGGCCAAGAAGTCGTCGGTCCCCAACGACAACATAGATCGCGCCGTCAAGCGGGGTTCCGGCGCCGAGGCTGGGGGAGCCGACTACCAGACGATCATGTACGAAGGTTACGGGCCGGCTGGCGTGGCCATGCTGATCGAGTGCTTGACCGACAACAAGAACCGAGCCGCGATGGAGGTGCGCACGGCGACCTCCCGCAACGGCGGCACACTGGCCGATCCCGGCTCGGTGTCGTTCCTGTTCCACCGCAAAGGCGTGGTGATCGTGCCCAAGGAGCAAGCCGCTCGCAGGGTGACCGAGGACGACGTGCTGGAAGCCACCCTGGACGCGGGCGCCGAAGACGTCAACGACCTAGGCGAGGCGTTCCAGGTGGTCAGCGAGGCGACCGATCTGGTCGGCGTCCGGACCGCGCTCCAAGACGCGGACCTCGACTACGACTCGGCCGAAGCCGAGTTCGTTCCCGACCTCGAGGTCGGCCTCGGCGCCGACAACGCCGTGAAGTTCTTTCGCCTTGTTGAGGCGCTGGAGGATCTCGACGACGTGCAGAACGTCTTCACCAATGCCGACATCCCCGACGAGGTTCTTGCCACGCTCGACTGATTGATTTGCCTGAACTACCGTTTGGCGATGGCGAGTGATTCGAATCGGACAAGTCGGCTACGCGCGTTGGCTTGGGTGATCACTAGGGTGCTGATGCTTCTTCTCGGACTCTGGCTGTACCACTCGGGGCGTCGCGTGCCCGGTCTGCTGCTCGGTGTGCTGGTTGGTGTAACAACCGTGGCCCGGTTGCTCGCCGGCCTGATGCGGAGCGACACGCACCAGCGGATTGTGGAAAGCTGGGGGATCAGCGCTGGAGACTCCTCGGCGATGCGCGCGCGTGCGATCCGGCTTGACGGAGCGGGCCACGGCCCTGAAGCGGATGCACTCAGGCGTCGGGCCGAGCTAGCAGATCAAGATCGAAGCTAGTAACCGAGCGCCGAGCGTGTCGCGCCGGTGTGTGGGAAGGAACCCGGCTAACGTGGCCTCCGAACACATGTTCGGGCGAAAGGTGGACGGATGCGGGTGCTCGGCATCGACCCGGGGCTCACCCGGTGCGGGATGGGTGTGGTGGACGGCGCCGTGGGCGGGTCATTGCGACTCATCGACGTCAACGTGCTCCGGACCTCTGCGGACCAGCCGATCGCCCAACGCCTGGTCACGATTCACCTCGGCGTCGAGGCATGGCTAGATGAGCATCGCCCCGATGCGGTGGCGGTCGAGCGAGTCTTTGCCCGCTCGGACTCCAGCACGGTGATGGGCACCGCGCAAGCCAGCGGGTTGGCCTTGGTGGCCGCCGCGCGGCGAGGCATCCCGGTCGCGTTACACACCCCCAGTGAGGTCAAAGCGGCGGTGTCCGGCAGCGGGCGAGCCGACAAGGCTCAGGTGGGCGCCATGGTGACTCGGATCCTGCGGCTGAGCGCGCCCCCCAAGCCGGCGGATGCCGCGGACGCGCTGGCCTTGGCGATCACCCACATCTGGCGCGGTGGCGCGCAGGCCCGGATTGCTGCCGCACTGGCTGCCGCCGGACAAGAGTAGCCCGGACAAAAGTAGCCCGGACGGAATTGGCCCGGACAGAAGTAAGCCGGACAGAAGTAGGAACAGGAGTCCCGATGATCGCGTTCGTTCGCGGCGAGGTTGCCGCTCTCAACCCCACCAGTGTGGTGGTCGACGTGGGCGGTGTGGGCTTCGAGGTGCTCTGTACGCCGGACACTCTCGCCACCCTGCGCCTCGGTCAGGTGGCGAGCCTGCCCACGAGCATGGTGGTCCGGGAGGACTCGCTGACCCTGTTCGGCTTCGGCGACGACGACGCGAAGACAGTCTTCGAGCTGGTGCAAACCGCGTCCGGCGTCGGGCCCAAGCTGGCTCAGGCGATCCTGGCGGCGCTGACCCCCGACCAGCTGCGAACCGCGATCGCCACCGACGACGTACGCACGCTGACCACAGTCTCCGGTATCGGGCAGAAAGGCGCCCAGCGCCTCATCCTGGAGTTGCGCGACCGACTGGGCGCGCCCGCTGGTGGCCGGCTGAGCCCCCGCCCGGCACCGCCGGAGCAGTCCTGGCGGGACCAGGTGCATCAGGGGCTCACCAGTTTGGGTTGGTCAGCCAGAGAAGCCGACGCCGCGGTGGACACGGTCGCCGTGCAGGCCGGCGACCCGCCGGACGTCGGTGCGCTGCTGCGGGCCGCGTTGCAGACGCTGAGCAGGGCCTGAGCCGTGGACCATCCGGCCGGTGACTCCGCGACCCACCTTGACCAGATCGAGGAGGCGCATCTGCGCGCGTTGACCGCCGCCGAGGCCGACAGCGACGAACGGGCCGTGGAGGCCGCGCTTCGCCCGCGCAGCCTGGACGAAATCATCGGGCAAACCCGCGTGCGCGAGCAGCTTGGCCTGGTGCTCGAAGCGGCCCGCAGGCGGGGTCGGGCGCCGGACCACGTCCTGCTGTCCGGGCCACCGGGATTGGGCAAGACGACCTTGGCGATGATCGTCGCCGCCGAGATGTCCACCCCGTTACGGCTCACCAGTGGTCCGGCCATCACCCATGCCGGCGATCTTGCGGCGATCCTGTCCGGTCTCAACGAGGGCGACGTGTTGTTCGTCGACGAGATCCACCGAATGTCTCGACCCGCCGAAGAGCTGCTCTATATGGCAATGGAGGACTTCCGGGTTGACGTGGTCATCGGCAAAGGCCCCGGTGCAACCGCCATCCCGTTGGAGATCCCGCCGTTCACCCTGGTCGGCGCGACCACGCGTGCCGGGTTGTTGCCGGGGCCGTTGCGGGACCGGTTCGGCTTCACCGCGCGCCTTGAGTTCTACGAGCCCGACGAGCTGGACCTGATCGTGCATCGCTCAGCTGGTTTGCTGGGCGTGTCGATCACCCCAGACGGTTCCACCGAGATCGCCTCGCGCTCACGCGGGACCCCGAGGATCGCCAACCGGCTGCTGCGGCGAGTGCGCGATTACGCTCAGGTACGAGCCGACGGCGTGGTGACTC